>JADIMK010000095.1 GCA_017694785.1 Candidatus Cryptobacteroides intestinigallinarum
ACGACGAAATTCAGTTCACCTGCCTTGACGCCTTCCCCGAAGACGAAATAGAATTTCACATACACAAAAGCGGCAAGAAGCAAGACGACAACAATGCCGGCAATCCAGAAAATCTTCTTTTTCATAACTAAAATTGAATTGACTCCGGCCACTTGACTGGTTGACAACACAGAAAAAGGTGCACCTATGGCCTTCTGCCCCAAATATATTGAAAATATTTGACAAAATGCCTAACTTAGCGAAAATAAGGAAAACCAGAACAGGAGCAGATTATGGATCCACTGAAGATTGACATCAGGTCAGAAATCGGCACCCTGAATGCAGTACTGCTTCATACTCCCGGTGCAGAAGTCGAGAACATGACTCCACGCAATGTGCAGAGGGCTCTCTACAGCGACATTCTCAATCTGTCTATAGCACAGAAGGAATACTCCAGACTCTACGGTGTACTTTCCAAGGTAGCAAAGGTCTATGAGGTTGGCCCGCTGCTTGAAAAGGTACTTGAGGACATGGACAACAGAGCAACTCTCCTGCAGCGTATATGTGTCGCAGAAGACGCCGCAGCATACTATGAGAAGCTCATGGACATGGACACCGCCAATCTGGCTTCAGTGCTCATCGAAGGACTGCCTGCCGAAATCAACACCCTCTCGGCCTATCTTGCCAACGAATACTACGCTCTCTACCCTCTCTACAATTTCTATTTCACACGCGATGCCGCTGTCACAATAGGAGACAGCGTCCTTGTGTGCCGGATGGCCAACAAGGTCAGGCTAAGGGAATCCCTGATAATGGATGCAATATACCGCCACAGCGGATGCTTCGAGTGCAAGATCACAGATGCAAATGATTTCCAGCCTGCAGGAGCTTCCGTGGCAATGGAAGGAGGAGACATCCTGGTGGTGAGAGATGACATACTCCTGCTCGGCAACGGATGCAGGACGACAGCCCAGGGCATAGACTTCATGGTGGAAAGATACAGGAAGGCGCATCCGGAAGGAATCTGCCATGTCATTGTGCAGCAGATACCCCACAGCCCTGAGTCATTCATACATCTTGACATGGTCTTCACAATGCTGGACCGCGACAGATGCATGATATTCGAGCCTCTGATGCTCAACAACATCCAGTATCAGACAGTACATATTGTCATAGCTGACGGTAAAGTGACTTCAATAAAATCCGAACCGAATATCCTGAAGGCTCTAAAGAAGCTCGGAGTCGACCTCAAGCCGGTCATATGCGGAGGTGACGATGAGTGGGACCAGGAGAGAGAACAATGGCACAGCGGAGCCAACGCATTCTGCATTGCCCCTGGGCAGATACTCACCTACGGGCGTAATATTCACACCCTTGAAGAACTTGACATGAACGGATTCAATGTGATATCTGCAGAAGACGTGATATCTGGAAGATCGGCCATAGAAGGCAAATGTGCCATAACAATAGCAGGATCGGAACTTCCGCGTGGCGGCGGTGGAGCGAGATGCATGACAATGCCGCTCTCAAGAGAAAGGATCCTATGGTAAGACGGGCCGTCCGAGTATCCAGGACAGCCCGTCGGAATATGCATGATAATCAGAAATAACGGTTCATTTCCTCCAGTACATAATGGCGTGTCTTGGAGAAAGGGACATTCTTGCCTTCCAGCCATTTGTTGATGGCTACAATTGCCTTTGCATAGGAATTGTGGACATCGTCAGACCCATCGTCAGATTTGAGCATCGAATACAGGATCTGAGCAAATTTGTTAAGGTCGCGCTCGTCGAAACCGTAGTCAGAGACCAGGACTGAAATGAATCCGGGATCAGACAGCGCTGATGTCAGATCAATGCCAAGGCTTTTGTTGAGCTCTGTAGTCACATAATCACGGATTTCATCCTGAGAAGCAGTGTCGGACATCTTGAAAAGGCCGGCAAGTATCGCCTCAATGGCACTCCTTGCCTTGCTTGCTCGAGTGATGTAATCTTCCATCATGGCCAAAAGATTTTAATGTTTAACTTACGGCGGCTATTGTCGCCTTTGAATTCATACCGTATCAAATATAACAATAATATAGTTCCTTTCCAAATTATTGCATATCAAAATTTAGCGGTGATTACAATCTGTAACTAAATTGTAATCACCGCTTAACTTTATGGATATTTATCCGAATAATGATTATAATCTGGCCTGACCGGACGGCCGGGAGATCACTTGTTCCTGACCTTTATCATCTCTACAGGCTGCTCACGCACCTTGTCAAGAGGATATACCTGCTTTGTGACCTTGGAGAAATCAATCGTCTTGAGATCAATGCATCTTATGGTCGAATTCCAGGCCGTACGGTAGTAGAACCTCATGTCCTTCGGATCAGTGGAGGTAGTCCACTGGGTAGCGCTCGGAAGAGCTTCAGGAGCCTGTCCCGGAGTATGCTCGATCCCTATAGGAATGTCGAAATTGTTGAGTATCTGGAATGTCTCGATGACTGTCTCTTCTGAAGTCTCGTACTGAGGTGCAGTGGCCTTGTAGAATGCCGCACGGACAAACCTTGAAGGAGGAGTGATGTCTCCAGGAAGTCCGTGGAGCCCTGCTCCGGCACCGAACTGTGAGAGGGTGACTTCATCAGTCAGCTGAAGAGGCTTGGCAGACCCGGTGAATATGTTCACATAATTGTTCAGATTGGTCATCTGCCACTCGAATCCAGGTGAATTGGTAAGCACTCCGAGCTTGTTCTCGAAGAAGTGAGGTGTCCCGTCAGTGATTTCAAGCACGACCTGTCTGCCGGAAGGCTCTGCTATCCTCCAGTGCGCTGTCCCGGACTGGGCGCTGAGAGCGACAACATGGATGTCGCCGATGGCTTCCTTCACTTCGTCAATTGAAGAGAAATTCGCAAGGATCCAGCCGGTGAGCTCAACATCTACTATCGATGAAGAAGTCTTCGTGCTGTCATAGGCTTCATACTGTCCGTAGCCAGGGAAGAAGAACAGCCCAGCTGAAAGTCCAGTTTCATTGAGTCCTTCAGTAACGAACGAATCCTGTGATACAGAGATCCCCACATAACCATATTTAGACGTGTACTTCAGTCCGTTCTGACCATCAGGAGTAAGAGATACAGTGACAGAGTTCCTCGGTATGATAACATATCTGCTTTCAAGGTCACTGCCGCCCCACTCGCAGGTACGGGCGTAGACATTTCCGCCGTCCTTTGCCTTCAGGGATATACCCGTACACGCCATCAGATCCACTGCCACCGACAGGAAACCTGCACAGAGGACGGCGGCAGCCAATACAATGCTTGTTTTTCTCATAATATATAAGATTAAATAGTTTCAGGAACCGAAAGATAGTGAATTAATGCATGAATTCATCAGGTTATTTTATAAATTTGCGCGTTTCAAACATAATGGAAGGTCAATATGTCAGCAACAATGGAAAATACATTGCGAAAAATCGTCTCAGCTGCGATCATCTGCGCTTCCATGGCTTTAGCATGGCAGGCTGACGCACAGACAGGAATCCGCGGCATCAAGCCAGCGAATGACAGCAGCCAAAGGCTTCTGACAATGGAAGAAGCCATATATACAGGAGCAGCCTATCCTGAAAGGAGACATCTGCTCTGGAGCGGGGACGGGAGCATCCTGTACATGGCATCAAAGGACTCACTTTGGCAGGTTGATCCTGTCTCAGGCAAAGCCAAGGCACTCAAGTCTGCGCCGGCAATGCAGGAACCGGAGTTTCCCGAAGATGCTGAAAACATCACGCCCGGCCCTTCAGGAAGGTATGCGTTTACCATGGGGAAAAGCCTATATCTGTCAGACAGCAACTGCAATGTGCTTCCTGTAGCTGTAAGCACTGACAGCAACATCACCTACGGACAGTTCACAAGCAGGAACGAATTCGGGATAACCGGTGGAATCTTCTGGTCTCCGGACGGGAAAAGACTCGCTTTCTACAGGAAGGACGAGTCTCAAGTGACTTCGTTTCCTCTTCTGGACATAAACACAAGGACAGGGTCCCTCTTCGAGATAAAATACCCGATGGCCGGGATGTCCTCTGAAAATGTGACTCTCGGCATCTTCGACCTCGCGTCATGCACCACATGGTATGTGAAAGCCGATGACTTCGGCTATGACCAGTACCTTACCAACATCACATGGTCTCCGGACAGCAGATATATTTTCATCCAGGTGCTTGACCGCAGCCAGAAGCACATGAGACTCAACATGTATGATGCCTCTACAGGAGATTTCATAAGGACCGTGCTTTCAGAAGACAACAGCCGCTATATCGAGCCACAGGATGTCATCTGGTTCCTCAATGGAAGCAACAGCAGATTCATATACAGGACCGACAACCGCGACGGCTACCGCAATCTCTATATATGCGACACCGACGGGAACGTCAAGAGGCTGACATGCATTGACGCAGACGTGGCCTATGTCGGTAACGACGGAAGGTATGTCTACTACACCTCGGCGGAGGTCTCCCCTTCCCAGAACCACCTGTTCAGAATCGATACACGCAACGGTAAGAGCACGAGACTGACATTTGAAGAAGGATGGCATGAGATCACTATGTCCCCTGACTGCTCGTTCTTTGCAGACTGTTATACTAGTCTTGACGTGCCTGGCGTAATCAATCTGCGCACCGCCGACGGCAAGCTCGTCGCAGGCCTTTTCAAAGCCTCTGACCCGGCTGAAAGATATGCCTGGTGCGAGACTGTCCTCGGTACTGTGAAGAGCGCAGACGGCAAATACGACAATTGGTACAGGATGATCAGGCCGAAGGACTTCGACCCTTCCAGAAAATATCCTGTGATCCTCTACGTCTACGGAGGCCCGCACTCTCAGCTTGTGAAGGACACATGGAACGCCGAGCTCCGCGCATGGGAGATGTACATGGCCCAGAGAGGCTATATCGTCTATGTCCAGGACAACCGCGGCACACTCAACCAGGGAGCTGAATACGAGAAAGCCATATGGAGACAGTGCGGCCAGGCGGAGATGGCAGACCAGATGGTCGGGATAAAGATGCTGATGGACCTCCCTTATGTAGACAAGGACCGCATAGGAGTACACGGATGGAGCTACGGAGGATTCATGACGATCTCCCTGATCACAAACTACCCTGACATCTTCAAGGTGGCTGTGGCCGGAGGCCCGGTGATAGACTGGAAATGGTATGAGGTCATGTACGGTGAGAGGTACATGGACAGCCCTGCCGTAAACCCGGAAGGCTATGCGAAAACTAGCCTCATCGCCAAGGCAAAGGACCTGAAAGGCAAGCTTCTGATATGTCAGGGTGCCGTTGACAATGTCGTGGTATGGGAAAACAGCCTGAGCTTCATCAGGGAATGCATAAAGAACAATGTGCAGGTGGACTACTTCCCGTATCCGTGCGCACAGCACAATGTGCTCGGCAAGGACAGGATCCACCTCATGGACAAGGTCACGATGTATTTCGAAGATTATCTTTAATATGGAAAAATTCAAGGTAGGTATAATAGGAGCAGGCCATATTGCAGAAAAGATGGCCTATACACTCGGGAAGATGGACTCGGCACAGGCCTATGCCATAGCATCAAGAAGTCTGGAAAAGGCGCAGAAGTTTGCCCGTGTACATGGGGTCTCAAAGGCATACGGCTCATACGAAGAGCTTGCCGAAGACCCTCAGGTACAGCTGATATATGTAGCTACCCCTCACAGCCTGCACTTCCAGCATGTGAAGATGTGTCTGGAGAAAGGCAAGCCGGTGCTCTGCGAGAAATCCTTCATGCTGGACAGGAAGCAGGCAGAAGAAGTCGTTGCCATTTCCAGAGAGAAAGGAGTATTCCTTGCTGAAGCCATCTGGACCAGATACATGCCATTCCGCAAGACCGTAAAGGATCTGATTGACAGCGGAAAGATCGGAAAACCGATGATGATCACAGCACATCTCGGCTATCCTGTGGCCGACAGGGAACGCATCATCCGTCCGGAGCTTGGTGGCGGGGCTCTCCTGGATCTCGGTGTATATGTGATAAACTTCGCCCTTATGATGTTCGGCGACGGTTTTTCAAGGCTGACATCGGCATGTACAAAGGCAGAGACAGGAGTTGACCTGCAGGACAGCATCACTCTCGCCTGGCCGGACGGGAAGATGGCCGTACTTGAAGCCACAGCCAGCTGCGCAAGCGAACGGCAGGCTATCATTGGAGGCGACAACGGGTATGTCGTCCTGGACAACATCAACGATCCGCTCAAGGCAGACATATATTCCGCAGACCATGTGCTGATTGAGACTCTCCATGCACCTGAGCAGATAACAGGTTTCGAATACCAGGTGCAGGCCTGCATCGATGCCATCGGCCAAGGCCGTATCGAGACAGAGTTCATGCCTCATGAAGAGACTCTAAGAGTCATGGACATCATGGACAGAATAAGGATGCAATGGGACTGAGAAGCCTGACAAGCCATCGGGAGATTGACCTGACCGGAGGAAGGATCACAAGTTCCATCCTCCGGTTTGCTCTTCCTATGGCTCTAGGCAACCTTCTCCAGCAGTTCTATAACATAGCCGATACAGCTATTGTCGGTCGGTTCATCGGTCCGGGAGCACTTGCTGCAGTCGGGAGCTCATATTCCCTGACCACTTTCCTGCTGTCTGTAATCATCGGTCTATGCATGGGTAGCAGCGTACTCTTCTCGATAAAGACAGGTGCCGGAGACAAGGCCGGTCTGCGCAGAAGCGTATTCACGGCATTCATCCTCATAGGCTCCGTGACCCTTGCTGTCACTTTCCTGATACTTCTCCTGCTTGATCCTGCCATAAGGCTGATGAATGTCCCCATGGAAATATTCCACGATACAAGGATATATCTGGCTATAGTATGTGCAGGCATCCCGTTGACATTCATCTTCAATTTTTTCGCATACCTCCTCAGATCAATAGGCAACTCAGCCACTCCACTGTGGTTCCTCGGCATTTCGGTCCTGATGAATATAGTCCTGGACCTGCTTCTGATCCCAGGCTTCGGTATGGGGACAGGAGGAGCTGCACTCGCCACTGTCATCTCGCAGGGCTTTTCGGCAGCAGCCCTTGCCTGGTACACGCTAGTCAAATACAGGGAACTGATTCCGAGGAAAGAAGACATGAGCATCAGCAGAAAAGGACTGACCCTGATATCAAGCTATTCTTTCCTGACTTGTATCCAGCAGTCTGTCATGAATTTCGGCATCCTGATGGTCCAGGGACTGGTCAACACTTTCGGCACGGCCGTGATGGCCGCATTTGCCACTGCAGTGAAGATAGATGCATTCGCGTATATGCCCGTACAGGACTTCGGCAATGCTTTTTCCACCTTCGTGGCCCAGAACTACGGAGCTGGAAAGGCCGACCGGATAAGGAAAGGCGTGAAGAGCGCTTTTCTGTGTTCAGGCGCATATGCATTGGCAGTGTCTGTATGCATCTTTGCAGCTGCCCCTCTTCTGATGAAGGCCTTCACAGGCAATGAACCGGATGTGATTGCTTACGGAGTCCGATACCTCAGGATTGAAGGCAGCTTCTATGTCGGGATAGCCTGGCTCTTCCTTTTCTACGGACTTTTCAGAGCTGTCGGCCGGCCGGGATTTTCCCTGGTACTGACAATAATATCCCTAGGGCTGAGAGTCGCCATTTCCTATGCGTTTGCACCGGACTTCGGACTCGACTGGATCTGGTGGTCGATCCCGATAGGCTGGATTGCTGCAGATGCCATAGGAGCAATGAAATATCTCGCCGTGAAGAAAGACAGAATCTGAAATTTTTGCTATGTTTGCACCCGCGGATTCCGGACACTCTGGAAAGAGACGAGGAATCCGCTTTTCGGAGGAAAAGAGATGAAATCAATCAAGGAAATATACAAGATCGGCACAGGTCCGTCGAGCAGCCATACAATGGGCCCGCAGAAAGCAGCGAAGACATACAGGGAGCATCATCCTGACGTACACCGCTTCCATGTCACCCTCTATGGATCACTTGCAGCCACCGGGAAAGGCCACCTCACTGACGTAGCCATCAATGACGAGCTCGGAAAAGCCGGGACCACGGAAATAGAATGGCAGCCGAAGATATTCCTTCCGGGCCATCCCAATGGAATGACCATTGCGGCTGTAGACGAGAATGGAGAAAAGCACGAAGAATGGACATTCTACAGCATCGGCGGAGGCAGCATCACCTGTGACCAGCTTCCCGTCGACGATTCTCCTGAAATCTATCCTCTCAACAACATGACTGACCTGCTCAACTGGTGCAACACCAACAGCAGGAACTATTGGGAATATGTGCAGATGCATGAGCCCAACGATGTCTGGGACTACCTTGAGACCGTATGGATTGCCATGTGCGATGCGATTGAACGTGGTCTGGACAAGGAAGGCATCCTCCCGGGACCTCTTCATCTTAGGAGGAAGGCGGCAAGCTATTATGTGAGAGCTGAAGGCTACAAGGATGTACTCCGCACCAGAGGTCTCATCTTCGCCTATGCACTTGCAGTCAGCGAGGAGAATGCTTCCGGCGGCACAATCGTGACTGCCCCTACCTGCGGCTCCTGCGGAGTGCTGCCAGCTGTGCTCTACCATCTCAGGAACGTATACGGATACAGCGAGAAGCGTATCATACGTTCACTTGCGACAGCAGCCCTTGTGGGCAATGTCGTCAAGCAGAACGCCTCGATATCAGGTGCTGAAGTAGGCTGCCAGGGAGAAGTCGGCGTAGCATGCGCAATGACAGCCGCTGCAGCCAACCAGCTTATGGGAGGCAGTCCGGCACAGATCGAATACTCGGCGGAAATGGGCCTTGAGCACCATCTCGGCATGACCTGCGATCCCGTCTGCGGGCTTGTACAGATCCCTTGCATCGAAAGGAACGCCTATGCTGCTGCAAGAGCGCTCGATGCAAACATATATGCCTCATATACAGACGGCCTGCACAGGGTGTCCTTCGACCAGGTCGTAAGGGTGATGAAACGTACAGGAAAAGACCTCCCTTCACTGTACAAGGAGACAGGAGAAGGAGGTCTTGCAGCTGTTGTTGAAAAAGGCCAGATCTGAAATCAGCCTGTAATGCTTCTGAATAAGACTGACTCAGAACGAAGCAGTCTGTGCTGCCTTCCCGGCAGCTGCTTCCGCAAACTTTTCAGTGCCGTCGGCATAGAGGATGCCTCGGGAAGAGTTTATAAGCAGTCCTCCCTTTTCATTGGAACCGTATTTCATCACTTCCTCGGCTGATCCGCCCTGTGCTCCGACGCCTGGTACAAGCAGGAAATTGTCTGGGCAGAATTCCCTTATCTCCGAAAGCTTGTCCGCCTTTGTCGCCCCGACTACAAACATCATGTTGTCCGGAGTAGATATCGACATCATCTCTTCCATGACTGCCCTGTAGAGCGGTTTGCCGTCTTTCTGCGCCATCTGGAATTGTGCGGCCGA
>JADIMK010000096.1 GCA_017694785.1 Candidatus Cryptobacteroides intestinigallinarum
AGAAAACGTCATGCCGTGACCAAGTCTGCAGACCTGATCCCGGATCATCGGACGACACGTCCTCTATAGGAAATAGTCTGCCGTTGTCCGGATGAAACTGTAATGAATGCAGTACAGTCTTCGCCCCCCTGCTTATCGCCCCTGCAATCTATTGTAACGGCAAAACTGCAGAGATCCTCATCTGTCCTGACCTTGAAACTTATCTTCCTTTGCCCAGGCTTAGTCTCCACATCGCTGTATTCCTCCGGACGCCCTGAGAAAAAGAGTCCACGACCTCCACCATAAGGCACGTTATAAGCCCGCCCGTAATATGGAAGAGCCGACTCTACTGTATCCCTAGATACCTTCAGTGAATATGGACTGGTCAGGATAACCTGGCCACGACCTGAAGGTAACGCAGCTATAACCTCTATGTCATATACAGATTCGGCTTCGCATGTATCTGCGATGGACTCAATGGCTCTGTCTTGAACGAAGTATGTTGATGACGGTGAAGATACACCGTCGGCAAATGCTGATGCAAGCAGCATCAGAGGAAGAACAGCAGAAAAAATTCCCATAGTTGTATAGTTTAACAGGATTCAGATCAATTATAACCAATGACAGATTCCGATCAATTATAATCAATGACAGATCCCAGGGAGTATAACTAAAGACAAATCCCGGCGAGGCCAATATCAAGATCCGCGCCAGGATTGTCATCCTAGGTCTAAGTCCCTATCTGAAAAGATCGTCAAGGAGATCTGCCCTTGTATCTGTCAACTGACGGATACGCTCTATCTCTTCCGGATAAGTCTCCGCAGGCATATTGGCCTCCTCACTGGCCTGATAATAGAACGGCCAGACTTCAAAGTTAGCCTCGATTGCCTTCTTCATGGCTTCCGGCTGAGTATTGAGTATACTATTGACCTCTGACACAAGCCTGTCCCTTACTGAATTCCACCTTTGGGAAACATCCTGGCGGAATGTCTCATCATCCCAGAGTCTCTGGAACCAGTCGTACTGCACATAGGCAGGCATCCAGAATCCGGCGAACATCATGAGGCTGCTCTTCGGCTGATATTCATAATGAGGGATCCTCTTGTCATTATCCCAGCCTTTGTCAACATCCCATATAGGACCGAAGAAAAGCTTGTCTACTCCGCGGCGCTTGTACATGTAGGTACTTGTGTAGCCGTCCAGGTCTCCGCAGAATTCCTTGACAATGATGAAGTCAATGAGAGTCTTCTCATCAAGATATTTTCTCCATCCGTTCTGGGGATCCTTGAAATCAGATGAATACAAGGCCGCCTCCATCTGTCCGATGAAATTCGTTATATATTCATACTGTGCCGGATCATACTCTTCATCATCAGGATACTTGTAGCTCATCTTGATTCCTTTCCTCGGAGAGAAATGATTGCCTTCATGAAGGTCAGTCTCCACAATATAGCCACCGGTGATCTTTTCCGGATCAGCCCCGTCCTTGTCGGTAAGTTCCTCGACTGCAATCCTGCCTTCCCTCTGCTCCATGTGGTCGCTCATCTGGTAAAGACCGTGATATTCATCGTTCATATATACATTCACGAACTGTGAGCACGGTGTGAAAAGGATTGCAGACGGATCATGGTAGCCTTCAGACGGATTGAAAAGTATACGTGAAACCGCAAAAGCAAGATGATTGCGGAGCAGGGACTTGTCCATATCATGGGCTAGGATCACCCAGCTCTTGGCCTTTGTATGGTCAAGCCCGATAGGGCTCACCTTCTCCGGGAACTTGAGCCTGTAAGGCTTCTTCGGGAGTATCCAGGTAGAATTGCCCCTGCCTCTTACCTCAACCGGTTCATCGTCCGGACTCCACCATCCGGAGTCTGTGAACGGGCTATAGAGAGTCACTTTTGTATTGACATAATTCTCCTTGTCAACTATCTCCCTTTCCGGCTGAAGCCGGAGCACAGGAAGCTCGGTATTGATCTGAGGACAGTTCAGACTCACTGTATATTCCTTGGAATCACCGTTTTCAGCCTTGACTACCAGAGTGAAATCCTCTGCGAATGACACTGCAGTCTTTCCAGAAATGACTTCCTGATCATTGACATAGACACCGGCACCGGTAAAGTCGAATACCGGAACAAGCATCTCTGGATCACTCTTGTCGATCCATTTGAGATACATGGCATCCAGAGTGCCGGCAGCCTTATCGAAATCAAATTTTATAGAAGTATCCAGACCATTCGCAGAAGCATCTATACCGAACGAAAGGAGTTCACATTCTCCGCTCAAGGCACCGGACTGAGTGACTATTACGATGAAATCGTCACAACCCTCAGCACTGAGAGTCACTTCCCCGCTACGGGATTCCTTATCCTCATTAGGCTTTACGGAAATCTTGAGATTTTCTGTTTCTGCACCTATCAGCAGTCCGGCCGTGAACCATTCTGCATCTTTATCATAGGACACGCGGACAATGTCTGCTGGAGTAACAGTCAGATAATACTCCCCGCCTTGTGCTTCAGCCTCTATTTTATCTGAAGACACGGTAAAGTTCAGCTCAGGCTGTTCCTCGCCTGATTCAGGATCCGGCTCAAGCTTTTCTTCTTGACATGATACTACCGGAAAAATAAAAGCCACGGCACTAAGCAGGGCCAGGATCTTATAATATATTTTCATAAATAGGATAAAAAGGCAGGGACGGAGCAATATCATCCATTATATGAATGTAATGCGACATCCCTGCCTGAATGTTATTCAATCTTAAAGTCCAGTAAGGACTTGCCTGTTATTATCTTGGGAAACCATCTACCTCAGGAAGTTCACTCTGCCATCCGTCAAACTTTACTTCCCAATTGTCCAGACCATACTTGCCTGCCGCAGTAGTATTGTCGATAATCTTATACGCAGTAAGGTCATTGCCATTCGTGGTATAGTCATGGAACAATGTGCCTGATCCTTCATTCATCTTCCAATATGCGACAAGACCGTTAGATGCTGGATCTACAGAATAGAAATGTCCGGCAGCTTTGATCTCATCCTGAGAAAGGGCTCTGTTCCATAGGCGGACTTCAGACATAGCACCGCAGAAATCCCTGGCGTTATCTGATGAACGGCCTAATGAGAACGACTGATCCTGCTTCCAGCCTGGTATTATCTGTGTAAAATCAATATCCAATGCGTTAGCATTTATAGCGCCACTGACGACCTCTTCTCCGTTCTGATACAAAGTCACCTTATTGGCATCGCCGTCAACTACGACTGCCAGATGTGCCCATTCTCCACCAGGCAATCCTTTAGAAGACTGATATTTTTCTTCTGCAGTTGCATTAGGGTTCTCTGAGGTCGGTTTAGAATAGCAATAGACAAGCTCCCACTGTGGATAATTTGACTTATTGTCACCTTGTCTGATCAGGAAAAGACCTTCAATACCAAAAATAGTATTGACCCAAGTACCGTCCCACTTGCCATAACCACTTGTTTCAAACTCTGTATCATGCTTAACCAGCAACTCAACTGTTATAGTCTTGCCGAATTTCAAAACATCCGGTTTATTCCAATCAATTTGGCTGATTTCAGAAGCGGTAGATACATATGCAGGAGAAGCACAGTGGTCTTTCATATATGCGACGTAATCTCCCTGAACAGGCTCAGGCTCTTCATCACCGGCTTTCTGGGTGACAGAAATCACACCATATCCCTGGCTATTATAGTTTACAGCAAGGGTAGCTGTCCTGGCTTCAGATGTAGTGTTTGCCTGATATTCAAAAGTAACGACAGCTTTTCCTGCCTCCGGCTGGCTTACGCCCTTGCAAGATATCCAATCTGCCTTGCCGACAGCACCTTCAAGCTTGGTATAATCAACATCGGCAGATATATTGAATGTCACGTCCAAGGTCCCGGCTTCAGCCCCCAATTCGACATCTCGAGGAGATGTCTGCACAATTGAAGTGGCCGGTGCGCCCTCCTGATTTACAGTGACTGTCTGTGAATCAGCATTAGGATAAGAAATGGTAAGAGTAGCCTCACGTCCTTTTTCATCATTGTTTTCAGTATATGAGAAATTCATGACAGCAGTACCGGCAGATGAACCTGCAGCCGCACCATCGAATGTGATCCAGTCACCTGTTGATTCCGCCTCAAGGTCCGTTGCAACAACAGTCTCAGAGACTTTGAGAGTAACCTGGAATGTTCCTTTCTCATATCCGACCTTGACTGTTTTTTCTGAAGTTACTTCTATAGTAGGAATAACAACTTCCTGAGGAGTGGATGTAAGAGTAAATGTAGCCTGAGCCTCTCCGCAGCTGAAAATGAATTCTGCTGTTTTTTCTGCATCAGTATTCGGATCTACTTTAAAGACAACCTTGTCTCCACTCTTGCCTGAAGCCTTGCTGGACGTAACCCAGTCATACTTTGCGTTCCCTTTTGATGCCAATGTCCAGTCAGCAGTACTTGTCACTGTCACACTGACTTCTCCGCCTTCACCACCCACTGTACGGGTCGTAGGGGATACTGAGATTTCATCAGCCTGTGGTTGTGGTTCCGGCTGAACTTCCTTTTCCTTGCAGCCTGCAAATGCAAGCAGAGCCGCAGCTAGCAATAAGATTTTTTTCATCAGTTATTAGTTATTAGTTATTAGTTATAAACTATAGTGATATTATCATTTATAAACTATACAGCTTCAAATTTAATAATAATTTCATAAATTTTAATCATAGAAAGATAAAAATCTACAACATCAGCTAAATCTACAATAAAAAACTGTCCACAGGCATCTGAACCTGCGGACAGTCAATATAATAATAACTATTCAGCTTTGACTTGATTATTCAGGAAGGCTGACATCAACCCATTTTGCTCCAGCCCCCCATATTTGAGACGCCGGATCATCTCCGTAAAGTTGTTTTATGCTTAAATCATTACCATTGCCTGTATTATCTTTGGCCGCTGTTCCCTCTCCATCATTCAATTTCCAATACGCTACAAGTCCTTCTGATTCAGGATCGACAGTATAGAAATGATTCGTGGAATTGATTTCTTCCTTTGTAAGGGCCTTGCTCCACACACGTACTTCAGACATGAGTCCTTTGAAGCCTCGGCCATTGTCATACGAACGACCAAGATAGAACTGCTGATTTTGCCTATTAGCGAAGTAGCTGTCATTCAAATCGATAGATTTGATATCAGAATTTATTTGGTCTCTACCGACTTCCTGGCCGTCCTGATACAATAAGACAGTATTGCTTGCTTCGTCAAAGACAACGGCGATATGTACCCATTTATCTGCAGGCAGTTCAACTGAAGACTTAACTTTTGCTTCACTGTTCTCACCATAATAATTCGTCGCGTTAAGACCATACACAAGCTCCCACTTGCCTTTGGTGCCACTGTCCCCGTGTCTGATAAGCAAACGTCTCTCGGTACCGAACAAAGAACCTATTGAATCGTCAAATTCACCTTCATGCTTTACAAGCATCTCCACAGATATGGTTTTACCGAATTTCATTACTTCTTTATTTGTCCATCCATTATAGCCATATCCGGCACAATATCCGGTCATATAGAGGGCCTTCGTGATGAGAGGGTCACCGGCAACTTCAGGCATTCCTTTCTGCGCGACAGTGACTGTACCATATTCCTTGCCGTCATATTTGACAGTCACGGTAGCTTCCCTGGCTGTTGAAGCATCATTAGCTGTGTAGGAGAAGTTCATGACAGCAGTGCCCGGAGCCCCGAAATCTGTACCGATATATTTGATCCACGCGACATCGGAATTTCCTGAGATGCCACTGACTGAGACATCGTTGGAAGTTTCAAGTTCAACCCGGAAAGTACCTTCCGTGTATTCGACACTGATATTCTTTTCCGATGTAATCACTATCGATGTAGCAGGCTTGCCTGTCTGCTGCACTTTGACAACTACAGGATCAGCATTCGGATAAGAGATGGTGATCTCTGTCTCTCTTGCTTCAGTATTGTCATTGGCCTCATAAGTGAATTTCATGACAGCTGTCTCAGCTTCAGCACCTGCAGTTGCCGGTGATGAGAACGACACCCAGCTGTCGTTGGCTTTAGCTTCAAGCTTTGAAACGTCTTCCACATTCTTCAGAGAGAGTTCAACTGTGAATTCGCCTGATTCATATCCGACAGCGACAGGGCTTTCTGATTTCAAGGTCAGTTCCGGTATGACTACTTCTTTTGCTGTAGATGTTACAGTAAAGGAAGCCTCTGCCTTTCCGCATCTGAAGACGAAGGAAGCGGTCTTGTCTGCATCCGAATTCGGGTCTACCTCAAATGTAACTGTCTCGCCGCTCTTGCCTGAATTCTTGTCAGCGGTTATCCAGTCGTATGTCTTTCCATCAGCAGCCTCGAGTGTCCATTCGGATGAACTTGTCACAGTAGTTGTAGCTGTTCCGCCGTCTCCGCCTACAGTACGGCTTGCCGGAGACACAGAAATCTTATCTGGCTCTGCAGGAGTCTGTGGCTCTTGTGCTTCTTTCTTGCAGGCTGCCAATGAAAGCAGCACTACACCGATTGCAAAAATCTTCTTCATAAGTGTCAATATCCTTTTATATGGTTATTTTAAAATATACAACTGTTTCAAATCGGGGCGCGAAGATAATGAATTTCTATACAATTAGAAAATTTAATTATATTTTATAATAGAGAAACAGAAACTCATTAATTATCCCAACCCCTATCTGACGGTCAGGACACCGTTTCCGGTATTTGTTATCCTGTCCCTCTGCTCCTGGGTCACATATATCACAAGGCTAGCCTCCCGCTGTGAATTGATGGATTTCAGGGCAGGGCAGCCTGTGACATCAAGGACAGACCATGAATCCCCGAAATAAGAGTAAGGGTTGGAGACGTCAAGAGACTCAAGTCTGCTTCCGGAAATCGATACAGATGAGACATAGACATCAGTATACCACCCATAGCTAAAGGAAGTCACAGGATTGTCTCCAAGGATGATCTGTTCTGTGTATCCGCAGTTGCCCATCGAGAGATAGTCCACGTTGTGGAGTCCGGAGATATCGACGACAGGGATATTGTTGCAGCCGGAAAGGTTGATGCTGGTCAGATTCGTAAATGCTTCAATGCCTTCGAGTGTCGTAACTCTGGTATAGAAACTGAAATCCAAAGATGTAGCTGCCTGGCCTTCTGCAGTGAGCTCAACCTCTTCGCTGTCCTTGCTCATTATATATTCATTATCGAACAGCAGCTCTCTGAAGACTTCATCAGGTATTGTAGCATAGACTGCTTCATCACTTATCTGGGAGACCGTCACTCTGGCCTCGAACTGTTCATACTTGAATGTTATGTTCCCTGCCCGGCTGCCTGATGCTGCAGATATGCCAAAACGGTATCTGTAAGTAGACAGTCCGTCTTCCTCAGAAATGAATTCCGGATCGGCTGAAGATGATATCCACTCAGGAGTGGTGACTGTAAGAGTTGAAAAGAGGTTTGTCCTGACTGCTATTGAGATCTCAGTGGCCTCAGTAGCGAGGGAATATTCCCCGGAAGAAGGATATGTCACCTCGACAAGGTTCTTCTGCGCCTGGCTGACAGATACTGTAGCCTGGCCGGATCCTTCAGCATAGAAAGTCAGATATGCCTTACGCGACACATAGCTTTCATTTGATGAGACCTTGACAGCATAAGTCACTCCAGAAGAAGTTGAAGAAGCCTGGGATGCAGTCACCCAGCCGTCACCGCTGTCAATCTTCACTTTAATGTCTTCAGCCGGCATGTTTGTCCTTAGGACTACATTGAAATTTCCTCCGGCTGAGTCAAATGTCTTTTCTCCTGATTCAGGATCAGACAGCATCATGAAGTAAACAGGTGTAGAAACTACTGTCAGCTTCTTTGTCACGGTACCAGATGTTACCTTGAACTCAGCCGTACGGATCTCTTCAGTATCATTGCCAAGTACAGCGACTGTTATCTTGTCTCCGCTCTTTCCTTCAGTAGGGGTAAGCGTACACCAGGCACATGAGCCTGACACAGTCCATTTCTCTGCAGAGGTAACAGTCACTTCATACCGTCCGCCGTCGCTCCCGGCCTCGATTGTCTCTGTAGAAAGCTCCAGAGAACTTTTCACCCTGGCATCCTGCCTTACATCCACACGTACCGATTTAGCTGAGCCTGCTGTGAAAAGGATCTTTCCTGTCCTGACGGAATATTCAGGGTTGTCGGACACATTTACAATAAGCCGAGACCCGTCTTTTGTGGCTGAAATCCATCCGTCAGCAGAGAAATTCCATTCCGGAGCACCGGTCTTGACCTCAATGACAGCATCTTCATTGTCTGAACCGGCAAAAGTCAGTTCAGTCGGCGTCACCTCAAGAGTATCCTGTACAGGCTGCTTATTTTTCTGACAGGAAGCCAACATGCCAATGACTATAGCAGACAAGGCCATCGTCTTGAAAATTCTTTTCATGGAAATATGTTCTTTTTTATTTTTTATAATATGATGTTATCACCTTAAGGGGCAATGTTCCCTTAGGACGAATAAAGAGGCTGCCTTTCGGCATAATGCATCCAGACAGTCTCTTCTATAGTCAATTCGCTGACCTAGAGATGATCAGCGACGTTCGATGATCGCTTACGGAAGGCTGACCTCTACCCAGTTGATCTTCTTTTCTCCTGTTGTGTAGATATTGCTTCCGCTTCCTTCCTGGTGCAGGCCGACCTGGCCGATGCAGTCGTTGCCGGAAGTAGAGTAATCTTTCACTGTAGTACCCTGGCCTTCATCGCACTTCCAGTATGCCACGAGTCCTTCTGAGTTTGGATCGACAGTATAGAAGTGGTTCTCTGAATTGATCTCATCTGCAGACAGAGCCCTGTTCCATATACGCATCTCTGTCATAAGACCTTCAAAGTCACGGACAGGCTCATATGAATAGCCTATCCAGAAGACTCTGGTCACATTACCCCATGAGCCGGTCTCATTTCCGCGCTCAACACCGAAACTGATTGATCCTAAAGCTGTAAATGAATCCAGACAAAGCTTGCCATTGAGGTAGCAATAGAGCTTATGTGCGGCATTGTCATAGACAACTGCAAGATGATACCATTCACCGGTATTGAGCTGGAGCCTAGAATCGGTATAGTTACCGCTCCCTGTAGCTATCTGGATCTGGTTGTTAGGCACACTGGCATCTCCGATACGTACAAGGAAGTCACCTTCGATACCCATGATGGTAGAAAGAGTACCTGAACCGCCCTTCTCGAAGTTGTCCGGTCGTATCAAAGCCTCGATTGTGACAGCACTCATATTATTGAGCGGTGCTGCATTGTTCCATTGCTCAGGGAAGAGGCGTGCATCAGACATGTTAATTGCCCAGTTGACAAGAGCCGCATCCTTCTGTGAGACAGTCACAGTAGCGACAACAGGCTCGACGCCCTCGAGAGGATTTTTCTCAGTAAATGTTACGACAGCACTTCTGCCCTCAGTTGCTGTGCTCATGGTAAATGATTCTGCACCGTCGGTATTGCCTTCGTACTTGAGCCAGTCTGCATCTGTCTTCACATCGTAAGCGACGTTAGCAGAAACAGGAATGCTCACTTCAGTATCCTCAAGTGAAAGATAGTACGCTGTCTTCTCAGGAGTAATGAAAGGCTGAGCCCTCTGGACGAGGGAAACAGTGAGAGGCTTGCAGCCTTCACCACTGATTGTAATCTGTGCCTCACGGTTTGCAGTACCTTCATTTGCAGCTACATCAAGATTGAGGATTGCACCTCGGTCAGTCTGGGTTGTCGCATTGGATGTGATCCAGTTTGCTCCACCGAAATCTGCAGTAAGGGACCTGTAGTAAAGGTTTGTTGAAACTTCAACCTGAACCCTGGATGACTGATATCCGATTTCCAGGTCAGAAGCAGAGACAAGGGTAAGATACATAGCCTCTCCTGACTCCGATACTGCGGTGAACGAAGCCTCGGCATTGCCGCACTTGAATGTAAAGTCAGCTATAAGCTGCTCACCGGTGTAGTTTTCTGATGCTTTGAATGTAACGACATCACCGTCTTCACCTGAAGCGACATCTGCTGTAATCCAGTCATATTCCTGGGCAGCAGAAAGTGTCCACTCACCTGAACTGGTGACCATAACCTGCTGGCTGCCGCCGTCTTTTGTGAATGAGGCTGTCTCAGGAGCGACACTGATCTCGTCCTTTGCCTCAGGAGTCTCGTTTACTTGATTTTCTTTGCAGCCGTACAATGCTGTCATTGCCACTGCAAGGATCATAATATATTTTTTCATAGCAGCTGAATCATAAATTACATTGCACGTCTTACATCACTGTAGTGGCCCTCGCTGATCTTGTCCCATACGCCGGTAGGTCTCATGAGTTCCATGTCGTAGAGGCCTTTTGCAACTTTAGACATCGCATTGAATGAACTTGAATAATTGTTAGGAACTGTACCTGTGCCTGAAGGGTCGAATGCGAACCACATGCACCAGCCGTAGCCCCGTTCCTTTGCACTCTTAGCTTCTGACTCAGTTGCGCCATAGAATGTACCGTAGTTGCACTGGCATGAGGTATAGCTGCACTGCTTATATGTCATTTTGCCGGCAGGACTCGTAGATCCACCGTAGTCTGCAACCCAGAAGTCAACGAACTCGCTGCAGTCGACACCATCGACAGAGAGGAGTGAACTAAGGCTACCATACCTGAATACAGAAACTTCAGTATCCCAAGGACAGGTCTCAGCCATAGCTTTCTTGAGCTCGTAGCAGAGACGGCTTCCTGCGGCAGAAGATCTGGTTGTAAACCATTTGTTGCCGATGATAGGAGCACTAGAGTACTCGTCATCGAGGTTCACACCATCAATCTTGTACTCGAGCATTGCATCAGCGACCTGCTTAGCGAACATCTCGGAGCCCCAGTCAGAAAGCTGGCAGAGTCCTGCGGCATCATGGTTTCCGAGAAGGCCAAGATATACCTTTATACCCTTCTCCCTGATAGGCTGGAGGAATGTGTCAGTCCCCTCAAGAAGTGCAGTCACATTAGGGTTGTTTGAAAGGTATACGAGATCAACAGTAGAATTGTAGTTGATGTTGCCTGCGAAGAGGATCACTGCATCGAAGAACGGAGTACCGTCTTCAAGAAGATACTCGATTGCATTGAGAGGGTTGCAGTCGTTGACTTCAAAGTATACGACATTCTTGACCTCTTTCTCAAGATGTCTCTGGAAGATGAAGTTGACCCTGCTGCCTGAAGTAGAGAAAGCTGCTCCGGAAGCATCTGACACCATGACAGGGACAAGATACTTGACATTAGACATCAGACCTTCAGCTGATGCATTGAGTGTGAGGGTCACAGGATCTGACTCAGTCTCACCTGCTGCAACGGTGACAGTCTTTGAAGAGAAGCTGACTGCTGACTCCGGGAAGAGCTCACAGTTCATGTCATCGTGGAGGAGGATGTATTCCTCAAGATACTGAGGGTCGAGAGACAGAGTAACAGTAACTGTCTGCGAAGCAGGTTCTGCTAGCACTACCTTAACCTGAGCCTCTCCTGAAGGAATCTCTGAGAGAGTCTTGAAATTCACAGTAACGGTGCCGTCAGAAGTTCCGGTTGCAGCATCGACTACTGATGCATTTCCGTCAGTTGAAGAGCCTGAACCAGCAGCCTGTACTACAGAGATCTTCACAGGTTCTGCATTGCCTGCAGTGAATTCGATACGGCCTACACGTGATGATTCAGTCGTATTGTCCTGAGCATTCACCATGAGGGCATTGTCTGTCTTTGTAGCTTCTACCCACTCAGGTGCTGTGAAATCCCAGCTGTCGGCATCAGTTGTCACAGTCAATGTGACAGCTTCGTTGCCGGTCGCAGCGAAGGAAATATTTTCAGATGGACTCACTTCAAGAGTATTGAGCCCATTGTCAGCCGGACCTTCCTTACATGAAAAGAGAAGAGCCGGTGCGCATGCGAGGCATGCAACAATCTGTACAAATCGTTTCATAAGATTTAAAAAGAGTTAAAAGTATCTGTGTTATTGTTAATTAAGATTTTCTATACTATAAGCCTACTTTGCAGGAAGCGAAACATTCTTCCATACTATATCCTGCTCGGCAGTCAGGTTGTTGCCATACATCGAATAATCCTTGACTGTCTTGCCCTGGCCGTCGCAGAACTTCCAGTAAGCAAGAAGACTTGGATCTGATTCCGGGTTACGGACCTTGTAGAAATGGTTTTCAGCATTGATTTCCTCAGCAGTGAGAGCCTTGTTCCAGAGACGTACTTCTGCCATCTGGCCGTTGAAGCTTCTTGCCTTGTCATAGGAATAACCGACCCAGAAGCAACGTGGCTTGCCGTCGGATTCGTCTGAATGAGGCACCTGGAAATTGACTGAGGTCCTCTGGACATCACCTGTAGAGCTGTCTCCTGTAGCCTTGAGCACTCCGTCAAGATATACGGAGATAGCGCCATGGTCAAATGTGACGGCAAGATGATACCAGCGGTCGGTCTTCAGCTGCAGTGCTGCATCTGTTACAGAGCCTCTATATGTGGTGCTGCCCTCTTCATCCATCCTTGCATATGCGATCTGTATCTGGTTCTTCGGAATCGTAGTATCGCCTACACGGATAAGGAAGCAGTCCTCTATGCCCATTACAGTATGTACATAACTGTCATTAGTAAACGCAGTACCGTTCAAGAGAACTTCCATAGTGAATGTAGAAAGGTCTGCCACCTCTTTGAAGTCATCCCATACAGGCCATGCGCAGTTGTTGTACATGTCGGCGACGACATTTACAAGGGATGCCTCCTGGATGACGAAATACATCGTCCTTGCACTTTCAAGGATACCCATGCCGCGCAACCAACTGGAAAACATGTGGATACACAAAAATCTTTCGGAGAAAAAATCTTGAAGAAAATCACTGCGCCGACAAAAATTCCATACATGCCCCGAAATGAAAAAATCCGGGGAGCCCTTAACCCGCATTGCTGTGGAATCGGGTTCCCCGGAAATCTTCTTTCAGAGGTCAGAAGACCTGACTGCTATTCAGATGCAGGCAGATAATCCCTCCAGTCAGAGCCTGAGTAAAATCCGTCATACTCGTGACGGTTAGGATCATAGGATCCATCCCCCGTTTTCTTATAATAACCGGTAGGTGTTGCAATCTCGGCGCCGTCAAACGCATAATATGCATAAAGCTGCATCAGACGCACTGTATTGTTCTTCCAGTTGAAATAGCCGTCGCCGCTGGTAGGGTCCAGATTAAGATTGTACCAGCCCACCCAATTGCCTTCACTCAATGAATTTGCGATCGCCCTACTACTTAAACTTGGCAAATTTTGGGTTGCCTGATTACCATATGTACGGCAATTCCACGAAACATAGGCCATATTTTCTTTGGCGAGATTCATATTGCGAGGACCATAATATTGAGCCGTGGTACCGTTATGGTCAGGTATGAGCAGATCAAGGAATTGATTTACCGGTGTTCCGTTATAGTCGTGCCATTCTACATCGTTGACCTGATAAAATACGACCTTAGGGTTCCCAGCACATTGTTCCTTCAGAGTCTGCTTCAGGATATATCCGAACTCTGAATATTGATTTTCAAGCGTCAAATAATAATTGGAGTACGGATAGAAAAGCTCCGTGTACTCACCTGCTCCATATGTTCCTTTATGTTCATCGTCAAGCAATACTCCGTCCAGATGATATCTGTTTATAGCAGCTGCCACTTGGGATGCAAAAAGTTCCGCCGTTTCCGGGAGAAGGTTGCTGAGCCAAGCCGGGGTATGGTTGCAGAGTAAGCTGAGATAGACTTCGATGCCGGCATCCTGCAGAGGTTTGATATAAGTCTCATAGCCATCAAGCAATGCCTGCACGTTAGGATTATGATAGAGTTCTACACTTCCTAATTCTTGATTGTACTGGATGTTGGAAGAGAATAGTGCAACAGCGTCGAAGAACAGGGAGCCGTCAGTGAACTTTACTTCAAGCAGGCTCAGAGGATTGACGTCGTTCACTTCAAGGATGGCAAGGTTCTTCCTCGTAGAATGGTCAACAGGCTCTGCAGGCGCCTTTGCTGTCGTAATTATATACCTCAGACCGTCATTGCCGCAAGAGACATCTCCGATGTTATCAGACTTGGACTGAACCTTCAGGACGAGCATGTATGAGGTTTCGTATTCGAGATTTTCAAGATTTATCTCAATCGGAAGCTGCACATCAGTCTGTTCTGCAGGAATCGTGAATCCTTCTTCCGGCAGAGTGTAGCTGCCCTCAGGCAGCTTCTCGCATACAGGCACGCCGCCATAGCTGTTCCAAGTGTCAACAACCGCTTCATCATAATACAATGTTATGTTGCCGGCATCCTCAAGGGCTGAGGCTAGCTTCAATACAGGAGTCACGGTATATGCAGTCGCGCCCTGCTTCATGGTAACTCTCACCGGATCGTCAGTCGAAGTCTGATCAGCAAGCTGACCGTTCACCGGCGCCGGCTTGCCGGTCTGGGTGACCTGGATTTCTACAGGTACTGCATTTCCGGCGGAGACTGTAACCTTTCCGCTGCGCTCTGACTCGCTGCCATTCTCTTTCACTGAAATTGTCAGGGTAGTGCCTTCCTTTTGAGCAGTAATCCAGACCTCTCCGTCAGCGTCAACAGCCACATCCCATGAATCTGCAGTGGTCGTAACCTCCAGGGCCACACCTTCAGCATCATTCCAGGAGAAAGTCAGAGGCTCTGACGGAGTCACTTCCACCATATCCCTGGCTGACTGTCTCACAGGCACAGACACCTTGGCCTCACCAGCAGAAAAGTCAATGCTTCCGGTCCTCTCCCCGTCAGTCTCGGTATAATCTGTGACTGTAACTGTAAGAGATTTCGGATCAGCATCATCTGGAGTCACAGTAAACCAGTCTTTTTGCTCATTTTTACCGAAATCGGCAACATAAGTCCAGTCTTCAACATTGGTGGTGACAGTCAGTGTCTGTGGCTCGTTGCCGCTTGCCCTGAACAGCAGTGAAGTCGGAGCCACGGAAATTGCATCTGCCTCTCCGGCAGCCTGTGTGATCTTGATGACCACAGGCTCTGCGGTTCCTGCAGAAATTGTCATGTCACATGACCTTTCTGCGGATTTATTGTCTCTAACATTGACAGAAAGCTTGTTACCATTCTTTCTTGTAATCACCCAATCCTCGGCATCCACCTCATAGGATGAGGCGCTGGCGCTGATTGTGAGAACTGCATCTTCGTTTCCTTTGGCAAGGAACTGAAGATCCTTTGAAGGAGATACCTCCAACGTTTCCTGCTTGATTTCATCCTTCTTGCAGGACAAGACTGCTGCGGCTACCATAGCGATACCGAGCAAAACTTGCAAAATTTTTTTCATAGCACAAAATAAAAAATGTCATTCATATGTTCCGGCCATGACCGATTGTCACGGCAATGAAACCCTTATTGATTTGAGAGGTGCATGGAGCTGCATGTCATTTCCATATCCGGACCAGTCCTTGACTGTCATCGCTCCGGTCTGCTCATTGAATTTCCAATATGCCACAAGCCCGTCCGAATCAGGATCGACATACCAGAAATGATTCTCCGAATTTATTTCATCTTGCGACAAGGCCCTGTTCCAGATACGGACCTCCGACATGTTGCCGTCAAATGTCCTGCCCTCGTCATAAGAATAACCGACCCAGAAGAACCTCTGCCCGTACAGTCCGTCCGACTCCTGTCCCTGGTGAGGCACGCCGAAATTGACGTATGACATGTTGGTTGACGCGCTCCGAGCCTGTACCCCGTTTATATAACCGGTGACGGTACCTTTGTCAAATGTGACGGCGACATGATACCACTTGTTGCCCTCAAGGAAAGGGAAAAAAGATTTCAATTCAAGTTCCCCGCCTTCATACACCACATAGAGCGTGTTGTCTTCAGCAACCCCTTTCTTGCCGAAACGGATCAGGAACTTTCCTTCAATGCCCATGATAGTCTCTATGTATCTTGAAGAATTGAAATCCGGATAAATATTGGCTTCGAGTGTAAAGCTGCTCATATTCTCCACAGGCGAACTGTCTTTCCATGCAGGCCATGCCCAGTTCCCATCCATATCTGCCACCTGCTCAACAAGAGCCTTGGCCTCCTGATGGATCTCTATAGTGAACCCCAGGTCTCCTCCCTTGAACTCTATGCTTCCTGAACGGTCTTCAGAGGAAGAATCTATGGCAAAGCATTCATTATCACCTTCTTTCCCGGAATATGTTATCCATGAATCGGAAGGCGTACATGTATATTCAATATTGGAAATGACAGGAATAATGACATTTCCGCCTTCAAGTCCCACATACTGGACCAGATCCCCGGTGGTTTCAAGCCTGTCTTTCTGGGCCTGTGTCACAGCCACCGTTACTGACGTATTTCCAGGCCCTGTGATCTTGACAGAAGAAGAGCGGGCTTCATACCCTGTATTCTCATCTGCTTTGAGCACTACCCTCAAAACTCCCTGATCAGGAATTGTGGTAACATGATGCAGCCAGTCCGAACCTTCAATGCTGCATTCTATGTCTTTATCAGAGATGTTTGAGACTTTCAGAAGAATGGCAATCTCTCCTCCGGCCTGAGGAACCTCCTCTTCAGCCGGAGACCCAAGTTCCATTGAATATGACATGGCATCCTGGGCCACTGTAATCCTGGCATCAGCATCTCCTGCCTTGAAAATGAAAACTATGGATCTTTCGTTCTCCCCGTCATTTGGCAACACCTCGAAATCCACCTGGTCACCATCCTTTCCGGACAATGACGACGGAACGACCCAGTCACACTCGCCGTCCGGTGCCAGAGTCCAGTCCGTGGAGCTCGTTACCATCAGTGATTCAGTCGATCCTTCCGGAGAAAAACGTCCGAAACTTTCAGGGAAAAGAGAGATGGACTCTTCTGCAGGCTTGTCCTCTTCGCCCGCATCACAAGTCACTACAAATTTCGCTTCAGCTGTTCCTGTAGTGAAAACATATTCGGCAGTAAGTTTTTGTTGAGTCTTATTGCTTTCAACCTTAAACCTTACCATATCTCCATCTTTCCCTTCCTTGATATCAGGCTGCACCCACTCATAATCCCCTGAAAGGGTCCATTCTCCGCTGCTTGTGACAATAACATCCACATTACCGCCCTCACTTCCGAACGCCTTGCTTTCAGGAGCTATGGAAATCTCATCAGGAACCGTCTCCTGCATCTCTTTTTTGTCGCATCCGGTCATAAGAATGACCATGGATGCCATAATGAAAAACAATATTTTCTTCATAAGCCAAAACTGTTAAAGCTCATACCTTACCGGATCAAATGCCCCTTTCTCTCCAGCCTCTTTTTTCTTATATATGCCAGTAGGTTCAAGAAGCTTCATGCCCCATAGTCCCTTGGCGCCTACGGTAAAAGCATTCACACCGCCTGAAAGTTTCTTGACCGGATCAAAACTGAAATACATCATCCAGCCATATCCTTCGGCCTCAGCGCGATATGCGGCGCTGATATCTCCCCTGTCGAGATTCAATTCCACAGACATGACACTGCAGCTTGCCTTGGTCATTCCGTTAAGAGGAACGCCGGCTCTGCCGTAGTCGCCCACCACAATGTCGACGAATTCTCCCGGGCGATGCCCGTCAACAGAAGATATCCGTGTGTCAAAATTGCCTAACTGATATACCTGGACATCCGTATCCCACGGTACAATCTCTTTCATTGCCTGTTTCGTTTCATACAGGAGTCTTGCTCCGGCTTCAGGAGACGGAGATGTCAGATACTCACTGCTTATAGGAGATGATGAATACTCGTCATCGAAACTTACTCCGTCCAACTTATACCGCTTTACTGCATCGGCAAGAATCTGCGCATAATATTTCGCACCTGTCTTTGACAACTGGCACAGACCTGCACAGTCATGGTTGCCAAGCTGGCCGAGATAGACCTTGATGCCGGCTTCCCTGAGAGGCTGCAGATATGTGTCCGTCTCATCAAGCAAAGCCTGGACACTCGGATTATTGTACAGATAAGGACGTCCGTTCTGGTAATCCCAATTGATGTTTGCGGAAAACAAGACCACTGCATCAAAGAACATCGTACCGTCTTCAAGTCTGTATTCCAAGGCATTCAGCGGGTTGACATCATTCACCTCGAAGTAGAGGATGGTCTTGGTGTCTTTGACACATTTTCTGGAGATGACCCAGTTGACACGCATTGCATCAGAATCCAGATTGACTGATTTTGACGATGTCCGTACAGTCACAGGTATCAGATAGCTGACACCGTTTCTCAATGAACGGCTGTCAGGGTCTATAATAATTTCCGTTTCTGCATCAGTCTGTCCGGAAGAAATCGTAAGGCGCCCGTCTTCTCCGAACGAAATGAGATCCTCAGGATAAAGCAGATAATCAGTGCCGTTCAGATAATTGTACTGACTCAGATACTCCTTGTCATATACGAACTCAAAAGACACATCCTCTTCTAAGGCCTTATCGAGGGAAACTGTCAATTTCTGCGGCATCAGATCAAGTTTTTCAATCACTAGAGCCGAGCCGTCACCGCCATCCCCGTCAGCAATGCCGGCTGTCACTGCGCTGAGATTCCGGCCGGCCTGCATCACGTTGATGACCACAGGCTCAGCTTCTCCTGCCGAAACCGTTATCCTACCTATTCTCTGCTGTTCAGAAGGATTGTCCTCTGCATTGACAAAAAGGATGTTCCCGTCATGCTTGGATGCTGTAATCCATTCCGGAACATCGAATGCCCAATCCCCTGCATTTGTCGAAACCTCAAGAGAAACGCCGGCATTGCCGCTTGCATTGAAAGAGATAGGATCATCAGGCGTAACGGAAAGTATGTCGACATCTTCCTCTGCCTCATTCTGGATGACACTGACATGCACAGGTTCAGCATTGCCCGCAGAAACAGTTATACGCCCTGTGCGTGATTCAGATGATGCGTTATCACGGACATTGACAACAAGCCTGTCGCCCTCAACGGTTGTCAATACCCACTCAGGAGCATCGGCCTCCCAGGATGAGGCATCTGTTGTCACAATAAGCACCTTGTCTTCATTGTCCAGTGCAGCAAATTCAAGAGGAGAAGAAGGCGTCACTTCAAGAGTGTTCATTGCCGGCTCTTCTTCCTTACATGAAGTAATGGCAGCAGGAATGACGAGCACTCCTGTCAATAATTTCAAAACTTTGTTCATACAGTTATCAGCAAATGTTATTAATTCCAATCAGCAGTTGAACTGCTGTAATTTATAAGTTTAACCGAGGTCATTCAGGCCGCAAAATTAGTTGTAAATATTTGAAGATTAAGGGATGAAATACTTGTAAAAGTCCCTGGAAATCAGTAACTTAAAAGTAAAAAATACCCCTATTTTTTGCTTGTTATGATTCCCAAGGACAAAGAGTATAGA
>JADIMK010000097.1 GCA_017694785.1 Candidatus Cryptobacteroides intestinigallinarum
GGTCAGGAAAATAGAGATTAAGACAAGGGCCCTGTCCCATCAGATCTTCGCCGGAGAGTACCATTCAGCCTTCAAGGGCCGTGGTATGGCATTCAGCGAGGTGAGGGAATACCAGTATGGCGACGATGTGCGCAACATGGACTGGAATGTGACGGCCCGTCTGAGGTCTCCCTATGTCAAGGTCTTCGAGGAGGAGAGGGAGCTGACAGTAGTGTTGCTGATAGACATCAGCCGGTCGGGGCTCTTCGGTACCTCAGGAATGGACAAGAGGGACCTTATCGCGGAGATCGCCGCGGTGCTTTCGTTTTCCGCCATCATCAACAATGACAAGGTCGGGGCTCTCTTTTTCAGCGACAGGGTGGAGAAGTTCATACCTCCCAAGAAAGGAAGGAGCCATCTGCTCCACATTATCCGCGAAATCATAGAGTTCCGTCCCCAGTATGACGGGACAGACATAAGCGAGGCCCTAAGGTATCTTACCAATGCCATAAAGAAAAGGTGCACCGCTTTCCTGCTTTCAGATATGCTTGATGTCAACGAGGACGGTACACCCAGATATGAGGATGCTCTGAAGGTCGCGGTCAACCGTCACGATCTCTCGGTGATTGAAGTCTATGATCCGAGGGAACGGAGCCTTCCTGATGTCGGGCTTGTGCATGTGAAGGATTCGGAGACGCTCAAGGATGCCTGGATCAATACTTCCAGCCGCAGGATGCGCCGCCGCTACGAAGACTGGTTCAGGACTGTATCGGACACGTCGGTATCCCTGTTCAGGAAATATAAGGTGGACAGCGTCAGTATAGCGACAGACGAAGACTATGTGAAGGGCCTTATGGCTTTCTTCCACAACAGATGATAAAAATCATATGAGTTTGCTTCATAAATATATTGTTCTTTTGACAGCCTCATCGGCTGCGCTTCTGACGGTGTCCGGGGCCGTTGCTGCAGAGAATCCTGCGGCAGGCCAGACTGCATCATCAGGTCTGGCATCAGGTCAGGCAGCGTCAGTATCGGCACAGGCTGCCGGAAGGATTGACATGGACGGGGTATTCCTGGAGCCTCTCCAGCAGCGCGATTCAGTGCTGATAGCCGACCAGCTTGAATACGGCTTTTCCCTGGATGGCGTTGAGGAAGGTACCGGGTTCGCTTTCCCGGATTATTCAAAAGGCTTCTGTGAGGGAGTAGAAGTGATTTCCCCATGGAAGATAGACACTCTTGAGGTCCATAAGGGACGCAAGGGACGTCCTTCCCTGATGGATATCAAAGCCAGTGTGACAGTGACGTCTTTTGAAGAGGGCGAATATGTACTCCCTCCGGTAGCTGTCATCAGACATAAACCGGAAGGGGCTGTCGATACTATTGTCTTCGGAAGCAGGACTCTTCAGGTCAAGACCATGCCTGTAGATACTGCCACATTCCAGCTGCATGACATAAAGGGACAGGTGAAGTATCCTGTGACTTTCAGTGAAGTGCTCCCTTATCTTGCTGGAGTCATCTTGCTCGCGGCACTTGTTGTGCTTGTCGTATGGCTTGTGAGAAAATATGGCCGTAAAGGTGCAGGTGACAATGTCAGGAAAGATCCTCCACATGTCGTGGCGCTCAGGAAGCTTGACAGCCTCAGGGGCAACAGGCTCTGGGCTCCGGAGAAGCAGAAGGCATTCTACTCCGGCGTCACTGATGCTCTCCGAGAATATATTGTCTCCCGCTACGGGATATCCGCAATGGAGATGACTACAGCGGAGATATTCTCTGATCTTTCCGGAAAGAATGTGCCTGAGGATCTCTATGCCGAGATCAAGGCTCTTTTCGAGAGGGCTGACTATGTGAAGTTCGCCAAATATGTCGCTACGGATCAGGAGAATGCTTCAGCGGTACCATCGGCAGTGAAATTTGTGACAATGACCTATCAGCAGGAAGTCGACAAGGACAACATGGCCCAGGGTCAGCCTGCAGCTCCGGAAGACCGGATTACTGCATCAGGAGGACAGGATCCTGCTACCTCGGATCCGGCTTCTTCTGCCGGTCCGTTGAAAGATACCAAGAAGGAGGAATAGAGTATGTATTTTGAATATCCGCATCTTCTTTGGCTGGAGATAATACCGCTGCTGCTTGTCCTCCATTATCTGTATCTGGAGTTGTTTTCGCGCAGACCTCATCTTAGGGTATCCGTGATGATACCGTGGAAAAAGGGTGGCTTTTCGGTGATGTCAGTTGTAAGGCATCTGCCTTTTGCCATGATGACGGTCGCTCTTGCTCTCATTGTCATAGCTATCGCACGACCTCGTTCTTCGGAGAAGATGGACAAGGTTGACAGCGAGGGAATAGACATCATGCTCACGATGGATGTCTCGACCAGTATGCTTGCCAGGGATTTCACCCCGGACAGGATAAGCGCTGCAAAGGACATCGCCATAGAATTCATATCGCAGCGTCCTTATGACAGGATAGGTATAGTAGTCTTCGCAGGAGAAAGCTACACCCAGTGCCCTCTTACTACAGACAGGTCTACTCTGATCAATCTGATGAAGGAGGTACAGACAGATCTGATAGAGGACGGTACAGCAATCGGTACAGGTCTCGCTACAGCTGTGGCAAGGCTCAAGGATTCCGACGCAAAGAGCCGGGTCGTCATACTCCTTACGGATGGTGTCAACAACAGCGGAGAGATAACTCCGCAGATGGCAGCCGAGATCGCAAAGACATATGGTGTAAGGGTATATACCATAGGTGTCGGGGCAGAGGGGGTCGCTCCATATCCCGTCATGACACCATGGGGCGTCGAGGTACAGAATGTAAGGGTGGAGATAGACGAGGATCTCCTGAAGAATATAGCTGAATCCACCGGAGGACGCTATTTCAGGGCGACTGACAATACCAAGCTGATGGAGATATACGGGGAAATCAACAAGATGGAGAAGGATAAGATCACAATAGACAGTTTCCCGGTCTACAAGGAGCTTTTCACCGGCTACGGAGTTGCAGCACTCGTCCTTCTGCTGCTTGCATTTATTTTGGATATGTTTGTGATCAGGAGACTGCCGTAGTTATGCATGATTCTCCGATAATGGATGATTGCTTATGATTAATTTTGCACAGCCACAATATCTGCTTCTGATATTTCTGATACCGCTTTTTTTCGTCAGCTATGTGCTGATGAGGCATTTCCGCAGACGCCGGATAAGGAAATTCGGCGATGAAAGACTCGTCCGCGGGATCATGCCTTCGGTATCGCGATCTAAAGGTTGGGTGAAGCTGGTGCTCTTTTCCCTGGCTTTCTTCTTCTTTTCAATAGGAATGTCGAGACCGCAGATAGGAGCCAAGCTTAAGGAACACAAGACCAAGGGAGCCGAGATAATGATTGTCCTGGATGTCTCCAACTCCATGCTCGCGGAAGACTATTCCCCGAACAGACTTGAGAGGGCGAAGCTTGCTATATCAAAGCTTGTGGACAGGCTCAGGGACGACAGGATAGGTCTGATAGTTTTTGCAGGAAGTTCTTTTGTCCAGCTTCCGATCACTACAGACTACGTGTCGGCCAAGATGTTCCTGAATTCGATCTCACCTGAGTCAGTGCCGATACAGGGTACAGCCATAGGTGAGGCAATAAATACCGCGATAAGGAGCTTCAGTGCCCAGAGTGAAAAGAGCCGTGCCATAATAGTCATCACCGACGGTGAAAACCACGAGGATGATCCTGTGGCAGCTGCAAAGCAGGCTGCAGAAATGGGCATAAGGGTCTTTACCATCGGTGTGGGTTCTTCTGAAGGAAAGCCGATCCCGATGGACGGGGAACTGCTCAAGGACAGGTCAGGAAATATAGTGGTTTCCAGACTTGATGAAAAGACACTCAAGCAGATTGCGGCCGCAGGCAACGGCATGTATGTGAGGGCCGGCAACAGCGAGTTCGGACTGAATCCGATCATTGACGAGATACAGAAGATGCAGGACGAACAGTTCAGTTCTGTGGTCTTTGAAGAGTTTGATGAGCAGTATATGTATTTCTTCGGAATTGCTTTGGTGTTCTTTGTCCTTGAGATGCTTGTCGGGGAAAGACGGATACGGCGCAGGCTCTTCTGAGAAGAAAGGATTTATTTGGAGGATGATATAGATGTACAGGTTTTTGATATTCATATTGGCGTTGTCGCTTCCGGCTGTCTTTGCTTCGGCACAGCCGGACAGAAGTGATGTGCGCAAGGGCAACAGGGACTTCAGGAAGGAAGACTGGAAAGAGGCTGAAATAGACTACCGCAAGGCTCTTGTAAAGGATTCCACATCTCTTGCTGCAAATTACAATCTTGCCAATACACTATACAAGATGGGCGATTACGGTCAGGCGGCCAAAGGCTATTCCGCCTTGAAGGACGTCGCGCCGGCTTCTGACATTGCCTCTGACTGGTATTATAATACGGGAAATGCTTCTGCCCAGACAAAGGACTGGCAGGCCGCTGTCGAGGCGTACAGGCAGTCTCTTCTTCTGAATCCTGGCGATATGGACGCAAAGGAAAACTACATATACGCGAAGAAGATGCTCCAGAACCAGCAGCAGAACCAGAACCAGGACCAGAACAAAGATCAGAACCAGGACCAGAACAAAGATCAGAATCAGGACCAGAACAAAGATCAGAATCAGGACCAGAATAATCAGAATCAGGACCAGAACAAAGATCAGAACCAGGACCAGAACAAAGACCAGAATCAGAACAATAACCAGGACCAGAATCAGCAGGGACAGAACAGTCAGCAGCCTAAGATAACTCCGCAGGCCGCCCAGCAGATGCTCCAGGCGATCCAGGCAAAGGAAAAGGAAACCCAGGAGAAGGTCAAGAAGGAAAAGGCCGAAGCCCTGAAGTCAAGGCAGAAGGAAAAGAACTGGTAAAAGATAAAAGTACTGAAACAATATAATATATATATTATAGGTATGATGAAAAAAGTATTCATGTCGGCTGTTCTCATGCTGGCGGCAGTATGTTCTTTTGCCCAGACGGACATCCGTGTTGAGGCTCCGAATGTAGTGGCCATAGACGAACAGTTTAATGTCACATTCATAATTGAGGGGGAAAATTCACCGTCTGACTTCCAGTGGAGCGCAGGCAGTGATTTCCAGCTGGTATGGGGACCTCAGCAAGGCCGTTCTACCAGTGTGCAGATAATCAACGGCAAGCGTACAAAGTCATCCCAGTCGACATATACATATATACTTCTCCCTAAAGCTACGGGTACATTCACCATCCCTAAGGCTACAGCAAAGGTGAAGGGGAATGTGATAGAATCATCGGCTGCGCAGATTGAAGTCGTATCCAATTCTTCGTCGGGGAGTTCATCTCAGGGCGGAAGCCGGGCCTCAGGCAGCGGCAGTTCATCAGCCCAGTCCGGTTCCGGAAGTACTTCTGGCATCTCAGACGACGATCTCTTCCTCAGACTGACTCTCAGCCGTACCGATGTCGTGGTCGGTGAGCCTATCACTGCTACGCTGAAACTCTACCAGAGGGTGAATATCGCCGGATTCGAGGATGCCAGATTCCCGTCTTTCAACGGATTCTGGAGCCAGGAGACAGAGGCACCGACAAACATAGAGTTCAAGAGAGAAAGCTATGACGACAAGATCTACAATACAGCGGTGCTGCGCAAGTATGTCCTGATTCCGCAGCAGTCCGGTACAGTGACCATTGATCCTGCAGAACTTGTTTGTCTTGTGAACATGAGGGTTTCTTCAGGAGGACCGGCAAGTATATTCGACGGCTTCTTTGATGAATACCGGACCATACGCAAAAGAGTGACTTCCGCATCCTATAAGGTCAATGTCTCTCCGCTTCCTTCAGGTGCGCCGGCATCATTCGGCGGGGGTGTCGGGACATTCTCGATAGATGCCAGGCTGAGCACGGATTCCCTGCGGACCCACGAGGCGGCTTCACTCATAGTCACAGTAAAAGGAAAGGGCAATGTCTCTCTTATCGATGCTCCGAAGGTTACCTTCCCGCCTGACTTCGAAGTCTACGATACTAAGGTGACTGAAAATATAAGCAAGGCTTCCGGAGGTACATCTGGCAGCAAGACATATGAATATCCGTTTATCCCGCGCAGCCATGGAGATTTTGCCATTGCTCCGATATCATACAGCTATTATGATATTTCACATGGCAAATATGTGACACTGAAGACTGAACCTATACTTTTCAGTGTTGCGAAGAGTGCTGACGGAGATCCGAGGTCTGATGCTCCTGTCGCATCGTTTACAGGACAGGGCGTGAAGAACCTGAACGAGGACATCCGCTATATTTCTACGAGGATCCCTTCTCTGACCCCGAAAGGCGGTTTCTTTGTGGGGTCAGGTCTTTTCATCGCCATTTCTGTGCTTGTAGTATTCCTGTCAGCGGTGCTGTATCTGCTTCTCAGGTCAATGTCGGCAAGACGCGCTGATATAGCAGGGATGAAGACAAGAAAGGCTACCAAGATGGCTCTCAGGAGACTGAAAGCAGCAGAAGGCTATCTCAGACAGAATCTGTACACGGCTTTCTATGAAGAGCTTCACAAGGCTCTTCTTGGCTTTGTCTCTGACAAGCTCAACATATCGGCATCGGAACTCTCGAAGGAGAGAGTTTCAGAACTCCTTGCCGAGTCCGGGGTGGATGAGACTCTGATCGGACAATTCACATCTCTTGTGGATGCCTGTGAGTTTGCAAGATATTCACCGGATGCCGGAAATGAGGCCATGACCTCCCATTATGAGGCCGCAGTAAATGTGATATCTTCAATGGATTCAAAGATGAAAGGCAAAACTTCAAGGAAGACCGGGGCTGCAAAGGCAGCCGGTAATGCAGCGACAGTGATAATGCTTCTGCTTGCTCTTCCTTTCAGTGCATCTGCTGCAGATGCATATATAGATTCCCTATGGACTAATGCTACTTCAGCTTATTCCCAGGGACAGTGGGATGATGCCATTTCTGAATATGGTAAAATCGCTTCATCAGGGCTTGAGTCCGCAGCCTTATACTGCAATCTCGGAAGTGCCTATTTCAAGGCAGGGGATTATTCTCATGCTGTGCTCAATTATGAGAGGGCTCTGAGGCTTGATCCGTCCTATTCAGATGCCAGATATAATCTTCAGGTGGTCTCAGGCTTTCTCCAGGACAGGATTGACCCTGTGCCGGAGTTTATCCTGAAGACATGGGCAAAGGCAGTATGCTATACTCTGGATTCCGATTCATGGGCCATACTCTTCATAGTATTTCTGGCTCTTGCATGCCTTATGACAGTGTTGCTTCTGACTTCTGTCCGTTCAGGATGGAAACGTACAGGATTTTTCGGAGGTATTGCAGCTGTCCTTCTTGCTGTCTTTGCACTAAGCTTCTCTCTCTGGCAGCGATCTGACTACATGAAGGCTGACGGGGCTGTAGTCATGCGTCCTGTGACATCTGTCAAGAGCTCTCCGTCAGAAGAGTCTTCAACAGATCTCTTCATCCTGCATGAAGGGACGGTTGTCACGATATTGGATGAGGTCGGAGAGTGGAACAACATAGAACTCGCCGACGGACGTCAGGGCTGGATCCGTTCTGAAGATATTGAAGTCATCTGAAAGAGTATCCTCTGAAGGCTGTGCCTGGAAGGCGTCCGCTATGGCAAGGAAAATATACCGTCCCCTGGCGGGAGGCGGATACAGAATAAGCCGGTTCAAAATTTCTTTTGGACCGGCTTTTCTGTTATGGTCGGGATGAGGCGACTCGAACGCCCGACCCCTACGTCCCGAACGTAGTGCGCTACCAACTGCGCTACATCCCGTTTCTTATGAAAAAGAAGCTGCCGGCTTTGACAGCTTCTTCCTCAGCTATAAGAAAACCTTTAAGGTTGCTTTCCTTATGAAAGTTTGTTGATATAGACAGCGATACCACTCTTGAGGTTTGCTGCTTTATTCTTGTGGATGACTCCGATCTTAGCAAGCTTGTCGATCATTGCATAGACCTTAGGAGCATTTGCCTCTGCGGCGTTCTTGTCTGTTGTGTTTCTCAGGGCGCGGATCGCGTTCCTGGTCGTCTTTGCATAATACTTATTATGCAATCTGCGTCTCTCGCTCTGGCGATAACGCTTGTCAGCTGATGCGTGATTTGCCATTACTTTATCTTTTTATATTTCGTAGTGGGTAGGGGAATCGAACCCCTATTGCAAGAATGAAAATCTTGAGTACTAACCGTTATACGAACCCACCGTTCACCCATTCCATGTCAAATGGGAGTGCAAAGGTATATAATAAATTCAATTTACCAAAATATTTTTACCTTTTTTACTGCTGATCTTCCCACTGGAACGAATAAATTATCGATTCCACCTGTCTGAGATAGTTCCTCTTGTCGTATTTCGGAGCATATACGAATGCTTCAAGTACGATTATGTATTTGCCGTCCTTGCTGTAGAATGAGTGGGATACGAAAGGACCTCCCATATAGTCGTTGTGCACTTCCCAGAATCCTCTTGTCTGGGCAAACTGGCGGTCCTTGTATTTGATGTATTCTACAGATGGCTCTACGGCCTGGGCTGTAGTCATCCAGGTATTCTCGAACATGCCCGGTACATTTGCCTTGAGCATCTCATTCCTGTGGCTGATGATGCTTTCAAGAGAAAAGTCCTTGTTCTGGTCGCCTGTCGCAGGGTATCTGTAGACAAATATTCCCTGGATGGTATATTGTGTCTCATAGCCGATCCAGAAGAAGTCAGGAGTCTTTTTCTTGAGGACATATCCCGTAGGGAAGTATGGTGATCCTCCGAAGACCTCATTGACCTGCTCTCTGAGAGGATACTCTTCGTATTGCTTGCAGTTGAGGATGACGCGGTCTCTCTCGGCTTGTTCAAAGGAGTTGAGTATGAGGGCCTTGTTTTCTTCTATCTCGTTCACTGCCGTATCGCTGTCAGGTGCATTTACTATGACAAGGCACTGCGGGTGGGCCCACTGGTCGAACTTGAGTCTTACGCCAGGCTCTGTGACCTGCTTGTCAATGTTGACTAGGAGAATGTTCCTGTGAAGCTGGAAGATGTTCGTAAATGCAGATGCCGGAACATTGATGAGAGTGTAAAGGGGTTCTTTCTGGGGAAGGAAAGGACAGTCGCTGGCGAGCAGGTTCCTGATTTCATTGCCCGGAGCTCCCTCCCAGTCATCCTTGCCTATGACTACTACGATTTCCCCCGCTTTCCCGCTTACGTTTGGAAGAAGGCTTTTCCCTGAATTCCTGCAGGAAGCAAGGCTGAACAGGGCAACAGCTATAGACAGCAGAGATATCAATCTTTTCATAATATAAATTTATTTAGAATAACATCAGTTGATTGTATGGCCGGGGCATCGGTGATGGACGCTTCTGCGGCGGTCATATCATGCCAAAGATAACCATTTATTGTTTCAAATCCATGAAGCCATGATTTTATCCCGGGGACACGGCGCGTTTCAGAACATCTTGACTATCCTGGCTATGTCATTGCCGAAGGCCAGTATCATAAGGCCGACAAGAAGTACGAATCCTACCATCTGGGCACCGATAAGGAACTTGTCGCTCGGCTTCTTTCCGGTGATCATCTCGTAGAGCGTGAAAACGATATGTCCTCCGTCAAGGGCCGGGATAGGCAGAAGGTTCATTACACCGAGCATGATCGAGAACAGAGCCAGGAGGTTAAGGAAGGTGTACCAGTCCCAGTATGAAGGGAAGACCTGTCCCATGGCTATGAAGCTTCCTACAGACTTGTAGGCTTCGGTGCTCGGAGTGAACACAAGCCGCAGGTCCATGATATAGCCTCCTATCGTAGTGTATGCAAGCTTGACACCTGCCGGTATCGAGGCAAGCAGCGAGTAACGGTGGGTCTTTATGCCCGGCATCTTCGAAAAGACTCCCAGCTTGCCTGTGGTGTCGACCTTTGCTGCCATGTTCATGGTATCAGCCCCCCGGACAATCTCAAGCGGGACCTCGCCTCCTGCATATTGTTCCAGGACCGGCCTCGAATCCTGCAGGAATTCCACCGGTGTCCCGGCAACAGCTATTATCCTGTCGTCTTTTTGCAGCCCGCCCCCGTAATTGACGGAGGCCGGCGGTATTGAATCGATGATGAATGGAGTGGCAAGGGCAAACATCCCAGGCGTGTTGAGCACATCGGATATCATCCTCTGGTCGATGTAGATATCCACTGTATCGCTGCCTCTGAGGACAATGGCTTTCTCGACGTTCCTCCTGGCAAGGTCGGCCTGGAGCATGCCGAAGTTTTCCGGGACATAGTCATCTAAGCTAAGGATCCTGTCCCCGTTCCTGAAGCCCATGTCATATGCCAGTTCGTTGACGTATATCCGGCTGTCTTCATTGCTGATGTAGGCCTCTCCCCAGCCGGCAAGGATTCCGGCATAAAGGAGAATCGCAAATATGAAGTTGAACAGGACGCCTCCGGACATGACAAGGAGTCTCTGCCATGCAGGACGGCTTCTGAATTCCCAAGGCTTGGGCTCGGTCTTCAGGTAGTCTGTGTCCATGGATTCGTCGATCATGCCGGCTATCTTGCAGTAGCCTCCGAGCGGAAGCCATCCTATGCCGTATTCTGTCTCGGATTTCTTCGGCTTGAATCTGAACAGGGCGAATCCGGCGTCAAAGAAGAGATAGAATTTCTCGACTCTGATCCTGAATATCTTCGCGAAAGTAAAATGTCCTAGCTCGTGGACGAGTATAAGTATTGAAAGAGCTACGATTATTTGCAGAGCCTTGAATAGTGCAATCATTTTTTATCTTGTAAAATGTCCGGATACCTTTATGGAAACTGGCAAAGTGTATCCGGGTCAATTCATATATTCTGTACTTTAGTCTTTGAAAGGAACCTTTCCGGTGACCGCCTCAGGATCTCCCTGGCCTTTGCCGCTGCCTCTTCATTTGTGCTGAAGATGCAGTCAAGGTCAGGCGCGGGACAGAAGTCCACTTTCCTCATGCATTCGGCCACAAGGTCTGCCATCCCGTAGAAACTGATTCTGTCGTGCAGGAAGGCATCTACGGCAACTTCATTTGCTGCATTCATGATGCAGGGCATGTTGCCTCCTCTGGAAAGAGATTCAAGTGCCAGGGAAAGCGCCGGGAACCTGTCCGGGTCCGGTGCTTCGAATGTAATCTGCCCCAGGGCTGCAAAATCAATCTTGCGGTTGTTGAGACTCAGTCTCTGAGGGTAGCCCAGAGCGTATTGTATAGGCTCCCTCATGTCAGGATGGCCCATCTGGGCGATTACTGCGCCATCAGCGAATTCCACCATGGAGTGGATGATGGACTGAGGGTGTACGACGACGTTTATCCTGTCGGGGCTGACCCCGAAGAGCCATCTTGCTTCTATGATCTCCAGGCCTTTGTTCATCATCGTGGCTGAGTCTATGGTGATCTTGCTGCCCATGCTCCACTTCGGATGCTTCAGGGCCTGTTCCTTGGTCGCGGAAGCTATCTGTTCCTTGCTCCATGTCCTGAAAGGTCCGCCGGAGGCAGTCAGGTGTATCTTCTCGATATCGGCATCAGGAGAGCAGTGAAGGCACTGGAAGATGGCGGAATGTTCTGAGTCGACAGGTATGATTGCCGCATGATGCCTGCGGGCAAGGTCCATGACTATCTCTCCGGCCGCAACAAGTGTCTCCTTGTTGGCCAGGGCAACTGTCTTCCCGGCCTTGACCGCGGCTACAGTTGATCTCAGCCCGCTGAATCCGACCATGGCTGTGAGCACGATGTCTACTCTGTCGCTCGCCACGAGGTCGCATACCGACTGCATCCCGGCAAAGACTTTTGTGCCGCAGCCTTTGAGTGCTTCTGCGGTTTCCTCATATCTGTCTTCGTTGCAGATCACTGCATTGTTGGCATCAAACTTCATTGCCTGTTCTGCAAGAAGGCCGCTGCTGTTGTTCGCTGTCAGCAGCTCAATTTCAAAAAGGTCCGGGTGCTGGCTGACGACATCGAGGGCCTGTCTGCCGATCGATCCCGTGGAACCCAATATGGCGATACGTCTCTTTTTCATCAGAAGTTGATGTATTTTGTCGGATCGACAGCTTCTCCCTTGTACCATAGCTCGAAGTGGAGATGATCTCCTGTGCTCAGAGTGCCGGTATTGCCTACAAGAGCTATGGGAGAGCCTGCGGATACCTTGTCTCCGGTCTTCTTCAGAAGCTTCTGGTTGTGCTTGTATGTCGATACGATGTCGTTGTCATGCTGGATCTGGATAGTGTATCCGGCCTCGTCATTCCAGCCGGAGAATATGACTGTACCGTCAAGGACAGCCATTACCACGGAATTTGCCGGGGCTGTGATGTCGATATACGGGTGGATTATGGGATCGAATCCCTGGGAGATCACACCTTTGAGCGGGGTGAAGAAATGCATGCCTTCAATCGGAAGTTTCCTTTTCCCTGATTCGGAAAGTTCAAATTTTTCCTCCTGAAGTACTGTCGCACGGAGGATCGAGTCCTGTTTGCCGGCTCTTTGCATCGCATTCCTGCCGTCTGCTGCACCTGATTCTCCCTTTTTTCTGCCGGCAAGGAGACTGTCGATCTTTACCGGCTGCTTCCCATCTATTACCCTGCGGAGGTTCTCCGAATACAGGTACCATGTCGAGATCACAGCCTCGAGGGAGTCGATTTTCATCGCATTGAGGATTGCGGCCCTTTTGCTGTGCGCATCCGGATATCCGGGTATGAATGTACGGATTGGTGTGAATGCTGTTATGCTGAATATAGTAAGCGTGAACAGGACTATTACAGAGATGACGGTTACCAGAAATCCTGTCCTTGAGAATCTCATGTCCCAGAGCTTCTCGTGGGTCTGGTCATCAAGCAGAGATAGCCTGAACCTGACCGTCTTTTTCTCTTTTTTTTGCTGAGCCATACTTTAATGTTACCTTTGCAGCTGATATTATGGACAGAATCATCGGGATAGACTATGGAAGAAAAAGAACGGGAGTCGCTGTAAGCGACCCGCTCGGAATCTTCGCGTCCGCTCTGGAAACGGTCCAGTCTGCAAAGATAATAGAATATCTTGAAACTTATTGCGAAAAAGAAAATGTGGCAAGGTTTGTAGTAGGCTGGCCTATGAACATGGACAATACCCCATCGGAAGCAGCGAAAGATGTGCAGGTTTTTGTCAACAGACTCGCCAAGGTGTTCCCGGACATACCGGTAGAGATGGAAGACGAAAGGTTCACTTCTGTGCTGGCGCACCGCGCCATGATCGACGGCGGAATGAAGGCCAGCGACAGGATGGACAAGGCTTCGGTAGACAAGATCAGCGCAGCTATAATATTGCAGGGCTGGCTTGACAGGAAAAATGGCGGTATGGATTTTGCAGGTTCTCCTCAGTTTGTGCCTGATTCATTGTCTGATAAGGTGACAGGAAAATCAGGAAGGACAGGAAGGAAGTCCGCCGGGAATGGATTCCAGCGCAGGGAAGCGGATATTCTGCTGTCCAGACGAAAATTTAAAAAATAACAGGATTATGGTATTGCCGATTTATCTTTATGGTTCGGAAATATTGAGGGAAGACGCATCAGAAGCAGATCTTTCCGACAAGGAATATCTCAGCGGGCTTGTCTCGGACATGAAGGAGACATTGAAGTCTGCTGACGGATGCGGTCTGGCTGCCCCTCAGGTCGGAGTGGGCCTCAGAGTGCTGATTGTCGACGGGGATGTCGTGGCTGATGTCTATGACTATCTTAAGGGCTTCCGCCGGACCATGATCAACCCGGTGCTTGTCGCTGCAAGTGACGAGACGAGGGAATATCAGGAGGGATGCCTCAGTGTCCCTGGAATATATGCTGATGTACGCCGTCCGGCGAAGATCACTGTGGAATATTACGACGAGAATTTCCAGAAGCAGACAGAGGAGTTCGACCGCTTTGCCTGCAGGATGATCCAGCATGAGATGGATCACCTCGACGGAAATCTTTTTGTCGACAGGGTAGCTCCTATCCGCAAGAAGATCATCGGAAGGAAACTTCAGGGAATAGCACAGGGAAAGGTGCATCCTCGCTACAGGACCAAACAATAAAAACATATAGAGATATGGGAGCTTTCCATGCATACGACATCAGAGGCATATACAATGTCGACTTTGACAAGCATACTGCCTACAAGACCGGTTTTTTCATCCCTGAGCTTCTTGATACACGCAAGGTGCTGGTCGGAAGGGACTGCAGAGTATCTTCCGATGAGATCCACGAGTGGCTTCTGAAAGGACTTACAGATGCCGGAGCAGATGTCTATGACATAGGCCTGAGTACGACACCGATGGTGTATTTCGGTACAGCCAGGTATGGTTTCAAGGCATCTGTCCAGATTACAGCATCGCACAACCCGGCCCAGTACAACGGCATGAAGGTCTCCCGTGAAAATGCCCTGCCTGTAGGGCTTGACAACGGACTCGGGCAGATTCGTGACTGGATTGAAAGCGGTCGCGAATGCATCCCGGCTGAACATAAGGGCAAGGTCGTGCAGATGGATATCCGGAAGGACTATGTCGAATTCCTGTCCGGGTTCAGAAGCGACATAAGCAATCTCAGGATTGCCATGGACCTTTCCAACGGCATGGCTACTCTCTTCGCCAAGGAGATCTTCGGGGATGCCCCGGAATATATCTTCGACGAGATGGACGGCCGTTTCCCTAACCATGAGCCTAATCCTCTCATCCCGGCAAATGTAGCAGCCCTTTCCGATCTTGTCCGCAGGACAGGAGCAGACATCGGCGTCATATATGACGGAGATGCCGACAGGGTCATGTTTGTCGATGAAAAAGGTCAATTCATCTCACCTGATCTTATGATAGCAGTCCTCGGACATTATTTCTTCGGAAAGAGAGGAGAAAAGGGCATTGTCCTCCAGGATATAAGAAGCTCAAAGGCCGTAGGTGAGTATCTGGCCCCGATGGGCGCCGAGATGCATACATGGAAAGTCGGCCGTGCGTTTGCCGCCAGGAAGCTGCGTGAGCTTGACGGAATATACGGCGGAGAGCTCGCCGGCCACTATTATTTCAAGGATTTCTTCTATTCTGACAGCGGACTCCTGGCATCTGTCCTCATATTGGGAGTCATCTCTGACATGAAAAAGCGTGGGATAACAGTAAGCAACCAGATTTCAAAGATAGCAAAGTACCAGAATTCCGGAGAAATCAATTTCAGGGTCGAGGACAAGGCCGGGGCCATGGAAGCGGTAAAGGACCATTTCATTTCAAAGGAGACCCCGACGGCTTTCATGGATTTTGACGGCTACAGGGTCGAGTTCCCGCAGTGGTGGTTCAATATCCGCCCGTCGAACACAGAGCCTTACCTGAGGTTTATCTGTGAAGCCTCGACCAGGGAACTTCTTGACAGAAAGGTTGCTGAAGTCAGGGAGATCCTTTTGTCACAGTTCGGCGCAGAATGACAGGAATGCCGATCCTATCCGGTTAGAAGCAGTATTATGAAGACTTTAAGAACAGTATTATTTTCAGTAAGCAGCATAATCATGATCCTTTCGTCCGCAGCCTTGCCTGCCATGGCAGAAGTTGCGGATGATCCTGCTGGAAAGCAGTCATTGTCGGAGGAAAATGAGAAGGAAGGAGAAGTCCTCCTTGAAAGCTACTCTCCTTCACACAGGACTCTGCCTCTGACGAAGAGGGAAGCAGAGCTGATTGTCCCTCGGCCGGCCCTCAAACCGGTGAAGTCCATGATGACAACTGGGGCAATGGTGATCGATACGCTTGATACAGTAAACGAATATGTAAAGGTCGTACTGTACAGTGACAATACCTGGCAGTATATAAAGGACGGGGACCACATGATGCAGTCGGATGTCTTCAAGGAATATTGGGACACATACAGTTCCGATCCCTACAGGCTCAGCCTCGACAGCCTCGAGGATGTGTGGTCGCTTTGGGTTGTTGACAGCCTGAGCCAGTACCACTGTCCTTATCAAGGCAGCGTCCATCCCAGAGGAGCGTTCGGAATACGCCGAGGCCGCCGGCACCAGGGAGTTGATCTTCCTCTGCCTTCAGGGACTCCGGTCTATGCTGCATTTGACGGTGAGGTCAGGGTGTCGAGGTACGCCGGAGGGTACGGCAACCTTGTCGTGATAAGGCACCAGAATGGACTTGAGACTTTCTATGGACATCTTTCTAGCCGGAAAGTTAAGCCGGGTGACTGGGTGCATGCCGGTGATGTCATAGGTCTCGGGGGATCTACCGGACGTTCGACAGGTTCACATCTTCATTTCGAGACAAGATATAAGGGATATGCATTCGATCCCCAATGGCTTATAGATTTCAGCACAGGTGATCTCAGATACAGGCTTTTTGTCTTGAAGAAACAATATTTCAGTCCGTACAGCAATTATGAACAGGATTTCGATGATGAGATCCTCAATGCAGAAGATGATGCCAAGGAAGATGCAGCAAAGGCTGCAATGAGATACTATACCATAAAATCCGGTGATACTCTCGGAAAGATCGCTATGGCCAACAGTACCTCTGTATCAGCACTTTGTCAGCTGAACGGAATAACACCTAAGACTATTCTGAAGATAGGACGTACCATAAGAGTTAAATGACCTTACTTCAAGACAACCTATGGAAAAAACTTATATGACATGTGTCGCGGTCCTTGTCTTTGTCTTTGCCTTTGGCTGCGTCTCAACTCAGCCGTGTTCAGCATACAGTGAGACTTATGTGACTCATATAGGCAAGACTGCACCGTCTGTCTCCCATGATTCACTGGCCAGATTCTGGCTTCAGCGGAGCATATATTATGGGGACAATGATACTGACAGTACGATATACTGTTGTGAAGAAGGATTGAAATATGTCGACAGTGACCATTCTTTCCCATATATCGATCTGCTTGTGAATCTTGCTTCAGCATATTTCGCCAAGGGCGATACGGATGAAGCTCTCAGTAGACACATGACAGCCTATCGAGAGGCTGTACGGGTCGGAAGTGATCCTGTCATGCTAAGTGACGTGCTTGCAGCTGTCGGACTTGACTGGAAAAGGAAATCTGAACCGGATTCCGCACTGTTCTATTACAACAAGGCTCTTGAACTTCTGGACGGACTTGAAGGTGTGTCTTCTTCAAGGAGCCATGTACTGACAAACATAGCAATATTGTTTACCACGAGTTCAAGGCTTGATGAAGCGGAGGAGATCATAGGTGAAGCTGTCAATGAATCCCTTAAAGGGAATGATATTGAAGAGGTGATCTATGCAGCTTCAAGCGCCGGAGCCATAATGGTAAAGAACGGCAATCCCGCAGCAGGCGCAGAGATGCTCCATAAAGCACTGAGGAAATCGAGGGCCCAGCGCCAGCTGAAATATGAACTCAAGACCCTCACCTACATGATTGCCATGTTCAATTATGCCGGAAATGCAGACTCTGTCGTGCTTTATGATGTCCAGGCGAGGAGACTCATGGAACAGCTTCCTGCAAATATCCCTGAAGTCCTTGGGTACAAGGAGACCGAGGCCAAGGTCTTTGCATCGATGGGCAGGTATGAGGAAAGCAACAGGATACTGACCGAGCTGAAGGATTGCTCGGAAACCAGCTCCCAGTCGCCACTTGATGTACTTTACCTTTTCATGGCAAGGAACTATATGGCCATGGGCATGTATCCGGAGGCATCAGAGTGTTACGAAAGAGCCTGGGCCGTCTCTGACAGTCTCCATAACGATTCTGTCCAGGACCAGCTTTCCAACTGGTCTGTGAAATATGAGACGAAAGAGAAGGAACTTGAGATAGCTAGACTTGAGGATGCCAGACTCCGTGATGCGTCATCACGCATAAGGTGGATAATGGTTGCAGTATTCCTTATGATGGCTTTTATCATCGGGGTCATCTATTATATTCTGAAAAGACGTTCCGCGCGCAGGTCGGAAGAACTTATGATGGCCCGCAGATATATCGAAGGCCTTGAGAAAGAACGTTCCCGCCTTGCAAAGGATCTGCATGATGGAGTCTGCAACGATCTTCTTGGAATAGGCATGATCCTCAAGAACAATGTCAAGGATCCGGGTGACGATGAAAAATGTCAGACTGTCCTTTCAATGGTAGAGAAGCTCAGGGAGGATGTGAGATATATTTCTCATGAGCTTATGCCTCCTGAGTTCAGAAGCACTTCCCTTGATGAGATCATGGAGTCATATATAAGGAAATTCTCAAGACATTCGGAAATCTCCTTCAGGTTTCTCAAGCATACAAACGGCTTGTCCTGGAAAAATATACCTGACAACATTTCATATGAGGTATACAGGATTTTCCAGGAACTGCTTTCCAATGTCGTCTGCCATTCAGGCGCCAGGTCTGTCTCCATAGAGCTTTCTCTCCTGGACAAAGAACTTCGGCTTGAACTCCATGACAACGGAAGGACAAGGATGAAGAACAGCGGGAACAATGAGCGCGGAATCGGATTGGCGGTCATCCATGAACGTCTGAAGGCAATAGGAGCCAGTCTGGAGGCAAAAGAAGACGGACAGTGGCAGCATTTTGTGCTTGTTATTCCATTCTGAATACGCAGTTGAAAATAATGGAAAAGTGCGAAAATCACGTATTTGCGTGATGTGATTTTGGCGCGTATGCCGTTATCTTTGCAAAATAATTTCAGAAATTTCAGCAAAGTCAGATGGAAGAAACAGATATGCATATCCTTGTGGTAGATGATCACTCACTTGTTTTGAAAGCATTAAAGGATATCCTTATATCAGATTTTCCAAAAGCAGTTGTCTGTGAGGCTATTTCCGGCACTGATGCCATTGAATTATCCTCAAGATACAGATTTGATACAATAATCCTGGATCTTGGACTGCCGGATGTCTCCGGCCTTGACATCATATCGGATCTCCGCAGGTATAATCCTGCCGCCCATATCATAATCAATACGATGCATGACGAGATCTGGCTGGTTAAGCAGCTCCTGGCACATGACGTCGACGGAATACTTTTCAAATCAGTTGATTCCTCTCTTGTCGCGGAAGCTGTCCGCAAGGTGATGACAGGGGAGAAGTTCTATTGCGAAGGTGTAGAACATATGATGTCGTCCTGTATGCAGTCTTCTGACAATGTTACGCCGAGGGAACTTGATGTACTTAACTTGATTTCCAAGGGAATGTCGAATTCGGAGATTTCAAAGACTCTCTGCATATCGGTAAATACAGTCGATACGCACAGGCGGCATCTCATGGAAAAGCTAAATGCAACGAATGCCGCAGATCTTGTGATGAAAGGCATTTCAAAGGGACTTATTCCGGTCCGCAGATAATATTTTCCTGGAGCTTCCGAGGGCTGTTCCCCTTCAGGCAGGATATATTTTGCCATGATATTTTGGCATATTAGAATTTAATGCCTTATTTTGCAGGGAAATTTTACTGTAAGAAAGATGAAGATAGTAATAGCAGGAGCAGGAGAAGTCGGTACGCATCTGGCCAAGATGCTGAGCCGTCAAGACCACAGCATCATGCTGATAGATTCTGACCGGGAAAAACTGGAACAGCTCGAGTCCCAGCTGGATATACTGGCCGAAGAGGCGTCCTGTACCTCAATAGGAGCCCTGCAGGATGCGGGCGTGAGCGATTGTGACCTGTTCATTGCAGTGAATCATCAGGAAGATCTGAACATCAATTCGTCTATCCTTGCCAAGCATCTCGGAGCAAAATACACGATCACAAGGGTAAACAACAGCGAGTATCTTGAAGAGGACAACATGACCTACATGAAGACCATCGGAATAGATACCATGATCTATCCTGAAAGGCTTGCGGCAGAGGAGATCGTCTCTGCTCTCAAGATGGCGGGGACAAGGCAGCAGCACGAATTTTCCGACGGAAGGCTGCAGCTTCTGGGCATCAAGATCTGGGAAAACGCCCCTGTTCTCAATCTTTCGCTTATCAAGACAGCCCAGGCATACGGTACGGACAATTTCCGAGTCGTGGCCATAAAGAGGGGAGACCAGACCATAATCCCGAGAGGAAACGATACTTTCCGTTACGGGGACCTTGCGTTCTTCGTGACCAAGCCTATGTATATCCCGGAGATATATTCGATCTGCGGGAAATCCAGAATCGAAATCAAGAACATCATCATTGTAGGGGGCACCAGAATAGGCTTCAAGGCGGCTTCTCTGCTTGAGCAGCACTACAATGTCAAGCTCATAGAGAAGGACAAGGAGCGTTGCCTGGAACTGGCTGACAAGCTCAAGTCGACGCTGGTGATAAACGGAGACGGACGAGACCTTTCTCTGCTCAGGGAGGAGGGCATAAGGAATACTGAAGCCTTCGTCTGCCTGACAGGTTCGTCTGAGACAAACATCCTTACCTGCCTTCTTGCGAAGAAACTCGGCGTCAAGAAGACCGTCGCAGAGGTGGAGAACCTCGACTACACGGATCTTGCAGAGAATCTCGGCATCGGTACATTGATCAATACCAAGCTTATTGCTGCTGCAAACATATACCGTTATACCATCAACGTAAATGTAAAACATCTGAAGTTCGTGACGTTCTCCGAGGCCGAAGTCTTCGAAGTGACCGTAGAACCTGATGCCAGGATTACCAGAGGTACGATAGCGGAACTTGATATCCCGGAAAACGCCAACATAGCCGGCATCATCCGCAACGGAGAGGCCATAATAGCAAAGGGCGATGTCCGGATCCAGCCTGGTGATGATGTAGTGATATTTGCGCTGCCATCGGCAGTGAAGAAAGTCCTGAGGATGCTCCGCAAATGACGGATATCCACAGAAAATAATTTGAGCGATGATCAATATACGTTTCATATTGAATATCCTCGGAAAACTCCTGCTTGTCGAGAGCGCAGCTTTCCTCATTTGCATGTGCATCGCCTTCATCTATGGAGAGGATGATGCAAATGCGTTCCTTATATCGGCAGGAATTACTCTTGCCGCGGCTTGTATCCTTATCTTTTCTGTGAAAGTCAAAGACAGGGTCCTGGCCAAGAGGGACGGTTATTTCATAGTCTCCTGCATCTGGATACTTTTCACACTGTTCGGGACTCTTCCTCTTATCATTAGCGGATACATACCTTCATTTCCTGACGCCTTCTTCGAGACCATGTCAGGATTCACTACCACAGGGTCTTCAATACTCAATGATGTCGAGGCTCTTCCCCATGCGACCCTTTTCTGGCGCTCATTCACACAGTGCATGGGCGGTCTGGGCATCGTTGTCATCCTTCTTGCCATACTCCCCAGCCTCGGCATCGAGGGACGGGATCTGTATGTTGCTGAAGTCCCCGGACCTATGCATGACAAGTTCTCGTTTACATTTTCCTCCACATCAAGAAGAATTATATTCCTGTATGCTGGGCTTACGGCAGCTGAAACGGTTCTGCTCATCTTCGGAGGCATGTCTTTCTTTGATGCGGTATGCCATTCATTTGCAAGTATGGGCACAGGCGGATATTCAACGAAGACAGCGAGTCTGGCATATTATTCACCGTATATCCAGTATGTGGTAACGGCGTTCACCTTCATTGCGGGTACTAATTTCGCTTTGATCTATGCACTTTTCAAGGGCCGGGCTATGCGTCTGTTCAAAGATGAGGAATTCCGTATGTATGCCGGGATTATCCTTGCTGTATCGGTCGTTATCGCTGCAGTCCTGTATTTCGGAGGATATTCCGACATAGAGAAAAGCATCAGGGATGCTCTGTTCCAGGTCGTCTCAATAGTTACAACCACCGGATTCGCTTCGGCGGACTATCTGAAATGGCCATATATCGCCCAGATGCTGCTGTTCATTCTTCTTTTCATAGGCGGAACTGCAGGATCTACAGCCGGAGGAATGAAATGCATACGTATCCTCCTTCTTTTCAAGAATGCTTTCAATGAACTCAAGAGGGTGATCCATCCAAACGGTGTCATAAATGTGAAATATAATGGCAAAAGTGTACGCCCGGAGCTTCTGAGCAGCATCACAAGTTTCTTCTGCCTGTACATATTCACGTTTGTCATAGGAAGCATAGTGATGTCATGTTTTACTGATATCGTCACTGCGACGAGCTCAGTCATCACCTGCCTGAGCAATGTCGGACCTGGATTCGGTGAAGTCGGACCGATGTCCAACTTTTCGTCCCTGCCTGGCTTCTGCAAGATCTTCCTTTCTTTCATAATGCTGGTGGGGCGTCTCGAACTGTTTACGTTCTTCGTCATATTCACATCTTCTTTCTGGAAACGTTAAACCGTATCAATCTGTCCCGATTCCAGGAAAGTTTTGTAAATTTGCAGATTTGGGTTAGGATACAGTGAAGAATGAATCATAGGTTATACGAATATTCGCTTTGCCTGGCACTTGGCCTGATGCTGTTCTTCGTGATTTATTTCTTTTTTGCGAAGACTCCGGAAAAACCGATTTTCAGGAATTATATCCGTTCCCGCAGGATAGTGGGGGCGGCTCTTCTGGTGTTGTCTGCGAATTATTCCATACATCTCCTGTGTGGTCTGAGGTTCGTCAATATTAATGCGGCTATTCTGATGAATCTGTCGACCTATTATATTTCCGTCTGGCTTTTCGGGTCTGCGCTCACATCTCTTCTCAACAGGAGTTACCTCAGCAGGAAGCTGTTCATTTCCCATATAATATACTGGCTGGCTTTTACTTCTGCATGTGCGATAGTCCTCTTTGTCTTTCCTTCAGGTATCGCCCAGAAGGCAGGACTTCTCGGACTGACGGTGTGGTTCGTCATTTATTCGTTCTTCATAGCCCGCAGGCTTGTGCTGACTTACCGGAAGGCACGGAGGCTCTTTGACGATACCCAGTCGGACCATATCGGAGCATATATCAGCTGGCTGTCAGTCTTCACATGGTGGGCCATATTCTATGGAATAGGGTGCGGACTCCTGACTTTCCTGCCGGACAGGTTAGTCCCCTTCTGGATCATTTCATCCATTCCTTTCTATGTGTACCTGTTCTGGTCTTACATGAACTATATACTTTTCTACGAAAGAGTGGAGAAGGCTCTGGAAACCGATATGGGCGTCCAGTCGGCCGAGACCAAGTCAGTTGCTGTACAGGAAAGGCCTGCATATTATTCAGTCATAGCATCCAGACTGGACGCATGGATCAGCAGAAACGGATTTAAGAAGCAGGGCCTGACCCTTGAAGACCTGTCAAGTGTCCTTGATACGAACAGGACATATCTCTCTGATTATATCAGGATATGCTATGGTGTTTCATTCAGGGAATGGATCACCGACCTGAGGCTGGAATATGCAAAGCAAGTACTGATGGCCCATCCCGAAATGACAGTCGCTTCCATCTCGGAGGATGCAGGATTCATGTCCTTGAGCTATTTTACTAAAATTTTTACCGACAGGACAGGATGTTCTCCGGCCAAATGGAGAAAAAAGGAATTATCTGATAAGTGACAATGTCCAGCCGACCCGGACAATCCTGTCATTCCGGGGTTGCCATACTGCTTTAATTCACGTATGGAACGACTTTTGATAGTCTGATCGGCTTTTTGCGAAAATCTTATCAATCTGTAACGGTGATACTATGGGTGGTCACCGGCAGATGATGTATGATTTTAATTGATGTATTAAGCTATGGAAGAGCTCAGATTGAAGACCGGCAGGGCCGCTGAAGCTGCGGTCCGGATCTACAGGAAGATTGAAGATTCTACAGTCGGAGCCTACAGGAAGATAGAGGCATCTGTAGTAAGAGCCTACAGGACGGTTGAGTCCCGTACAGTCAGGATGTACCGTAGGATCGAAGCCTGCACAGTCAGGATGTACAGGAAGATCGAATCACGTTTTGTACACAGATTCCTGATATCTGAAGAAAAATAGGAGGGTTTTCAGTCAAAGTTGCCTGTGCTGCGGTACTCCCAGTCAATATGTTTCTGCCGGATCTTGCCCGAGTCACCGATGCTGAATTCCTTCTGGCTCACTGCTTCCATTGGCCAGCCGTCGCCAAAGAAGCTTATGTACAGGTATGAGTTCTGGATGCCGTCGTGCGTTATCTGCTCGTCAAAGTCTGCATCCATCTCTGATTTGATATCAGAGGAAGCCTCTTCTGTGGTAAAGATGTCTATGACTGCACCGAGCAGATCCTTTATGTCCTCTTTCGGGATATAGTTATATGTGTCAAGTGCTATCTCGTAGCCATAGGTCTCAGGGTCAAGATTGATGGCTATGTATGTGTCAGACTCATATTCATCATCGGTGGCATCCGAATGTCCGGAGTATTCTCCAATGGTGTATTCGTTCCCGAAATACTGGAAGAGCATTTCGATTTCCTCGGTGTAGCTGTCGATTATCATGTCCGTGTCTATCAGCTTCAGGAGTCTGTCTGTGTTGAAACCATAGTCGGCAAGAGTGTCCATGACTGTCATTTCAGCCACGAAGTCACTGATGACGGCTTTCGTCTTTTTCTTGATCTCGTTGAGGTTGTAATATTTCTTTATCACTCCCATCTGATCGGTATGGAACCTTATCGTGGTGCCGATGGTGGTCTCCTGGAGTTTCCTCGCTGCCTGCTGATACAGTTCCTGCAGATCTGAGCTTGCTGTGGTGTCCAGTCCGAATTCGAGGAAAGTGTATTCGATGTCATAGCCTTTCTTTGTGGAGTCTGTCACCGTAAACATAACCTTGGTATATGCACCTGCGGTCTTGACGGTGTCGGTCCCATTGTATTTCCATTCTGATTCACTGATCCAGTAGGTCATGGTGTCCCTCTTGCAGAACCAGGGGATTGCTATGACTGTGGAATCCTCCGCTTCTGGACTGTCTTGATCTGAGATATTGTGTGTCATGCTTGCGACAGGGCCCATGTCAGGCCTTGCCGCAGTTTTGTTATCAGACATTTCTGAAGTTCTGGCCATTGTCATGGCCGAAGAAGAGAAGAGGGTTGCTGCCAGTGCTGAGGCGGTGATGAGGATCAGGATATTGCGCATAGTTGTCTTAGTGTTGTCAATCATACAAATCTACCGAAAATATTCCGGAAGGGCAACAGCTATCGGCCGGATGAGGCTCCCTGGCGTATCTTTTCGTGATAGAAATAGTTGACTATTACTGGTTTCCCCTTCGGAGAACGTCCGTAAGGCAGGTCGTTGACAAGATATGTCAGGCCGTTTTCCATGGCGTAGGTCTTTACTGCTGCTTCAAGGTCTTTCCAGTATCCCATGTCCTTGCGCTCATATATATCCTTGTATACCTGCAGGTATTCCGGATATTGCTCAGCGATGTAGGACATTATCGTCCCCTTGAACTGTCCTCGGAGGTTGAGGTTTTCAAGCCAGATGAGGTCGGTGTAGCTTTTTGTTTCTTCTATTATCGGCCAGATATCGGTGATGTAGGGAAAGATGGGGGAGATGAAGCATACGGTGCGTATCCCTTCATCGTATGTCTGACGCATGGCTGACAGTCTGCGTGCTATGCTCACGGCGTTGTCCATGTCCGACCTGAATTTTTCGTCCAGGGTGTTGACTGACCACGATACTGTCACTTTCCTGAACTGCTTGAGAAGGTCCAGGTCGCGCAGCACGAGGTCGGATTTGGTGCATATCATTATTTCAGCGTCTGTACCCTTTAGCTGTTCGAGCAGCATGCGTGTGCGTCTGTACTTTTCTTCATACGGGTTGTATCCGTCGGTCACCGAGCCTATCACTATCCTCTGCCCGTCATATCTGTGAGGGTCGGCGATTCTTTTCCAGTTCTTTACGTCAAGGAATGTTCCCCATGGCTCCATATGGCCTGTAAATCGCTTCATGAATGACGCATAGCAATATTTGCAGGCGTGCGTACAGCCTATATAGGGGTTGACGGAATATCCTCCTACAGGCAGGGATGACTTTGTCATGATCCCCTGTACATCTATTTCCCTTACCAGTGTGTCTGTTGTGTCCATAGCTCCTGTTCTTTATGCCTTGTCTTTGAATCCTTCCGGCAGTTCCTGTATCATCCTTTCTTCCCCCATTATCGGGAGCAGATCTTCTTTCATGAAGACAGGTATTCCTCGGGCCTTTGCCTGTGATGCTATGTCCAGCACCCATTCCGGCTTAGCATCGATCTTTCCTTTGCGCCGGCCAGTCTCTGTGCCGATGACAACCCATTCGATTCCGGTGAAATCGATGTCAGGGATGGCACTGAACAGAGGTTCGAATGTGACGTGATAATGTCTTGCGCGGATATGCCGGCGGAGATCGTCTATCCTGTGTCTGTCGGCTTCACAGGTGACTGTGACTCCCATCCAGACATTGTCGTCGTCTGATACACAGTCAGCCTTTTCCGGCCTTTTCGTGAGGAATATGTAGGCGTGCTGTGGGTTGGCTGCCATCCTGGAGGCTATCTCCTTTTTCCAGAGCGGCTCCCAGTCGGAAAAATCGCTCATCCCGGTCATGAGCCATACATGGGGCCTGGGATTGTCGATCAGCCGCAGCTTCCGGTCCATATATTCCGGCACGGAGAAGTCTTCTGTGATGTGGAATCTCCGGCAATTGGTCCTTGCATAGCAGTAGCTGCAGCCTATGGTGCAGCCTACCACTATATTGAGGTTCTTTATCAATGATTTGATACAGACTGTCATCTCTATTTTTATTGATGCTGCAAAGTTCGGGACAATTGATTGTACCGGATCAGCCAAAACATGGCGAAGATATGCCATTTTGATAAATGAAATATTATATTTGTGCTTGCCGTCCGGGAATTCCCGTGCGGCTGTAATCATTGGGGAGGAACAATGGAAAATATTTCGGGCCCGGAGAAACTTGTAAACGTGCCTTTCAGCAAGACCCGCTGCGGTGTGGATTTCTATATCAATACCGGCAGCAGCCGGAATGTCTGCGGTGTGCTGAGCGAACACCGCAGCTTCAAGACGGATTTCTTCAGTTTCTATTTCTTCCGCAAGGCGAACGGAAGCCTTCTTCTGGATTTCCGCAATATCCCGCTCCAGGACAGTTCGGTCCTCCTACTTTCTCCCCATCAGCAGCAGGAATGGCATGTGGACGAGCCTGGACTTGACTATACATTCCTGATATTCAGGGAGGATTTCATGCGTACTTTCCTTGCGGACAAGTTCTTCGTCTACCGTCTTCACTACTGCTACCAGACGGACAATCTTCCTGTCCTGGCTTCAGGGCAGGAGGATATGGCGGAATATATGCGTCTACTTGGCCTTATCAAGGCTGAGCTGCTGGATCCTGCAGCAGACAGCTACAGCATCATCGTGGCCGTGCTGTATTATTTGCTTCTGATGCTCAACCGCCGGTATGCGGCGGCTTACGGGCTGCCGGCCGATGTCCCCAGGAACAATTATGCCTTCCAGTACAAGGATCTTCTGGAGAAGAATATCCGCACACATCAGCGTGTGCAGGAGTATGCGGATATGCTGCATGTAAGCCGGATCACGCTCAATGCTTCGGTGAAGTCACAGTTCGGTGTGTCGGCTGTGCATCTTCTTAAGCAGCGTCTTCTTGAGGAGCTTAAGAACGGGCTCCTTTTCTCCGACTGCAATGTCAACGAGCTGGCGGATACTTTCGGGTTTTCCGATCCGAGCCATCTGATGCGTTTCTTCAAACAGCAGACCGGCAAGACTCTCATGCAGTATCTTGGCGACTACCGCAACGGGGTGTATGAGTGAG
>JADIMK010000098.1 GCA_017694785.1 Candidatus Cryptobacteroides intestinigallinarum
GTAATCAACATAAGAGGCAATGCAAATGAAAATTATACTTACCGCAATGTTGTCCGCGATGCCACCGGCCATGGCTATGATGCCTACGGCCTGTCATCATCTCCTACGATGATGGACACCAAGTGGTCATACTGACAGGTTTCCTGAATTGCATAAAGGGGACTGCCCGACAGGGCGGCCCCCTTTCTTAAATTTATTAAGTACGCCTTTCAAGTGTCCTCAATCCACTTTTTTATTATCTTTGATATCTGTTTTTAGTCTGGTTTTCTTGAAAAGATGGACGGAAAGGATTTAGGACGGAAAGACAGCGGAGCATTCATTTCCCTTTTTTCAAAAAGGGAGAACTATGAAAATATAGCATTTTCATATATCCATGACAGCGATGCCGCGCGCGACATCGTGAATGATGTCTTTGCCCATCTCTGGGAGAAACGGGAAGAGATAGACTGGTCTGACAATCCTTCCGGCTATATCTATCTCGGGGTGCGCTCTAGATGCATTTCATGGCTCAGAAAGCAGCAGACATCACGAAAGGCCCATGATGAGCTTGACCGTACCGGCCGTTTTTTGACAGAAAGCAGCATTGCAGCACTCAGTGACGGCGGATCCTCTTTCAGGATCATGCATTCAGAAGTACAGTCACTTGTGAGGAAGGCTTTGGAAAATATGCCGGAGCTCACCAGAGATATCTTCTTTGCCAGCCGCAGTGAAGGCTCCACATACAGTGAGATAGCGGCAAGATTCGGAATCTCGCAGCGCAGAGTAGCTGCAGAGATGCAGCGTGCTCTTGCCCTGCTTCGCAAATGTCTCAAGGATTATCTGTGACCATCTGTGATAATCTTTGTTAATCCGTGGCCGTCCGGCTGTCGATGACAGTCCGGCTGCCCGTGACCGTCCGTGTCATTTGCACACCATTATGTCCAGGATCATGTTGTCGGTCTTCTGCATCCCGACTGAGCCTATCTGGCCGAGATTTCTTATTGTCTTCTCGATGTCCTTTTCTATGATCCCGTCGTGTTCCGAGATACATGTGCCTTCCATCGCAAGTACGGCTGACTGTATGGCGCTGGACACTCCGGATGCGACTTTCATGGCGCATCCGACCTTTGCTCCGTCACATACCATGCCTGTGATGTTGCCTATCATGTTCTTGATTGCTGAACAGATATGGCTGTAGCCACCACCACGCAGCCATGTTATCCCGCAGGAGGCGCCTGTGGACGCTATGACGCAGCCGCAGAGGGCTGAGAGTTTGCCGAGATATCCTTTGATATGTATCGCGATAAGATGGCTGAGGACCAGAGCCCTTGCAAGATGCTCGTCATCTGTGCCGTATTTCAGGGCATAGGCAATCACAGGCATAGTGACGGTGATCCCCTGGTTGCCGCTTCCGGAGTTGCTCATCGCAGGAAGGGTGCATCCTGCCATACGGGCATCGGATGCGGCAGCAGTGAGCGCCATTGCATAGCTCATGAAGTCTGAGCCGAATACCTCATTGTTGTCTGGAGCAGCTATTGTCTTGCCTACCTTGAGACCGTAGTCTCCCTGCAGACCTTCTTCTGCCAGGGCCAGATTCATGGTCCTTGATTCAAGTATGAATCTTATGTCCCTGAAATCCGTTTCTGAAGCGAAACTGACTATTTCCTTGACCGTGATGTCCTTGCCGGTGATGCCGCTTTCCTGTTCTTCTTCACTGCAGCTCCGTTGTGAGCAGTGGAGAACATGTCCGTCAAGGCTTGTTTCAACGATATTGTCGTGGTCATCTTCTATGACTGCTGACGATTCGTGCTCTGCTGCGGGATCAATGACTTTGACATAAGTCTTTACATAAAGCTTGTGGCCTGTCTCGGCTACTCCGACAGTCACTCTGCCGGAGTCTACCAGCTCTTTTGCCCGGGAAATCGCAGCCGGGTCGAGGTCATGCAGGACTTCAAGCCCATATTCTGATTTCCCGCACACGGCACCTAAGGCCGCAGCAATGTAAAGTCCTATCATTCCTGTACCGGGGATACCTACCCCCATGCCATTCTTGAGTATGTTGCCGCTGACCTCTACCTTTATGCGGAAATCCGCAGACAGTCTCCAGTCGGGGCAGCCGCAGCCCTCGCATTTTTCTTCTATTATCTCCACAGCCTTGGCTACAGACAAAGCTACGGCTATCGGCTCGGTACAGCCTAAGGCAGGCTTGACTTCCTTTTTTATAAGTCCGATGATTTCAGCTTCCCGTGGTGTCATTGCTTATATGGTTTATGTGAAGGTGTCAATTATGTCGGTTTTCCCCTGTTTCCGCATTACTTTCTTTTTCCTGCCTGTCGAAGAAATCCAGCACTGTCTTCATCAGGGTATTTCTGGCTTCCTGATCCGTGACTGTTTCAATAGGGAAGCCGATGGCTATCGACCGGTAAGTGCCATTGTCCAGCCATGTCCCGGCTGAAATCCTGGTATCCCGGTATCTTAGAAAACTGCCGGAACTTTCCCCCTGGACGGTCTTTACCTTTGCCGGAGCTATGCCGTCCGGTGACTCGACCCTGTAGATTGTGCTGCTGTAGCGGTTGTTGAACGGTATCAGACCATTGGCTCCACCATTCTTGGCAATGGCTCCAGTGGCTTTTCCGTCGGCTATGCCGATGGCTGCCGGAAAACTGTATTCAGCCTCTGCAGTCCGGCTGCCGAAGCAGGTTATCCATCTGTATCCGAGCACATCTTCGGCAAATCTGATGCTTTCTGCCCTGAAGGAGCTGTCGCATGAGACCTCATAGACCCTGTCCCAGATGTCTGTAGCGATGTATGCTCCGGAAGTCAGGATGTTGCCTCCGGCCGAAGTATATCGCCTTATCGCCTCCTGCATCTTAGGTGAGAACACGCGGTACCTGCCATGTTCTTTTGCTTTGCCCTCCTTTACTGTGACCTGTTTCCCGCATATCAGGTCCACGGCCCATGTACCTGAAGACAAGGTGCTGTCTGAGACAAATGCCCGGGAGCTTGCCGAACAGAACGGATATCCGGCCTCTATGATGGCTCTCCCGTGGATATAAGGATAATCGAAGGTATTTCCGGCGGTTATCTGTCCTGCATATTCATCGTATGATGCCCCGAATCCAGGGTTGTCATCGTCTGTCCATGGCATATCGCGGCGGAACTGGTACATTTCTCCTATGAAAGAACAGTCCCTGATATACGGCACTCCGCTGTCTATGCGGTTGTCAAATCCGGCATACTGAGGGGTGTCAAATGAAACCGGAGCGGAAATCCTGTCGAAATTGTTCACTACAAGGACTGTCTTCACATCTGTTCCCACGGATTTTCCTACCCGTTCTGTCCTGATGGATGCCGGCATCCCTATGCTCAGTATTTCTGACGGGAAGCTTTCTCCTCCTGAGTTGTATGCCGTTACCTTGAAGCTGTAGATGTGTCCCGGATCTATCCTTGTGGTAAGCTGCACTCCGTCAGCTGTCTGCCTGTATTCCTTCAGTATCCTTCCGTTGTCGAATGCACCGGAATCAATCTTCGTATAAAGGATGTATCCTTTCGGTGCAGCTGTAGGCTCAAGCGTATCTGCAGTCGCCTTCCATTTGAGCAGAGCCATAGGACCTTCGCTCCTGTTCTCGTCGGCAAATGTGACTGAGAAGGAATTTACCGGGAGCGGCTGGACTGTGTAGCTGAATCCGTAGCGGCTGCTCAGGTATTTCAATATACCTTTGTAAACGGCTCTGCTGACAGTGAATCTGAATGCCGGATCCAGTCCGTACCTCATGTCGGCGAAGTTCTGATGGGACAGGAGTTCAAGCAGCATTGCCGGGACAGACGGTGTCCTGGATTCGCTGTAGGATCTGTCCCAGAGATACCTCCGGTTCCAGATCGGGTCGTATTGTGCACGCAGGTCGTTCACAATCTGGTCCTGGACCATTGAAGCATAAAGCCGACATGTCATCCTGTCTTCTCCGTCAGGAAGCTTCTGGCTTCCCTCACAACGCAAAGTATATATGGCAAGAGTGCCGACCGTGGAGTCATTAGGGGTAGTGCCGGCATCCGAATGGAAACCGAACGAGAGATCTATAGGGATGCCCTTGCCTTCAGCCCGCGGATTGACGGCAGATCTTCCGCTCAACCATCCTGTCCACGCGCCTCTTGACATGAAATCGTCCATATAGTCATTCTTCTGCCCGTTCTGGCTGTAGACGGTAGTGTCGACCCCGGACCACTGCATCCAGTATCTTGCACCTTCCGCGAATCTCGGCAGTCCGGAGACTTCGGCTACAGAAAGGGTATCTCCGTATCTCTTTCTTGCGATGTTGCCCATGCCTCCTCCGAATTTGACGGCATCAGCGGTCACGACGGCACCTCTGGCTGCTTTCCTGCCCTGAGGAACGGCATTGGTAAGCTCTACATACCCTTCCCGGCCTTTGGCGAATGTGAAAGTGCCGAGATAGATCCATGTCCCTCCGCCTATCTTCTGGTTGACTATGTATCTGCTTGTCCCGCCAAGATGCCGGACAGTATATTCGGCAGCATCAGTACTCTCGGGCAGAGACTTGTAGGAGACATACACGGCATATTCTCCTTTTTCAGGGAGGTCTGGAGTCCATCTTGCGGTACTGATATCCTTCCGGCCTTCAATGCATCCGGCCTTCCTCGCTGTACCTGCTTCAAATGGAGAGGCAAGGCCTTCATATACCAGGGAGGTATCTGCAAACCCTGTCCCTGCATCCGACCATCTTCCTGTTTCGGTATATTCGCCGCTTCCTCTGACGATATAAGGGTCTTTGTAAGGCAGGCATGAAAGCATCTCAGCTGCGGATATGGCTTCCTGCCTGTCAAAGGACGGGTCATTGTCTACTATGGATTCTTCTCTGCGGTAGTCCCTTTCCCTGGGAAGGAAAACGTATGCACCTGCGTTTTCCAGCATAGGAACAAGATAGGGAAGTACAAAACTCTGTGTGAACATGTCTTCGGCCGTCTGGAAAAGGCATGGCCTCTGCCATTCCCATCTTCCGGTAGACTGCTCATAATATCTCCCGTGGCTCTGCCACATTGCGATGTGGATATTGTCCAGGCCGCCCTTGAATGCCGGTTTCTGCATATTCTCCACTATAGGTGAAGAAGTCCGGCTGTGGCCTTGGAGCCTGTACGGCGACTGTACGGCAGATCCGTCAAAGCTTAGTCCAGGCATCGCAAGCCTTTCGAATCTGACTCCGTTGCTGAAAATGTTGCCTATCGACCAGCCGCGGTATTTCACTGGGATCCTTTTCTTCAGTTCAGACTTGAACCACTTGATGTCTGCTGATGACCAGGGCCAGTCTCCAAGGCTTACGGTGAAATAGAAGTCAAGCTGACTGCCTCTTTTCATTACGGCTTTCAGTCCAAGTTCCCCTTTTACTGTCGTCCTTGCCGTGATGAGTGAATCAAGTGTGTCACATACCGGTTCGAAATCCATCACGATCTGGCTTTTCTTCCTTTGAGCGTCAGCCGGCAGCGACATCACTGCTGAAAGCAGTATGACAATAGATGCTGCAGCAGATATGATGTGGTATCTTTTCATTGCATTTACCATTTCCTCGATGCCGCCCCATATATCATGACGAGGATACTTCCGCATAGAAGGCCGATGCAGTCAGCCCTGAAATCCAGTATGTCACAGCTCCTGTAGTCTGTAGTCATCTGGATGAGTTCTATCCCGGCACCGGCAGCAGCACCTATGACAAGTGTCAGCAGCAGGAAAAGGATCAGCCTGACCGGCTTGCTCCTGTGCATGTGGAATGCCGCGTACATCAGGATCGGGAAAGGGAAGAAGAGGAAGAAATGAGCTATCTTGTCCTTAGGTATCCCCAGCCATTCACTGCTCATGTCTATCCCGTTGCCAAGGCGCATGAAGCACAGCAGGCAGACCATGGCCGCGTAGACAAGAAGCAGTATCCTTGCAATGATTATTGTCTTGTTCTTCATATATTTACCGCCTCCTGACACAACTCTCTACAGAGCTTGCATATCATTGAGTTTCTTGTAATATCCGTTCAGGGCAAGAAGTTCTTCATGTGTGCCCCTTTCTACGATTTCGCCCTCATGCATCACGCAGATCTCATCGGCATTCTTTATGGTTGATAGCCTGTGCGCAATCGCAATCGTGGTCCTTGATGTCATCAGCCTGTCAAGGGCTTCCTGTACGATTCTCTCTGATTCGGTGTCAAGAGCAGAAGTAGCTTCATCCAATATGAGGATAGGAGGGTTCTTGAGAATTGCCCTTGCTATGCTTATCCTTTGCCTCTGTCCTCCAGAGAGCTTGCCTCCGCGGTCTCCGATATTGGTATCATAGCCTTTCTCTTTCTCCATGATGAATTCATGGGCATTGGCTATCCTGGCTGCAGCCTCCACCTGTTCCATTGTGGCGTTCTCGACGCCGAATGCTATGTTGTTGAATATAGTGTCGTTGAACAGGATGGCTTCCTGATTGACATTTCCTATAAGACTCCTGAGGTCCTTGATCCGGACATCTCTTATATCCTTGCCGTCTATGAGAATAGCTCCTGAAGTGACGTCATGGTATCTCGGGATGAGGTCGACAAGGGTTGACTTACCGGAACCGGACTGTCCCACCAGGGCAACCGTCTTTCCTTTAGGTACGGTGAGGTTTATATGCCTAAGGACTTCCTTTCCGTCTTCGTATCTGAAGCATACATCCCTGAACTCTATCTTGTCTTCAAAACTGTCGAGCTGAAGAGGATCAGGACGTTCCTTGATGTTGTTCTCGGCCTTCAGTATCTTGTCCACACGTTCCATGGATGCAAGTCCCTTAGGTATGTTGTAGCCGGCTCTTGCGAATTCCTTGAGCGGATTGAGCACACTGTAGAGGATGACCATGTAGAATATGAAAGTAGGTGCATCGATAGGAGCCCTGTCGCTGAGAATCAGTGTGCCGCCGAACCAGAGGACGATCATGATCATTATCGTGCCGAGGAATTCACTTACCGGATGTGCAAGAGCCTGTCTTGTAGCCACCTTTCCGGAAGCTGTGCGGAGCTCGTCGCTCACTTTCCTGAACCTGGACATCATCCTGTCTTCTGCGATGAATGCCTTTATGATCCTGAGACCGCCGAGAGTCTCTTCAAGCTGGGACATGGTATCGCTCCATTTCCCCTGGGCTTCGAGGGACTGTCTCTTGAGCTTCTTGCCGATAGCACTCATGCCCCATGCCATTGCAGGTACGACAAGCAGTGTGAACAGGGTCAGCTGCCAGCTTGTTGCAATCAGAGTAGCAAAATAGAAGACTATCAGTATCGGGTTCTTTATGAGCATGTCCAGGGAGCTTGTGATGGAGTTCTCAATCTCTCCGACGTCTCCGCTCATCCTTGCGATGATATCACCTTTCCTCTCCTGGGAGAAAAAGCCCAGAGGCAGGCTCATCATCTTGTTGTACACCATTATCCTTATGTCCCTGACTACTCCTGTCCTCAGCGGTATCATTATGGCTGATGAACCGAAATAGCAGGATGTCTTCAGAGCTGTCATTATGCCCAGGAAAAGACCAAGGACCAGAAGTGTAACCGAGCCTCCGTATTTGTCAATAAGTTGAGTGACATAGAAATACAGATTGTTCGTCACCTTGTCCTGCAGGGATGCCTGTGCATCCCACGGGATGAATTCATATACTTTGTCATTTATCTTGAAAAGTATCTGAAGGATAGGGATGATCAGCGAAAACGAAAATATGTTGAACACTGCGGAGAACATGTTCAGCAGCACTGCTCCGACAAGATATTTCTTATAAGGCGAGACAAACCGCCTCATCATCTGCAAGAATTCTTTCATATAAGGATAATATGATTCAAACTGCAAATATAAGCATTTTCAAATCATTTCCACCTCTTGTGGCTCCATAGCCAGTTGGAGGGCTGACGCCTGATGTCTTCTTCAAGCATATCGAAGTACTTCCTCATCAGCTTCTCAGGATCCTGTCCTGATGCATTTTCTGTGATGACTTCGTATGTGAGCCTGTAGTGCCCTCTGTCGACTCTTTCCTGTCTCATGTACAATATTGCGAATCCGAGTTTCGCAGCCAGGGCGAAGCCTCCGAGCATACCTACTGTATGCTGGTTGAGGAACAGCCCCAGATAGTGGCAGGCCTTGTACGGATACTGGTCTGCGATAAGCACATAGATAGGCTTGCTGTCCTTGTGCATGACAGCATGACGGAGCATCTTCATGTCTTCTATCTGTCCGTTGTACTGCGGAAGGGGAGCCCTGCGGTTCTCGTAGAAGACCTTGTCGGACACCTTGTTGTACATAGGCCTGTATGCCACATAGAAATTGTCCATGTCTATGTATTTGTGCAGGTCGACTGTATATGAGTATTCATATATGCCTCCCAGAAGCTCCCAGTTGCCGCAGTGGGAGGTCATGCAGAAGACTCCTCTGTCCCTGTTTGCTTCAATCAGTACTTCCGGGTTGACATATTCGTATATCTTTTGCCTGTGGAGCTTGTCTCCATTGCCGTTGCAGCCTCCGAACCATACCGTCTCTGCAGCTATTTCACCGAGATGCCTGTAGTAGTCCTTGGCTATCGCATCTATCTCGTCGTATCTCTTTTCAGGGAATGACCTGGCCAGATTGGTATATATCACTCCTTTACGATATGATATCACATTCCTCATCACCCATGATATGAAGTCTCCGATCTTGTACAGGGCTTTCAGCGGCAGTTTCCCGAAAACGGAGAGGATGGATCTGTATATTCTGGCTTTGAATTCTATTGCATTCATCTTATGGCATATCCATGCCGGATATGGTCGCACCGGCATAATGCCAGACAAAGGTAAATTATTTTCAATAGCAGAACAAAAATATTAGATTTGCAGGATGAACAAAATCCGGAATATGAAACTTCTTGTCCATCTTCACGTCTACTACCATGACCAGGTGGGATATTTCGCCGAAAAGCTCAGGAATATCTCAGGCTGCGAATGGAGCCTGTTCGTGACCATGAGTACTCCGGATGCCGGGTCTGAGTCTGTTCTGAGGTCCGTCAAGCCTGATGTAGTATTCATCAGGACAGCCAATGTCGGCTATGACATCTGGCCTTTCATAAGTGTCATGAAGTCTGTCAGGCTTGAAGACTATGACCTTGTGATGAAACTCCATACAAAAGGCCCATCTTCGATCGCCATACATCATGTACGTCTTGACGGTTATGGCTGGAGGAATGCTTTGACCGAGGCCCTCCTCAAGGACGAAGGCAGATTCCACAGGATCCTTTCCACCTTCAGGGACAGGCTTTCAACAGGGCTTCTGTGCAGCGACATTTTCCTTATGCTGCCGCTTCCGTGGACTGATGAGGACAGTCTGGCTCTGGACAAGGAACTTTCCAGGATTGGTCTTGATGTCAGGGACCGGCATTTCTGCGTAGGAACGATGTTCATCGCCCGTACATCATGCTACAGGTTTCTGCAGGAGGCCGATATAACGGAAGACATGTTCCCGAAGGAACAGATTTCGCACAGCGGCGGCACGATGGCCCATGTATATGAGAGGATACTGTCTATGGCTCCTTCTGCATACGGCTTCAGAGCCAGGGGGCTAGTGACAAGGCCTGCGGTTTCAGCCTGGCTCTTCACCGACAGGAGCTTTTCTGCATTATTCAAGAACATATTTTCAATCAACCGCGAAGGCTATGACAGGCATAAGGTGCTACGTGTGGCCGGACTGAAATTCAGACTGAAATGAAGTGGAACAGGATCAGGACTGATCTCCGGATATTCTTCGGAGGACACGTATTCAACAGCCTGTTTTCCGGCAGGGCTGCAAGACGGCGCAGGCGGGAGGCAACGGTTGCCAAGGCTGTCGACAGCTATCTGGACTGTCTGGTACCTGTGCTCAGGAATGTCCCGGAAGATGCTGACACATCTGTCTCTGCCGGGGAATGCCGTCCGGAGGAGAAGATATTCAGCATCTGGCTGCAGGGCGAGGATGCGGCTCCGGAGATAGTCAAGGCATGCTGGCGGAGCATAAGGCACAACTGTACCCAGGAGCTTGTGGTGCTTGATGATGTTTCGCTCTGGAAATGGATAGAGCTTCCGGATCATATAATGCATCTTTGGAAATCCGGCAGAATGAAGCCTGCCCATTTCTCGGACATCTGCCGCATCGAGCTTCTTTACCGCTATGGTGGAATCTGGTTTGACGCTACTGATTTCGTGACCTCTCCTGTCCCGGCCTGGGTCATTGATGAGGATTTCTTCATATATATCGGCGGAGAAGCGGTCAAAGGTGCTCTGTCATTCGTGCAGAACTGCTTTTTCAGAGCAAAGAAAGGCAACTATATACTGAAGGTATGGAGAGAGGCTGTCTTTGCATACTGGAAGATGGATGAGAGAGCTGTCACTTATTTCATACATCAGCTTCTGCTGAAGAAGGCCGTGGACTGCAATCCTTTGGCCGGAGAATATTTCAGCCGCATGCCACATGTGCCGCAGGACTGTACTCACATGCTCTGGTGGGCATACCGTGACAGGCCTTTTGACAGGAAAGTCTTTTCGGACATCACCTCAGGAGCCGTATTCCAGAAGACAGAATACAAGTCGGCATCGGCCAGGCACCCCCTTCCGGGAAGTTTTGCCCAGGTCATGATAGATATGTACAGATGAAAAGGATCTTCTTGTTTGCAGGTTATGACAGCCGATGCAAGGTCGGACCGTCGCTGATATATTATGCCGCATCATTGTCAAGATACGGTGATGTTGTGCTTTTCATGGACAGCGACTGCCCTGATGAAGAGCTTGTGAAGCTTGCTCCGCATGTCCTGCATGCAGAGGCTTCCAGACATCATGAATATGATTTCGGGTCGTATAAGAGAGCCTATCAGTGGGCTGGCGGAAAGCGTCTTTCTGAGTATGATGTATGTTATCTTGTAAATGACTCTGTATTCGGCCCTCTGATGGACATCGGCGGCTATCTGAAGCAGATGGAGTCTTTGGAAACTCCGGCTTTTGCCCTTGTGATCAATCCGCACAGGAAATGTCCTCATATGCAGTCCTGGTTCATGGGCTTCCGGCAGGAGGTCTTCCTTTCAGACTGGTTCTGCGGTTTTCTCAGCGGCGTCGAACGCCAGGAAAGCAAGGAGATGGTATGCAACCTGTATGAGACAGGACTTTCTTCACTTCTCTCAGAGAAAGGTATCGCTATGCGGGCCATTTTCACGGTCAAAGGGAAACGTATATACAATGATGTCCGGGCCTTGTACCGGAAAGGTCTGCCGTTCATCAAGAAATCTGCGTTCACCAGGCACAACGGCTCGCTCGGACGTCAGGTCAGATATGTGCTTGACCGCTGCAGCCCGGAGGCCAGGGATGCAATCCTTCAGGATGCACGCAGGATGTGGGGCAAAGAATACGTAGATGCCTTCATCGGCGGCAGCTGGCTCTCGATGGCCGGAAGGTATCTTGCTTATCTATGGGGCAAGATCTGACTGCGGGCAGGATCTGACTATTCCGCGGGTGTGCCTTTAGGGGAGAGTTTGCTGCAGATCTTCTCGATTATCTCGTTGTCGACATTGTCATCGAACTTCCTTGCCCAGAAATGAGGAACACTCATCAGCAGATCCCAGTCCCCGATGCGGAAAGTCCAAGGATGCCTTATGCTTTCTCCTCTGGTCCAGTCGATGAATCTCATGTTGCTTTCATTGACTACATGCTCTTCCACCGGCTCCTTGACATAGAGCTTTTCCCTGAACGGAGAGTCCCAGACAAGGGTGGCGAGGAAGATCTCGTCGCAGGTGTTCGTGTGCCGGAATACCTTTTCAAGCCAGTCTTCCTTGGAGATAACATATCTGGCAAGTGCGTCTGTGATGCTGAACCACTGCGATGCGAACTTGAAGTCCACATCCTTGTTCATCTTGTAGCCGACAGCCATCTGGAGACCTTTGAAGATGTTGTTGATCAGGTTGGTGGCAAAGTGTCCCGCCCCCTCGGGAAATATCGTGTAATAATGGAACCTTGATGCCGTGGTCTTCTTGAATTTCCAGAAGTTCAGGAATTCTGTGCCGCTGTGCTCATCGAAGAAGGCGTGGATGGTGTCCTGGTCCTTTATCGGCAGATCCATTCCTGAAAGCAGATGGTAATAGTCGTAATGTCCTCTGGCAGTAGCTTCCCTGAGCAGAGCAAGTTCGCTCCTCATTATGCTGACGCCTCCCCAGCTTACCTTTATCCTGTCCGGAAGGAATACGAGAGATGAACGGCGGCAGACATCTTTCCATTCTTCGGGATTGAATTCCGCTTTCCTGTCCACATGGACATAGACGTCGTTGCGGGGATCGTCCAGAAGGGAGATGAGTTTTCTGAGCTGGCCGAAATGGTGGTGTGCCAGTATCAGGTAGGCATGTCTTTTATCTGTTCCCATTGTCCTGTCACTTTTTAATTCTGATTCTGTTGAGGACTGTCCGTGTGCCTGAACCTGCTGCATATCATGTCTATTATCCTGCTGTCTGTCCTTTCGTCGAATTTCCTTGCCCAAAGGCATGGAGATGCCATCAGCTGATCCCAGTCGGATGCCCTGAAAGTCCAAGGATGTCTGATGCTTTCTCCTCTGGACCAGTCTATCAGTCGCATGTTGCCGAATTCTGTACGGCTTGTGCTGGTGTTGAAGATTGCTTCCCTGAACGGAGAGTTCCATACAGCTGTCACCAGGAAGAATTCGTCACAGATTATCGTGTGCCCGAAGACTTTTTCCAGCCATGCGGCATTCCCTGTGATATATTTTGCACAGGCTTCTGTGATGCTGAACCACTGCGATCCATATCTGAAGTCCACGCCATTGTTGATTGTGTGTCCTGTGGTCTTCTGGATATTCCTGAATGTCTTGTTGACTGCATGGAGCATGAAGTTGCGCTCTCCCTCGGGGAAAGGTGTCCAGTAGATCATCCTGGCCTTCATATCCGGAGTGAGATCCCACAGGTCAATGAATTCCTTGCCGGCATGGCTGTCAAAGAAGGCGTGTATGGCGTCCTGGTCCTTGATAGGCAGGTCCATTCCGGAAAGCAGGTGAAAATACGAGTATTCCCCGGCCTTAAGTGCGGTATTCAGAAGCAGCAGTTCAGCCCTCATTATGCTCACCCCGCCCCAATGCACACGGTATCTCCTGTCGGTGAGGACAAGCCTCGAATTCCGGCATATGCCGTCAAGGCAATGTCTGTCAAATGAAGCTTTGCCGTCTACATGGATGAAGATGTCGTTGCGCGGATCATCCAGCAGCCCGACGAGTTTCTTGAGCTGGCCGAAGTTGCTGTGGGCCAGTATGAGATATGCATGACGTCCCATCTGTTCAGATTTTTCCGTATATTTCTGCACGCCGTTGCAGGAGTGCCGTGTTGTCGTATGATTTCCTTATCTTGTCCTTGGCCTGCATCGCAAGCTTTTCCTGAAGCGCCACATCTGAGTATAGCGATATCATGCTTTCTGCAAATGCCTCAGCGGTATCTGCTACAATACATTCTTCCCCGTTCCTGAAATCCTGCCCTTCGACACCTTTTGTCGTAGTGATGAACGGAGACATCGAATTGATTGCCTCCAGGATCTTTATCCTCATTCCGCTTCCTATCCTGATAGGGACTATGGAAATCTTTCCGCTCAGGAATGTCTTTATGTCCTTGACGAATCCTGTAAAGACCAGTTCCGGGAATCTTCTGGTAAAAGCCTTTGCTAGTTTCTTCTTCCAGCTTCCTACCACATATAGTCTGAAATTGAATTTCTTTTCTCTCAGCACAGGTATGATATTGTTGCAGAACCATACGACGGCATCAAGGTTAGGAAGATGCGAACAGCCTCCTACGAATGCGAATTCATTGCTGCATCTGCTGAATACAGTGTCATCGTCCATCTGAAGTATGACGGCCGGCGAAACGCTGATCTTTTCGGCAGGGATATATGCCGAGAGTATTTCCTTGTCTGTTTCCGTAAGCGTGATGATATGGTCAAAGGACCTCATCTCTGCCAGTTCTTCGTATTTTTTCCTTTCGTAGAGGACCCTGTCGTTCCAGATCACCTTGTTGAAGAGGGCCATCTCATTGGCAAGGCGGACAAACTGTATCTCGTGCTGGACGAACACTGTCTTTACATTTTCAGGGAGAAGCATCCTGAAAGGGAAATGGGAATAGAATTCCACCTGTATGCAGTCGAACTTCTCTTTCCGCGAGGTATCATATATGAACTGCATGAATCCTTCCGGAAATTTTGGGAGTTGATTGAAAAGTGTAGAATGGAACCTGAACTTTTCCGGTCTAGAAGCAATGTTCTGTATACGGCGCTCAATATATCGTCTGATTTTTCTTCCTGTGGACTCATGAAGATATGTAACGAACCTCAGATATAAGCTTGAGTCATATCTTTCTTCTTTCTTTGTAAATAAGGAATTATCATGCGGATACAACGTTACTTGATTTTTCCATATTCCTTTAAGTCTTAAGTAGTTGTCCTTATCCCATTCGTTTACAGGCATAATTATCGATATCTCGTGTATATCTTTGAGATAATTGACCATTGAGAAAAATGCCTGATTCCCTCCTGAATCCAGCGGATAAGGAATGAATGGGGTGATTATCAGTATCTTCATATCGGCTTTATTGTCTTTTATGTTGACGGTGGATGATTGATTTGAATCTGACTCTTGACGCGGCCCGTCTCGAGAATCTGCCTAGGGCATTGCAGATTTCATCGAGTCCTTTTCTGGAGTATTTTCCTGCCAGGGAAATGTCAAGTATGCACCTGACATATGTGTATAGGCCGGATATGAATTCTTTGTCCTTGTTGAGTTCAGGATAATTCTTGGCTAGCCACTCTATGAACAGTGCGGTAGCCTTTTCTTTATCATGGTCGAATTCAGTGCTGTCAGAAATGTTGCAATTTGCCACATTCCTCCATAATGCCGGATATCCCTTTATTGATACTGCTCCTCCTGCGGCTTTTGCCATCCTGAACCAAGTGGCATCGTCAGAGCACCATGCGTGAGGAAAGTGGACAAATCCACCGGTAGTTTTGAATAACTTTGCAGAAAATATATATTCACATGCTGCTGATGTAGCCCGGCAGGAAAGCTTGTCAAGTAAAAGTGTCCTAGCGTCAGTGTTCTCTTTCTGAAGAGGCTGGTTGCACCTCGTGATATTATTGTCCTGATCTATGACGGCAAGCTGCATCCTGAAAAAGCCATGTCCTGGATGTTGATCAAGTGTCTTTAGGAATCTTTCAACTATATCGCAAGGCATGATATCATCATCTGAGAAAAGGTATATATATGGCTCTTTTGCCATTTCGACACACCTCTCCCAATGTGCAGGAAGATCTTTTCCCCCGAGATTCGTCTCGAATTTTTTGTAAATAATAGCGATGCGGTCCTTATAGTTTCGGACAATCGAGAATAAGTCTTCAGGGGAATTGTCATCTCCTACATAGAGAGTAAAGTCCTGGCATGTCTGTCTTGCAACGGACTCAAGAGCCTGATCGAGAAATCGGCTCTTATATGCTGGAATTATGATTGCCAAGGATTTGTCCATAGTTATCTCACAATTTTGCCTTAGGATCAGTATCTACCTCAGACATTATTACAAAGATAGTGATAATTATATACAAAAATCAATCTTGAGGATATATTGATGATTGTCTTCTACATCACCTTTTCCAGCCAGTGGAAGATGAAGATTATGCGTTTGCGTAGCACTCCCATGTCGAGGGTCTGGGGCCTGTCGATGGTCTTGTTGTTGTTCATCGTTATGCCGGAGGTGAAGAGCACGGCCGGGATGCCGTTTTCCACGAACGGACGCTGGTCAGACAATGTGTAGAAGATCCTTGTGAAGTCTTCGCTCCCGTAGTATGTGTGCGCAATTTCAAGGCCTGTCTCATAGAATGTATTGCATAATGCCGGCAGGGACTGCCTGTCCTTGGGAAGACTCTTGTTGCCGAGCATTATCAGATAGTCTTTCCTTCCTGAAGAGAGAGGGGAGAGAGAGCTTCCTATCTGGTCGAGATTGACCATGAGCTTTATCTTGTCCGGTGTGACAGCTTCTCCTGTAAGAGGATCTGTGAGTTCTCCGGCTTCCAGCATTCTCCAGAGGGCCTGTGAACCGGCCAGATTCATTCCGTTGGCATCGAATGCGACGAAGATGATGTTTGAACGGTAGGTCTTGCCCAGCAGTTTCATGGCGAAGAACATGTCTGACAGGGTAAGCATGGCCACTGTTCCGGAAGCATTGCTGTCTGCCCCCGGGTAAAGCTTTCCGTTGATGATTCCCAGATGGTCGTAGTGGGCGCCGACAATTATATATGACCTGCATGGGTCTTTCTTTGATCCCGGAAGCATTCCGATGACATTGTGCCCTATAATCCCGCCTCCGGCGAATACATGCTTCGCGTATGATCCCCCGAAGCTGAGAAGACCTTCCTCGCTGAATCTTCTCATTATATAGAATGCGGCCTCGTTCCCTCCGGCTGTCCCTGTGGCCCTTCCGGCGCAAAGGGAGTTCGAGAGGAACCCTATTTCATGCAGAAGACGGCTCTCCCACACTACATTATGGGCGGCATTGTCATTGGCTGACCATGCGCTCTGTGCCGGGCAGCATATCGGAGCTGTCAGGTATATCATGGCCACTGCCGTGAAGGCAGCAAATATGTGTCTTTTTTTGAAGTGTTTTGACGTTGCCGGCATGATAAATGATTATATTTGCAGTTTGGCGTCATTTTCGGGAGGCCAAAATTAGAAAATTTAAGCAGTAATAGGAAATTTTTTGTTCGGCGGGATGCGTCATGTCGTAAAATTGTTGCTTGCCATAGTGTCCGTGGTTTCACTCTGTGAATCCATGGCTCTTGCCCAATACGACAAGGATGTGTTTTCATTCCGCGGACGGCAGGCTCTTGCCGACGGCAAATATTCGCTTGCTATAGAGAATTTCAATGTACTGGCCAGGCTGGACACGACCGATTACTGGACATATTTCTTCCGGGGCATAGCCAAATACAATCTCGGCGACCTGCGCGGAGCCCAGAGCGACTTCGACAATTCCGTCAGGCTCAATCCTGTATTCACGTCCGGATATCACTACAGGGCCATAACCCTGAGCCGCTTCGGAAAATATGACGAATCCCTCGCGGACCTGCAGCGTGCCATAGACCTCCGGCCCGGATATGTCGGGCTTTACTTCACAAGGGGCGTGACGTATTTCCTGTCTCAGCAGTTCGACAAGGCTGTGTCTGACTTCAACCGCTATATCAGGAAGGAACCTAAGGATCCGTCAGCCTATCTCAACCGTGGGGCAAGCTATCTTTTCCTCAAGGATACCACCAGGGCCCTGGAAGACTACAATACCGCCATCAGACTGGACCGGTTCGATCCGGAAGGATATATCAGGCGAGGCCGGCTCTATGCCTCTGAGCAGGAGTATGACAAGGCGATAGCCGACATGGACAAGGCGATAGAGCTTGACAGCACCAGTACATACGCCTATTTCAACCGAGCCATCATGCTCTATGAAAAGAAGGACTACATAGGGGCGATGGCCGATCTCAACAGAGTCCTGAAGGATGAGCCCGGCAATGCCCTTACCCTCTACAACAGAGGCCTTATCAGGGCTCAGGTAGGTGACTATGAAGGGGCTCTTTCCGATATGGACCGCGTGCTGAACATCAACCCGGACAATGTCCTGGCATATTTCAACAGGGCATCTGTCTTCATCGAGATGTCCCGCTGGCAGGATGCGCTTGAAGACTACGACAAGGCCATAGACCTGTATCCGGATTTCGCCAAGGCCTATATGAACAGGGCCTATGTCAAGAATATGCTCGGAGACTACAAGTCATCCAAGGAAGACTATGAGACCGCACGCAAGAAAGTTGCCGAGTACCGTGCCGCTACAGCAGAAAATGCGACTTCGTTTGCCGATACTACCAAGAAGTACAGTTCGCTCCTGGCTCTTGATGCGGAATTCGCACAGAAGGATTTCAATGATGAACTTCTGCAGCATAGGGATATAGACATCAGGCTCAGGCCTCTGTACAAATTTGTCCTTGCTCCGCTGAAGGACAGGACAGACTATGCTCTCCAGCGGAAATTCGAGCATCCTCTTCTGGACAGGTTCATCGCAGGATCGCCTGTGGAGATTGCCATCACCGGCAGCGATACACTCTGGACATCCTCTGCCTTGGCTGAATATGAGGAAAAGATCTACGGCGATGCCTCTGCAGCAGGGACGGCCCTGAATGATTTCCTGAGAGCCATGTATGAATACGAAGACAAGCGGTACAATTCTTCTCTGAACTATTATACCCAGGCCATAGAGAAAGCCGAGGCCGGATCGGAGGCCACGGGTGGTTCAGGACCTTCCGGCTTGTCTGGAAAGTCTGGGTCTGGGGATGATCTTTCAAGGTATTATGCCGCATTCTATTATCTCAACAGGGGCGTTCTCAGGGCGGAAATGATCGACTTTATTTCGTCGATTGAAAGCAATGTACAGGTGCTGACGATGGATGATGCAGGTACTACACGGGCGCGTGTCCGCGACCAGGTGAGCCGCCAGTATGACTATTCCGATGCCATTGCAGACATGCAGAAGGCAGCTGAACTTGTCCCGGACATACCTTATGTGTATTTCAATCTGGGCAATCTGTACTGCCTGGCTTCAGAACATGTCCCGTCGATAGAAAGCTATACCAAAGCCATTGAGCTTTATCCGTATATGGGCGATGCATACTTCAACAGGGGGCTTGTCCTGATATATCTGAAAGACAAGGAGAAAGGCTGCATAGACCTTTCCCGCGCAGGTGAACTCGGTGTCTCCGATGCATATAGCGTCATAAAACGCTACTGTGAGGAGGATGCGCGTTAGCCGCGGCAATAAACAACAATAAAGATGATAGAAGCTATAATATTTGATCTGGGAGGTGTCCTCGTCAACCTTGATGTGGACAGATGCAAGAAGGCATTCGTTGAAGATGTCGGTTACAGGAATATCGGCGAGCTGCTTGATGCCTCTCATCAGAAAGGGTTCTATTCAGACCTTGAGCAAGGGCTGATCTCCGATGAAGAGTTCCGCAGAAGGATATTGGCCGGAGCCGAACCCAGACCAGGCGTCACTGATGCCGACTGCTCTAAGGAAAATGCCGTGGACCATGCCATGTGGGCTCTACTTACCGGTGTGGATGCATATAAGATCGAGCTCCTCAGGGAGCTCGGGAAAAAGTATGACCTTTATCTCCTGAGCAACAACAACGGTATTTCGATGGTCCGCTGCCGTCAGCTTTTCGCTGAAGCAGGCCTGCCGATGGACAGCATATTCAGGAAACAGTTCCTTTCCTACAGGATGAAGCTGCTGAAGCCGTCTGTTGAGATTTACCGTAGGGTTGTATCAGAAATCGGTATTGCTCCGGAGAAGATGCTTTTCATAGATGATTCACGGACCAATATAGATGTCGCGTCATCTGCAGGTATCAATGTGCTGTTCTATCCTCAGGGATCAGACCTTAAGACAGCCCTGTACACCAGACTGGAGGAATTGGAGAAATGTTGAAGTTCATCAGCTTTTCCAGCGGCAGCTGCGGTAACTGCTACTATCTCGGGACAGGTGAAGATGGTCTTCTGATCGATGCCGGGGTGAGCCTGCGGCGTCTGAAGAAGCTTCTTGAAGAGAATTCACTTTCGCTGGACTCTTTCAGCTGCATTCTCGTCACACATGATCATATGGACCATATCCGTCATCTCGGATCGTTCTGCAAACGCCTGCACAAGCCCGTCTATACGACTGAAGTCCTCAAAGGGGCTCTGATGAGGCATACTTTCACCGCACCCTGGTTCAGCGGATGTTCAAAAGTCCTCGCCGGCGGCGGGTGGAATGAGGTCGGTCCAGCTTCAGTAAGGTATTTTGAAGTGCCGCACGATGCCACACAGACTGTCGGTTATGCAATATGCTACGGTGACCACAGGTTCGTGATAATGACTGATATCGGCAGGATGACCGATGAAGCCGTGGCCTTGGCATCGGAGGCCGATACTGTCGTGGTGGAATCCAACTATGACATGGAAATGCTCATAGCCGGATCATACACCTATGAGCTGAAGATGCGTATCGCGCAGGGCAACGGACATCTGAGCAACGACGAGTGTGCATCTGCAATAAAGCGTTTCTGGCATCCTGGCCTGAAGAATATCTTCCTCTGCCATCTCAGCGAGAACAACAATACTCCGGACCTCGCTTTCCGCTGTGCTGCTGATGCGCTTGATCAGATAGGAGTCGAAAAAGGGACGGTAGCCCTGCGCTGTCTTCCGCGCAAAACACCGTCCCCGATATTCATACTCTGATTTTATCAGTATCCGAAGATTTCTTCAAGGGTAACTTCCTTTACAGGACCGAGGCTTCTTACGAAATCCATGTCGATGTCATTCTTGTCTCCGAGGATGCCGTAGGTGTAGCAGCGGTCTTTTGCCCATTTCTCCTGAACAGCCTTGACATCGTCTAGGGTCATGGCCTGCACTGATTCGAAGATCTGCCTGTCAAGAGGTTCCTTGAGCCCGAGCTCCCTGTCTGAGATATAGTTCCAGAGCACCTGGTCACGGACTGTACGCTGGGTACGGATCCTGTTGATGAGAGACTCCTTGGCCACATCGAATGCAGCCTGTGATTCCGGCATGTTGTTGATGATGTCATCGAATGCCTCGACAGCCTGCTTGAACTTGTCGTTCTGGGTAGCGATGAAGGCTATATAGTAGTAGTCCCCGTCAAGGAAGTAAGGAGATGCAAGCTGTGCCATGGCTGTGTATGCAAGTCCTCTTGCTTCCCTCATCTCCTGGAACACGATTGAGTTCATCGCTCCGCCGAAGTATTCGTTGTAGAGAGTGATGCCCGGTTCGTCAGGGATACTGAGTTTCTCTCCTCTGTCGGAGTACTGGAGCAGATAGAGCTGCTTTGCATCATATTGAGCAAGCACCACATTGTTGTCCTTCACTTCAAGGGCCTTAGGATATGTCCTTTCAAGAGGTTTCAGGTCTCCTGACACCTGATGGTGGGCTTCAAGAGTCTTGGCGAATTCCTTCTGGTCCATAGGTCCGTAGTAGAGCACCTCATGAGTGCAGTCCATCAGACTGCTTATCTTTGATATTAGCTCTTCTGATGTCAGGGCTTCGATCTCGTCGTTCTTGAGTACGGTCTTCTCTATGAATTCAGGCCCGTATATCATGTATCTCTGGAGAGCTCCGAAGCAGCTTCCCTGGCTGAGCTTTGCGTTTGCCCTGCTCCTGAAGCTGTCTGCCTTGAGATTTGCAAGTATGGCATCATTCGGCTGTGCTCCCTTTATGAGATTTTCCACCAGATCTATTGCTTCACCCATGTTTTCACTCAGGCCGGAAATCGTAACAGATGTCTGGCTTGCACCGGCGCTGATATTGAATGAACATGCTGTCTCATAGAGCCTTGATGCCATCTGCTCTGCACTCATGTCTGCTGTGCCGAGGTATGACACATAGTCAGCCGCGAGGTTAAGGGCAGGGTCGCTCTCAGTACCGGTGTTGAATACATATATGAGAGTGAACAGGTCGTTCATGGTGTTCTGCTTGTAGAGGACCTCGACTCCCGGGACAGACTGGAATGTAGACATGTCCTTGCTGTAGTCTACGAATACAGGCTCGATAGGCTTTACCTTGTTGTTCTGTATCTGTGTGAGGAATTCGCTCTGCATATCCCTGTTGGTCACAATAGGGGTGATCTTAGGAGCTGCGATCTTCTGCACTGTCTTGTCTTCTCCCTGGAGCTTGTAGATGGCTGCGTAGCTGTCAGCACCAAGATATTCATTTGCCCAGTCGATGACATCCTGCTTTGTGATCTTAGCCATCCTGTCAAGCATCTGGACCTCGTCAGCCCAGTCAGAGCCGTTTATGAAAGACATCACATAAAGCATCGCTCTGCTGCTGTTGTCCTCATAGCTGTGCATCATGTACATCTTGTAGTTGTTGATAGTAGCTTCAATAAGGCTCTCGTCGAAGTCTCCGGAGCGGAGCTTTGCGACTTCTGCAAGAAGAAGGTCACGTACCTGGTCGAGTGTCTGGCCGTCCTTAGGTCTTCCGGATACTACGAATGTGCTGTAGTCAGGCTGGCTGTTGTTGTATGCATAGGCGGAAAGCAACTTCTGCTGCTGGAGAAGGTCGATGTCGATGAGTCCTGCCTGTCCGTTGTAGAGTATGGAACTTACAATGTTGGCTACATCGTTTGATTTGTCGGTAGCTTCCGGAAGCCTCCATCCGAGTGTGATGTTCTCAGCTTCAAGTCCATAGACTTCCTTGACGACAGGGGTTGTGATAGGGGTTTCCTTCTCGAACTGGAGCACTGGAAGCTCAGGGTTCGGCTGCATGTCCCCGAAATACTTGTTGAGCACTGTCACCATCTCGTCCGGATCAAAGTCTCCTGAAAGGCAGATGGCCATGTTGTTAGGCACATACCATGTCTTGTGGTAGTTCTTCACATTTGTGATTGACGGGTTCTTGAGATGTTCCTGAGTGCCGAGGACAGTCTGTGTGCCGTAAGGATGGTGAGGAAAGAGGGCTGCATACAGTGCCTCAGATACTTTCCTGCTGTCCTGTGTCAGGGACATGTTCTTCTCCTCATAGATGGTCTCAAGCTCAGTGTGGAATCCTCTGATGACCGGCTCCTTGAACCTGTCAGCCTCGATCATCGCCCAGTTCTCAATCTCGTTTGAAGGGATGTCTTCCACATAGACTGTCATGTCCTGTGAGGTGAATGCGTTTGTGCCTGTCGCTCCGATGATAGACATAAGCTTGTCATATTCGTTAGGGATGGCAAGCTTTGAGGCTTCGTAGCTAATCGAGTCGATCTGATGGTAGATTGCTGTCCTTTCGGCTTCGTCATCAGTCTGCCTGTAGACTTCGAAAAGCTGCTCAATCTGGTCAAGCATAGGCTTTTCTGTCTGGTAGTCTGACGTACCGTAGTTCGGAGTCCCCTTGAACATGAGATGCTCGAAGTAATGGGCAAGTCCGGTAGTCTCTGATGGGTCGTTCTTTCCACCGACCTTGACTGCGATATAGGTCTGGATGCGCGGAGTCTCCTTGTTGACGCTCATGTACACCTTGAGCCCGTTGTCCAGGGTGTAGATCTTTGTCCCTAGGGGATCTCCCTTCACAGTCTCATACTTGTACTGTGAACAGGATGCAAGGGTCGCCAGAATGACGGCTGCTGCAATTGACAATGTACGTTTCATATATACTGTTTCTTATGGTTGTCTGAATCAGGATTGAATCCAAAAGCCAGCCAAAGGTATAAAATAATTCACAAACTTTTGTTCGTGGCATGAATAACATATATCGATACCGCTGTGTCTCCCGTAGGGGCGAGAAATTCCGATGGCGATTTTTTCCATAATGACACAAAAAACAGGCTCCGGAATTTCCGGAGCCTGCCGTTATCTGGTTGCCTCAGCTTTTCAGCCGTCAGCATGTGTAGACTTGTCTGAGTCTGTATAGACTAGAGCTTTGGGCCAGCAGCTACGAGAGACTTGCCGAGCTCGTTGCCGGTGAATTTCTCGAAGTTCTTGATGAAGCGGCCTGCAAGGTCTTTTGCCTTTGTATCCCATGCGCTTGCGTCAGCGTAAGTGTCGCGAGGGTCGAGGATTGCAGGATCAACACCAGGAAGAGCGGTAGGAACTTCAAAGTTGAAGTAAGGGATGGTCTTTGTAGGAGCCTTCTCGATAGAACCGTCGAGGATAGCGTCGATGATTCCGCGGGTATCACGGATAGAGATACGTTTGCCTGTTCCGTTCCAGCCTGTGTTTACAAGGTATGCCTTTGCACCTGCAGCTTTCATTCTCTTTACGAGTTCCTCACCGTATTTGGTCGGGTGAAGTGAAAGGAATGCAGCACCGAAGCAAGCTGAGAAGGTAGGAGTAGGCTCTGTGATTCCACGCTCTGTACCTGCGAGCTTAGCGGTAAATCCTGAAAGGAAGTAGTACTGGGTCTGCTCTGGAGTAAGGATGGAAACTGGAGGAAGTACGCCGAATGCATCAGCAGAAAGGAAGATCACCTGTTTTGCGTGAGGACCCTTTGATACCGGTTTAACGATGTTGTTGATGTGGTAGATAGGGTAAGATACGCGGGTGTTCTCTGTAACGCTCTTGTCAGCGAAGTCGATCTTGCCGTTTGCATCTACAGTAACGTTCTCGAGAAGTGCGTCTCTCTTGATTGCGTTGTAGATATCTGGCTCGCTCTCCTTGTCGAGGTT
>JADIMK010000099.1 GCA_017694785.1 Candidatus Cryptobacteroides intestinigallinarum
TTTATTCATGTGCCATTCTACGATAGTCTGGCAAAGATAAATTCAAATCGTTGCGCTCGTTTTATCTCTGTAAATTCCTATCCTTCAATATTTTCAAAGAACTTTTATGATTTTTTAGTGGACACTAGTGTAATTGACTGTAAGAATTTGCGGTTGCAAAATTATAAATTGTCGGAATTTCTGCAAAATTTTCTTTCTGACTCACCCGCCCGTCAATCATTGTATGACAATATCTCACGTGCCACATCTTCAAGCAGCCATTTCGGAGTCGAGGCTGCGCCACAGACTCCGGCCTTGTCGTCTGAGCGGAACCATTCCTTGCGGAGCTCCTCTGGAGAATCAATATGGTACGTCCTGATATTTAGAGACTTGCATCGTTCACACAAGACTTTCCCGTTTGAGCTTGCCTTGCCCGACACGAAGATTATGATGTCATGTTCTATCGCAAACGCCGAAAGCTTGGCATGCCTTGACGCCACCTGCGAACAGATCGTATTGTGTGATACAAACAACCTCGTGCCCTTGAATCTCTCCATAGAAAGCTCTGCAGCCTCAGCCATCATCTGCTCAAGCCTGGCGCATACCGCAGCATATTCGGCAGGGCTCTTTGTGGTCTGGGAGAAGATCTCCACAGGACGTCTGAGATCGATGGAGCCGTCAGCTACCGCATCGAGCATCATCTTCATATCCTCTATGACAACGGCCTTTCCGTCCACCTGGCCTATAAGGCCCAGGACTTCCGCATGCCCCGGCTTGCCGAAGATCACTATCTGCCCGTTGCGTTCCTTGAGCCTCTCATAAGCCTCACGTATATCCTTCTGCAGACGCAGGACCACTGGACATGTACAGTCTATGACATTGAATCCATGTGCCTTTGCCTTCACATAGGTCTGTGGAGGCTCTCCATGGGCCCTTATGAGCAGGGTCTCATTCCCGGCATCCATCATATCGTCCAGATCATCCCTGTCAATACATACCAGCCCCTTTGCTTCAAGCCTCTTGAGCTCAGCATCGTTATGAACTATCGAGCCGAGGGAGAACAGTCTTGTCTCCTTATCCTTGCGGTTGTCGAGGAATTCTTCCGCCTTCCCGATGGCGCGGATGACTCCCGCACAGAACCCCGAATTGCTGTCAATGTCTACAGTGATGCTCATAAAAGAAGATTTAATCCCTTTCGGTCAGATGGAACTTTTTCGCCATTATCCCCTTCAGCCAGACCATCTGGTCCTGGAGGGTCATGTGCGAATTGTCAAGTACTACTGCATCATCTGCCATGGCAAGCGGGGATGTCTCCCTGTGGGAATCTATGTAGTCACGTTCCTGGAGATTGTGCAGGACATCCTCGGTCCTGACATCCTCACCTCTGGAACGCATCTCTGCGGCACGGCGTTCCGCCCTCACATTGACATCGGCGGTCATGAATATCTTGAGTTCTGCATCAGGGAAGACAGTAGTCCCGATGTCCCTTCCGTCAAGCACTACTCTTTTCTTCCGGCCCATCTCCTTGAGGCGCGCATCCACATAGGCGCGGACCTGAGGGACAGCAGCTATAGGGCTGACCTTTCCCGAGACGGCAAGAGACCGTATCTCTGTCTCTATGCACCGGCTGCCCATATATGTACGGCGGTCATCTCCGGTGCCCACAAAATGTATGTCCAGACTTTCCAGGGCAGAAGACAGCCCAGGGACATCGATCGTCCCGTCTGGAGAAATCAGATTGTTCTCAATGGCATACAATGTAACACCCCGGTACAGAGCCCCGGAATCGAGATAAAGGAAACCGAACTCCCGGGCAATCATCCGTGCAAAGGAACTTTTGCCCGTTGAAGAATATCCGTCAATCGCAATGGTTATGTCAGGTATATGCATCAGTACACGTTTAGTCCACAAAAATAGAAATTTTTAGACAAACAGATAAGAAAATATACGATATTTGCACTGATCGCTAACTATAAAGACAACTGAAATGAAGATTCTTATAATCGATGACGAGCGCTCCATAAGGAATTCACTCAAGGAAATACTGACAGACGAAGGATACGAGGCCGATGTCGCCGAAGACGGGGCCACAGGCTGCGAGATGGCAGAAAAAGAAAAATACAGTGTCATTTTCTGCGACATCAAGATGCCTAACATGGACGGTGTAGAAGTCCTCGAAAAGCTCCACAATGAAGGAGTAGATTCAGCGATTGTCATGATATCAGGACATGGCGACATAGACACTGCTGTAGACTGCATAAAGAAAGGAGCCTTCGACTTCATCCAGAAGCCCCTTGACCTCAACAGGATTCTCATAACCATAAAGAACGCCACCGAAAAGGTCTCGCTTGTCACAGAGACCAAGAGACTCACAAAGAAAGTCTACGGGCAGCAGATGATAGGCGAATCGGACGCCATCAGGCATATCCGGGAGATGATCGACAGGGTTGCACCTACTGATGCCAGGGTGCTGATCACAGGATCCAACGGCACAGGAAAGGAACTTGTGGCAAGGAGCCTGCACCAGAAAAGCAACCGCTCCTCTATGCCTTACATAGAGGTCAACTGCGCAGCAATACCGTCCGAACTGATCGAGAGCGAGCTCTTCGGGCATGAGAAAGGTGCTTTCACATCAGCGATAAAGCAGCACAAGGGTAAATTCGAACAGGCTGACGGAGGCACTCTTTTCCTCGATGAGATCGGGGACATGAGCCTTGCCGCCCAGGCAAAGGTTCTGAGAGTGCTGCAGGAAAAGAAACTTTCAAGGGTAGGAAGCGACAAGGACATCCAGGTGGATGTCAGGGTGATAGCCGCCACCAACAAGAACCTCCGCGAAGAAATCGCAAAAGGTAATTTCAGGGAAGACCTGTACCACAGGTTAAGCGTAATAGTCATCAATGTCCCGTCACTCGATGAGCGCAAGTCCGACATTCCGCTTCTGGTAGATTATTTCATAGACCAGATCTGCTCTGAATCAGCCCTCTCACGCAGGGAAGTAGATCCTGATGCCATGCAGCTTCTTATAGACAAGAACTGGACAGGAAACATCAGGGAACTTCGCAATGTCGTTGAAAGGCTGCTGATACTGTCAGGAGACAGGATCACGGCAGATGATGTGAAGACCTACGTCTACTGAGCCTTTGACTTCCGGTCCGCCGCCTGCGTAGCCTTGGCATCATTGGCCGGGGCTCCGTCTATGGCCACCGAACGTTTGAGGACGAAGTTTGATCCTAGATATTTTGTCCTCACCTCGTCATCGTCGGCAAGCTGCTGAGGGGTGCCGCTCTGGAGAATCGTTCCCTCATAAAGAAGATATGCCCTGTCGATTATGGCAAGTGTCTCACCGACATTGTGGTCGGTGATGATGACACCTATGTTCTTATATTTCAGCTTTGCTATTATATGCTGTATATCTTCCACCGCAATAGGGTCGACACCGGCGAACGGCTCGTCGAGAAGGATGAACTTCGGGTCGATGGAAAGCGCCCTCGCTATCTCGCAGCGGCGGCGTTCACCTCCGGAAAGCTGTATGCCGAGGCTCTTACGCACCTTATGAAGTCCGAACTCATCGATAAGTGACTCCAGACGCTCCTTTCTCTCAGCCTTGCTGTAGCCTTTCATCTCCATCACAGACATTATGTTGTCCTCTACGGACATGCGGCGGAACACCGATGCCTCCTGGGCAAGATATCCCACACCTTTCTGGGCCCTCTTGTACATAGGGAGATTGGTGATGTCTTCATCATCAAGGAATATGCGTCCGGCATTCGGAACCACAAGACCTGTTATCATATAGAAACTGGTCGTCTTTCCCGCACCGTTAGGCCCGAGGAATCCTACGATCTCCCCCTGTTCCGCCTCCATGGAGACACCTTTCACCACGGTACGGACGCCATATTTCTTTACAAGATTTTCGCAACGGAGTTTCATAAGGGATTTTCTTGTTTTTTGTTTTGTCACTTGATGTCAAAGCCGAGGTCCGTAATCAGTGTCCTCACCTCAGCGTTGTTCTGCATAAGCACCTGGGCCTGCTCTGTAGGCGTATAAGGGACATCAGGTACACTCTCCTCATCAGGCAGTACATCCACCCGGAGAAAGACCTTTGACGAACCGGCAAGCCTCTGTAGCTTTCCTTCCAGTTCTCTCAGTCTCTTTTCCTCTATCCACTTTTTCTGCGCCACGTTGAACACCCTGAAGACCAATGTCTTATGATCTTCTTCCATATTGAATTCCAAAGTAGCTGACTCCAAAGCGTTTGCCAGCCTTGGCTGTGCAGAATATTCAGATACGAGAGATGACCAGCATGACTTGAGTACCTCGTCTGACGGAACAGCATCTGCTACAGGGGCAGAATTGACCGCTGATGCCGAAGCGGCAGTGTCCTGACCAGGGTCCGGATCATTTGCAATCGACTTGAGAGAAATAGCGGATCCAGCTGACTTCGAGGAGCGGCGCCTCACACGGGTCTCTGCCTCAGGAGTCTCGGATGCCTGAGGTGCAGTCTGCTGACGGTCCTGGGGAAGTACGGACTCCGGAGCGGATTGAGCTTCAGGACGAAGTTCCGCTCTGGCCTGCGGCTGAGGAACAGTCTGCGGCCGGGATACCGGCTGTACAGGCTGAGTGGCCGGCTGGGACACAGGATTTGAAGCAGGCTGTGACGCCGGCCGGGCCACCTGCTGTGGCGCAGACACAGGTACTGCACCCATTCTTGACAGCATTGTCGACAGCTTCAGCAGGGTGAACTCAATATGGAGCCTCGGATTGACACTCTGCCGATAGCCGGACTCACACTGGAGAGTCGTATTGAGACACTCGTACAGAAATCCGGAAGGACATCTGGAAGCCTGTTCCGCATATCTTTTCTTCAGAGAGTCAGGAAGCTCCAGCAAAGCATCAAGTCCACCGCTCTTGCTGACTATCAGATCACGGAAATGGCTGCTGAGAGCCGACACGAAATGCAGTGCATTGAATCCTTTCGCTAGGATCTCGTCGAATTTCAGAAGTGCTGCCTGATAATTTCCGGTCAGGAAATCATCCACAAGGCTGAAGCAGTGCTCATAGTCAAGGACATTGAGGTTTGCTATGACATCCTTGTACTTGACGTCAGTACCGCAGAATGCGACTGTCTGGTCAAATATGGTAAGGGCATCACGCATCGCACCGTCTGCCTTCATGGCTATGACATGGAGAGACTCGTCATCTATGCTTATGCCCTCCAGATCAGCTATATGTCTCAGATTACGCACGATGTTGTCAACAGTGATCCTGTTGAAATCATATGTCTGGCATCTGGAGAGGATCGTCGGAAGTATCTTATGCTTCTCAGTTGTCGCGAGAATGAATATCGCATGTGCCGGCGGCTCCTCAAGAGTCTTGAGGAAAGCATTGAAGGCTGACTGCGAAAGCATATGGACCTCATCGATGATGTAGACGCTGTATTTCCCGACCTGAGGAGGTATCCTTACCTGCTCCATCAGAGCCTTTATGTCGTCGACACCGTTGTTGGATGCAGCATCCAGCTCATGGATGCAGTATGAGCGTCCCTCGGCGAACGAGATACACGACTCACATTTCCCGCAAGGGTCCATGTCCGGGGTAGGATTCGAACAGTTTATTGTCTTGGCAAAGATCCTTGCAGTACTTGTCTTTCCCACACCTCGCGGACCGCAGAAAAGATAGGCATGCGCAAGCTGCCCTCTCATTATGGAATTCTTGAGAGTTCGGGCTATATTGTCCTGTCCCACCAGAGATTCGAAATTCTCCGGACGGTATTTTCTCGCTGATACTATATAATCTGTCATAGCCGACAAATTTAAGCATAATTTTGTAACTTTGCTGCCCATATCCGGACAAGATGAACCGAATGGAAGATAATATATCCCTACGGAGGAACATTGCGATGAAAAGATTACTGCTTATTGCCCTGACAATAGTCTTGCCGCTTACCATGGCGGCCCAGGCGCAGATTATAACCAAAGGTGCCAAGATAGAGGATTTCCAGGAAAAGACGACGAAGATAGTGCTTTCCGGCAATGAATTCTTCGACTCCGCACTTTCCGAGGAGATCAGGACCAAATGGTATATATCACCGTTTGAATTCTGCACTGCAGCTGAATTCGAGCAGATGAAAGGAAACAGCGACTACTATTTCCTGCTTCTTGTAAAGAGCCGCTTCAGAAAAGAATCCGCGCCAGGCATAGATATGCTTACCCTTGTAAAGGGTGGAGAAGAGTCCGGTCAAGGCATAGGAAATATGCTGGAACTTGTATCGGTGCCGGTATGCTCTTCATCCTATCCTTCAGGAAGGGAATTCATATTCCTGCCAGCCCTCATAGATATAATCCAGTCCCAGGTCTCCTATGTCCTCGAGAAGGATATGAACGCATATTCCTCATTGTCAAGGGCATCAAAAAACATAATCAATACGGAAGACATGTCGATAGTATTCTCCAGGGATGACCTCTCAAGTGAGATCACTCCTGATCTTGAAGAGCTCTACTTCAAGGACGGCATCCAGGCTACCGATGAGGAGACCGCTGACGACCTCATGCTTGAGAATACGCCTGAGACACTCATAAGCTACACGGTGACTCCGACGGATCCTGTCCCTGGATCATATTGCTACAAGATGCTGATTGATACAGGCACACATGAACTGTACTATTTCAGGAGACACCGCATCACAAAGAAGACCGGCCCTGGATTTCTTCCGGAAGACATTATGAGGATAACGGCCGGAAGAAAATAACATATCTGAATATCACGATTATACCATGAAGTGCGGGAAAGCGGCCTGCGGCATGAGATATGCCGTAAAGAAAAGCGGGTCTGCGGTAGGATACTGTGCGCTAAGCATACGGTGCGGTACAAGGGATGAAAAAGGATTCCATCCCGGGACAGCACATTTTGTAGAACATACACTTTTCAAAGGCACGCTGAAGAAGAATGCCTCAGTAATAAACAGTTACCTTGATAAGCTAGGCGGGGAACTGAATGCATATACGACAAAGGAAGAGATAGTACTGCATGCTACTGTCCTTAAGGAAGATCTCAGGAAAGCGGCCTCACTTCTTCTTGAAATCGCGACAACTGCCACTTTCCCGGAAAACGAAATAGAGACGGAAAAGAGTGTAGTCATAGATGAGATCAACTCATATAAGGATTCACCATCAGAAGAAATATACGACAGATTTGAGGAGATGCTCTTTGCAGGACACCCTCTTTCCGGACCGATACTCGGGACTGTATCATCTGTAAAGAAGACATCCAGAGAAGAACTTTCAAGATTCGTAAAGGAAAAGTTCAGACCGGCCGAGATGGCTTTTACCGTAGTGGCTGATATCGATGAGGCAAAGATGGAAAAAGCCGTCACAGATCTTGCTGAAAAATACTTCGGCACAGCTCAGGCAGATGCGTCGCAGGGGCAGGCACGCGATACAGGCGTACCGGAAGCAGAAAGATTCGACAAGACCATCTCAAGACGCAACCATCAGGTCAATTGCGTGATGGGCTCGACTGCTCCGTCACTGTACGAAGAGAAAGACAGGATAACTACCATCCTGCTCTGCAATATACTGGGAGGACCGGCCACCAACTCCATACTGAATTCTGTGCTTAGGGAAAAACACGGCTGGGTATATGGGGTCGAATGCACCTACACACAGTATGCAGACACAGGGATAGTCGTGATCTGCCTCGGGTGCGACAAGGACAATATAGAAAAATGCCTTAAGGCTATAGATGCAGAACTTGACAAGCTCAAGGACAAGCCTCTCAGCGACAGAAGACTGAAAGAGGCAAAGAAGCAGCTCCTCGGTCAGCTGGCCATAAGCTCCGACAATGGAGAGACACAATGTCTCTCCATGGGCAAAAGCCTCATGACCTACGGGGAAATTCCGGAAGACAGCACCACAAAGGCAAAGATTGAAGCGGTCACAGCAGAAGACATAAGAAGCATGGCAGCCAGGCTCTTCGACAAAGACAGGATGTCAAGGCTCATTTTCATGTAGGCGAAGAAAGACGAGACACCATGGATGCACTCGCAAAATATATAACAGAACACTCCTCTGACCAGACAGAGGCACTGGCGTGGATACAGAGACAGACCAACATAAGGACCAACCACGCAAGGATGCTTTCAGGAGCTGTACAGGGCCGGTTCCTGACCATGCTCACGGAAATGATCCGGCCCCACGACATCCTTGAGATAGGTACATTCACAGGATATTCTGCCGTCTGTCTTGCCTCAGGACTTGAGGCTGGCGGGCATCTTGATACGCTTGAGATCAACGACGAGCTTGAGGACCTGATACTTGAAGGCTTTGAAAAAGCAGGTCTTGCAGACAGGATAACCCTGCACATAGGTGATGCCAAGGAGACACTTGACCGTCTGAAGGACAGATGCTACGATCTTGTCTTCATCGATGCCAACAAGAGGGAATACTGTGACTACTACAGGGCAGTCTTCGATATGGTGCGTCCCGGCGGCTATATACTTGCAGACAACGTGCTATGGGACGGGAAGGTATGCCAGGACCCTATGCCACAGGACAGGCAGACACAGGGTATAGCTGCATTCAATGACATGGTGAAGGCCGACCAGAGGGTCGAATCTGTGATCCTGCCCGTAAGGGACGGTCTGAATATCATAAGGAAGAAATCCTGAAATTCCCCATCAATGGGAAGAAAGACACTATTCAATGGGAGAAAGGACACTATGACTGCCGCGTAATGCTGGCTCCGAGGGCATTGAGGCGCAGGTCTATGTCTTCGTATCCCCTGTCTATCTGCTCTATGTTCCCGATTACACTTGTACCCTTGGCTGACATCGCTGCAATGAGCATGGCTATACCGGCCCTGATGTCAGGTGAAAGCATATTGTTGGCCCTGAGCCTGAAATTATGGTCATGGCCGATGACTACAGCCCTGTGAGGATCGCAGAGTATGATCTGCGCCCCCATGTCTATGAGCCTGTCCACGAAGAAGAGCCTGCTTTCGAACATCTTCTGGTGTATCAGCACACTTCCGCGGCACTGTGTGGCTACCACCAGCATCACACTCAGCAGGTCAGGAGTAAGCCCCGGCCACGGAGCATCGGAAATGTTCATGATAGACCCGTCCATGAAAGACTCTATCACATAGCTTTCCTGCTCAGGAATGAAAATGTCGTCTCCGCGCTGCTCCACTGTGATGCCTAGCCGTCTGAAAGCATCCGGGATCATACCGAGATCCGAATAGGACACATCCTTGATTGTTATCGAGCTCCTGTTCATCGCAGCCATCCCTATGAAGCTACCTATCTCGATCATGTCCGGAAGCAGAGTATGCTCGGCTCCCCCCAGTTCAGGTACACCAGTGACCTTCAGAAGGTTGGATCCTATTCCCTCTATCTTTGCCCCCATTCTCACAAGCATCCTTGACAGCTGCTGGATATATGGCTCGCACGCGGCATTGTATATGGTCGTCTCCCCTTCCGCAAGAGTCGCGGCCATCAGTATATTGGCTGTTCCGGTCACAGAGGCCTCATCCAGGAGCATGTATTTTCCTGTCAGGTGTTTTCCTTCAGGCACATAGAGATAAAATGCCTTGCGGTCCTGGTCGTATCTGAGCTCTGCACCGAGATTGAGCATTCCTGTAATATGTGTATCGACCCTGCGGCGGCCGATCTTATCTCCGCCTGGCTTCGGGAACCATGTATGGCCGAAACGGGCAAGAAGAGGACCGACTACCATAAGCGAACCTCTGAAAGAAGCACATTTGCGGACGAAATCTTCGCTGTTGACATAATCCTGGTCAATGTCGTCTGCCTTGAAAGAATATTTCCCTTTCTCCATCCTCTTGACCTTCACCCCCATTCCTTCAAGGAGAAGGATCAGGTTGCGTATATCGAGGATCTCAGGTACATTGGATATCGTCACCTCGGAAGAAGTGAGCAATACCGCGCTTATTACCTCAAGTGCCTCATTCTTGGCACCCTGCGGACGTATTGTACCGCTGAGCTTATGGCCGCCTTCAACTACGAAAGAACTCATCTGCTGATACTTTTATATATGTTCTACTTCAGGACGGAGCATGACCCCGAACTTGTCATGGACTGCCTTCACGACCTTCGCCTCAAGCGCCAGTATCTCTTCTGGAGCAGCTGCGCCTGTAAGGTTAACGATTACAAGTGGCTGCCTGCTGTAGACAGCTGCATTGCCGAGGCGCATCCCTTTGAGTCCGCACTGGTCTATAAGCCAGGCAGCAGGCACCTTTATGAACCCTGAGCCCGCATCAAAATGCGGCACCGGATAATCAGCTCCATGCGCCACCTTTGTAACTGACAATATACGTTCGAAGTCAGACCTGGGGACTACAGGATTCTTGAAGAAGCTTCCGGCACTTCCGGTCTCTGCCGGGTCAGGAAGCTTTGATGCCCTGATGCCGAGAATCACCCTGCGCACGAGAGAAGGAGCAAGCTCTTCACCAGCACATGCTTCTTCAACTGCCTGCCTGACATGGCCGTACTCCAGCCTCGGAGCTGCATTCCTGGACAGAGAAAAGACTACAGACGTCACGACATAACGCCCTTTCGCACCATTCTTGAACATGGAATCCCTGTAGCCGTAGCCACATTCTCCGACCTTGAGACTGACCTGCCGGCCGGTCACACAGTCAAAACATCTTACCTGTGAAATGAAGTCACTTACCTCAACCCCATAGGCACCGATATTCTGGACTGCCGCAGCCCCTGTCTCACCCGGTATCCCCGAAAGGTTCTCAGGTCCCCACAGGCCATGGTCAGAACACCACCGGCAGAAATCATCCCAGATGATCCCCGCTCCGGCCTCAACCATCACCTTGTCCTCAGGGGCAGATGCGACCGGACTGCCAGAAGCAACAGACAGGGACGGTTGAGAAACCGGACGGGACGATTGAAGAAGTTCCTTGATAAAACGTATGTCGGAATGGAAGACTGTACCAGGGAAATCCTTGGTAAAAAGCAGATTGCTTCCCCGCCCGATGTGGAGGAAAGGTCCCGGCAGGGAAATGCTTTCGCCGGGCTCATCTGAAGCACCATGGCGCATATTCCATAGCTGAGAGAGCTCCTCTACCGATCCATATTCCACGAAACATGCGCAGGATACCCTCATCCTGAAGGTGTTCCATGCGGTAAGGTCTTGATTGCGGGTTATCTTCATCTGCTTTCTGTCTTCTGATGTTATCCTGTTTCAGAGATCTTATCCTATTTCAGCTCCGTTGGAGAGAGCCTCCTCAGGTGTCACGATCCTCATCTTGCCGTCCCCCTGCCTTGCCATCAGGATCATTCCCTTTGACTCTATTCCTCGTATCTTGCGTGGTGCAAGATTGGCAAGGATACATATCTGCTTGCCTACCATCTGTTCAGGAGTATAATACTCTGCTATGCCAGAGACGATCACCCTCTTGTCGATACCGGTATCGATGGTGAGTTTAAGCAGCTTGTCAGTCTTCGGGACACGTTCTGCCTCAAGTACAGTGGCAGTGCGGATATCCATTTTTTCAAAATCCCCGAATGTGCACTCCGGCTTCTGAGGTGCGACCTTATGGGCCTCTTCTGCAGCCTTCGCTGCTTCATTGGCTTTCTTTGTTTCCTCCAGTTTCCTTACCTGAGCCTCTACGACAGAGTCCTCGATCTTGCTGAACAGGAGCTCAGGAGCAGCAAGCTGGTGTCCTTCAGGAAGAAGGCAGTCCAGTCCGAGAAGATTCCAAGAAAGTACAACCTGACAGTTTTCAAGATCGTGGTTTTCCGACGGCACTTCCGGATAGGCTGAATTCGCGACATGACTTGTATGGAGGGCGCAGGCTTCGTCCGGCCTGTAGAAATTCTCTGTAGGAGCACCTTCCCCGGCCCTATGGTCAGAACCTGCGACAAGGCCGACATTAAGTATCTTCCTCAGCTTTCCGGCAGAGAACGGCAGGAACGGCTCAAAGGCAATGGCCAGATCTGCACATATCTGCAGAGCGACATTAAGGATTGTGGCGGTACGGTCCATGTCGGTCTTGGCCACTTTCCACGGCTCTGTATCCGTAAGGTACTTGTTGCCCAGGCGCGCTATGTTCATGGCTTCCTTCAGGGCCTCACGGAAACGGAACCCTTCCAGAGCCTTCTCTATCGCAGCCTTCATGGCCGGAATCTGGGAGAGTGTCTCATCATCTATAGGCTCGGTCGTCTTTACTGCCGGAACCATGCCGTCAAAATACTTGTGTGTCAGAACCACAGCTCTGTTCACGAAATTACCGAAGATAGCCACAAGTTCATTGTTGTTGCGGGCCTGGAAATCTTTCCATGTGAAGTCATTGTCCTTGGTCTCAGGAGCATTTGCACAGAGCACGTATCTGAGCACATCCTCCTGTCCGGGGAATTCCGTGAGATATTCCTGGAGCCATACTGCCCAGTTTCTTGAAGTGGATATCTTGTCTCCTTCAAGATTCAGGAACTCATTTGCAGGCACATTGTCCGGCAGAATATAACCGCCGTGGGCCTTCAGCATTGAAGGGAAGACAATGCAGTGGAAGACTATATTGTCCTTTCCTATGAAATGTATGAGCCTCGTGTCCTCAGACTTCCACCAGTTCTCCCATGACTGAGGGAGAAGTTCCTTTGTATTGGAAATATACCCTATCGGAGCATCGAACCAGACATAGAGCACCTTGCCTTCGGCGCCTTCTACAGGGACCGGGACGCCCCAGTCAAGGTCACGGCTCACGGCACGTGGCTGCAGGCCGCCGTCAATCCATGACTTGCACTGGCCATAGACATTGGTCTTCCACTCCTTGTGGTACTCAAGTATCCACTCCCTGAGCCACTGCTCATACTGGTCAAGTGGCAGATACCAGTGCTTTGTCTTCACCTTCACCGGCTGGCTTCCGCTCAGGGCAGACTTAGGGTCGATGAGTTCGTCAGGACTGAGTGTACTTCCGCACTTCTCACACTGGTCTCCATAAGCACCTTCAGCACCGCACTTAGGGCATTTGCCCACGATATAGCGGTCTGCGAGGAAAGTCTTCGCCTCTGTATCATAGAACTGCTCGCTTTCCTTCTCTATGAACTTGCCTTCATCGTAGAGCTTCCTGAAGAAATCGGATGCGGTCTTCTCATGCACTGAAGATGTAGTCCTTGAATATATGTCGAAATTTATGCCTAGTCCTGTAAACGAATCCTTGATGATCCGGTGGTACTTGTCCACTATGTCCTGAGGAGAGCATCCCGCTTTCCTGGCTTTGATGGTGATAGGGACTCCATGCTCATCGGAACCGCAGATGAACAGCACATCATCACCCTTCATTCTCAGATATCTTACATAGATGTCGGCCGGGACATAAACTCCGGCAAGATGTCCGATGTGCACCGGACCGTTGGCATAAGGCAGCGCACATGTGACAAGTGTCCTTTTGAATTCTTCTTTCATATCCTGTATATGTTTCTTTTCCAAGTTCGGGGCAGAGGGAGCCTCCGCCGTTGCACACCGGCCGACAAAGCCATATCCGGGCCGGTCTCTGAAAAATTGTAAAGATAGCAATAATTTTGATAATTGTCAGCCAGCCACGGCCATGGCAGCCAGGGTATGCTCAGACCCTTCCCAGCCTGTTGTTGAGCTTTGCCCTGAGCCGGTTCAGGTCATCAATCCTCTTTATTAGCCCGATCTGTACCTCGACATCATCAGAGGCAGCCTCCAGGTCAGCGGAACATTTCCTGAGCATCTCGTCAATCCTCTTGCCCTGATATGCCATGACAGACTTCGGGACGAACCTTGCAAGCATTGTCGTCTTGGATGTCAGGGAATTCCTGTAGTTCTCAACGGTGATCATATACTTGTCCTCGAGCAGATCTGAAGTCACAGCCCTGATCTCCTTGTCCTCACTGTTCATCAGGCGGTTGCGGATCTGCTCCTGAGTAAGGCCCTCGTCATACATCCTGAAGTACTCGTCATATACCTTCCTGTAGAGCGAATTGACAAAGCCAAGATCATCTGCAGACAGTGCAGAATCTATGAATTCAGCCACAGAAGAAGGCTGTTCTCCTGTATAGTACTCGGAGTCCTTGTCAAATATGAGAGGATCATCCCCAGACTCGACTATGAATCCGAGCAGCTCTTTCTCGCATGGTGCAAGATAAGCATCATCTATTCCCGGAAGCGGCGGTTCCTCCTGCTTTACCGGAGATGAAGGCAGCGGGCTCTCATGCTGCGGTGACATGCCTGGCTCCGGAGTCCAGGAAGGCCGTGAAGCCTCTGCTGCCCTTGCAGACTTCATCTCAAGATGCTTTTTCTCTTCAGCAAGCATACCACCGCGGGTCGTGCTCACCCTCTCAAAAAGTATCTGCCTGTCAATGTCGAACTTCTTCCCGCAGACATCGACATATACGGAACGTTTTACTGCATCAGGAATCAGTGCTATCGTATCGGCGATATCATTTATGAGCTCAGCTCTCTTGAGCGGATCATCTCCGGCCTCACCGAGCAGGATATCCGACTTGAATTCTATGAAATCCTGCTCATGGGAAGAAATGAATGACCTCACTTCCTCAAGAGTATGCTTCCTTGAATAGGAGTCAGGGTCATCACCGTCAGGCAGGAGCACCACCTTAACATTGAGTCCCTCTTTCAGGACCAGACCTATTCCGCGCAAAGCGGCATGTATTCCGGCTGCATCCCCGTCATATATAATGGTGACATTGCTTGTGAAACGCTTGATCAGACGGATCTGTTCGACTGTCAGCGATGTACCGCTTGATGCCACGACATTTGTGATGCCGAGCTGATGCATGGAGATCACATCAAGATAGCCCTCAACAAGGAGACATCTGTCCTGACGGGCAATCTCATTCCTTGCGAAATATATCCCGTAGAGAGACTTGCTCTTGACATATATCTCCGTCTCAGGGGAGTTCACATATTTTGCGACAGTCTTGTCTGTCCTGAGGGTGCGGCAGCCGAATGCTATCGGACGCCCGCTCACAGAATGTATAGGAAAGACCACCCTGTCAAAGAAACGGTCGGACAAAGTACCGTCGTCACGCCGGACACAGAGCCCGGTATCTACAAGAAACTCCTCCTTGTACCCGGCCACCTTTGCAGCATCAGCCAAGGCATGACGGCTTCTAGGAGCCCAGCCCAGCCCGAACTTAGCAATAGTATCATCCTCCAGTCCCCTGGACTTGAAGTATGCATAACCGATTGCCTGCCCTTCCTTTGTCGCAAGGGCATCCTTGAAGAATCCGGCGGCGAACTCCGAGACAAGCATAAGGCTCTCATGCCTCTGCCTCTGCGCGATATCCTCCGCAGATTCTTCCTTCTCCACCACTTCTATACCGTATTTCTTTGCAAGATATTTCAGAGCCTCAACGTATGAAAGACTCTCGTGCTCCATGATGAAGCCTACCGAAGTGCCGACCTTTCCGCATCCGAAGCATTTGTATATGCCTTTGGCAGGAGAAACATAGAAAGAAGGCGTCTTCTCATTGTGGAAAGGACAGCATGCGACAAAGTTCGCTCCCCTTCTCTTGAGGGTAACGAAATCCCCGACCACATCTTCTATCCTGGCTGCATCAATTATCCTGTCAACAGTCTCCTTAGGTATCATATCCTATTCAAGAGATGACCTTCTAGCGGCCATCAGCACCTTTCCTATCAGCTCCGCCATCATCGTCCACCTTCTCATACTGCACATCTATCGCACCTTCATACTGACCTTTCTTTGATGCATCTGCATTGCCTGAAGCCTGAGACGATCCATCAGAAGGAAACCTTATCTCGTATTCCTTCATAGCCTTGCGCATCTTCCATGAAGCGATGAGCTCAGAGGCCCCGTAGAAAAGAAGGATTATCCCGGCCACAACAGTGATCACTGTCGCCATGCCGAGAGGCTCGTTGAATATAAGAAGTGCTCCGCCTAATGTACATACGGCAGGGAAGAGAAAGGACCAGAATCCCATCCTGACGAAACTTACGGCACTCACAAGAGTGAATATGAGCATAAGCCCCATAAGGAACAGCACTATACCCAGAAGGACCATTATGAATCCGGCGACAAATTCCGGATAGCAGAACATGAGTATTCCCAGAAGTATGTCAACCACAGAGTTGAACGCCATAAGTCCGAATCCTCCGTTCTTTCTGTAGACATAACCATAAGCCACTGATACAAGACCGGATGCTATCAGGACTGCAGCAAGTATCTGCACAAGTATAGTCATCGAGTTCTTCGGCATCGCAATCATAACGATGCCGAGTACAATAGCCGCAACAGCACGCAGCACCCCGCTCATCTTGTTTCTGAATCCGAAAGTAATCATGGTATTGATATTGATAACAAGTTTATACCGGTCCGGCACATTTTAGCCGGCACCATTCTGCAAAATTAGGAAAAAATCAGTAATTTAGCGAGTTCTTCCGCCGGAAAACCGGCAATCCCATATATTGATTTAAACCATCAGATGGAAATGAAATCCGACATAGAAATCGCACGCAGCATCAAAATGAAGAAAATCACGGAAATAGCCGCAGAGACAGGCATTACGGAAGACAAAATAGAGCCTTACGGCCATTACATGGCCAAGGTTCCGGGCAATCTCGCAGACGAAGAGATGATACGCCGGCATAAGCTTATACTTGTCACAGCCATTACCGCCACCAAGGCCGGAATCGGCAAGACGACAGCTTCAGTGGGGCTTGCACTTGGACTGAACAGGATAGGCAAGAAGGCAATAGTAGCTCTCAGGGAGCCGTCCCTCGGCCCATGCTTCGGGATGAAAGGCGGAGCTGCAGGCGGAGGATACGCCCAGATAATGCCGATGGACAAGATCAATCTTCATTTCACCGGTGATTTCCATGCCGTGACATCTGCCCACAACATGATAGCTGCCCTTCTGGACAACTGGCTTTACCAGCATCAGTCCGAGGGAAAGGCACTGAAGGAAATCCTTTGGAAAAGAGTGCTTGATGTCAATGACCGTGCCCTCCGTGACATAGTCATAGGACTGGGGCCACGCACCAACGGCATCACACGCCAATCCGGATTTGACATAACCCCAGCCTCCGAACTCATGGCGATCCTGTGCCTTTCGTCCGACCTGGATGACATGCGCAGAAGGATAGGGAATATCACCCTCGGCTTCACATTCGACAACAAGCCGTTCACAGTCAAGGACCTCGGTGTAGCAGGAGCCATAACCGTGCTTCTGAAGGATGCCATCAACCCTAATCTCGTACAGACGACCGAAGGGACACCGGCATTTGTCCACGGAGGACCGTTCGCAAACATTGCACACGGCTGCAACTCCATAACAGCCACAAGAATGGCTCTCACATACGGTGAATATGCAATCACAGAAGCCGGCTTCGGCGCCGACCTTGGAGCAGAGAAGTTTTTCAACATCAAATGCCGCAGAAGCGGACTACGTCCGGACCTCACGGTACTTGTAGCTTCACTCAGAGGACTGAAGATGCACGGAGCGGTTCCGGAGGACAAGATAGACCTTCCTGACCACGAAGGACTTGTGAGAGGATTCTCCAACATGGACAGACATATCCGCAACCTCCGCAGCTTCGGACAGACAGTTGTCGTCTGCTTCAACCGCTATGCCTCCGATACAGAAGAAGAGATCGCACTCGTAAGGGCTCATTGTGAAAACCTTGGTGTAGGATTTGCTGTCAGCAATGCTTTCAGCGAAGGCGGCAAAGGGGCAGAAGATCTGGCAAAGCTTGTAGTCAAGACAATAGAGGAGCATCCTTCCGGGCCGCTGACACTTACATACAGCGACGGGCAGAGCATAGAATCCAAGATAGAGAGCGTCGCCAGAACCATCTATGGAGCAGGAAGCATATCATTCAGCAAGACCGCACGCAACAGGATTGCCCAGGCTGAGAGAATGGGAATAAGCCATTTCCCTGTATGTATCGCCAAGACGCAATACTCATTCTCGCAGGACAGCTCACAGTATGGAGCTCCTGAAGGCTTCGAATTCGAGATAAAGGATATTGTCATCAACACAGGGGCTGAAATGATCGTCGCGATAGCCGGAGACATAATAAGGATGCCGGGACTGCCGAAGTTTCCACAGGCCCTTCACATAGACATAAAGGACGGTGAAATAGAAGGGCTGAGATGAGAAATCCGGCAAAAGATGAAATGAAATGACAGACAGACTGTTTGACAACCACAACCACAGCCAGTTCTCATTTGATGGCAAGAAGACCACCATTGAAAGATCGGCTGTTTCCGCCAAGGCAGCCGGGCTTTCCGGGATTTGCTTCACAGATCACTGCGACTTCTATGTGCCTCCGATGAAAGCGGCTTTTGAACATCTCGTACCGGAAACTTTCGATACAGATGCCCAGCAGAAGGAGATAGACCGGGTGAACGGAGAACACGGATGGACCGTAGCCCCGGAAGGATTCCATATATACAAAGGTGTCGAGATCGGACTTCAGAAGAAATGCCGGGAGCAGATAAGGGAATACCTTTCAGCCCACAATTTTGACCAGATCATCGCCTCGGTCCACTACCTGGACGACACGGATCCTTTCTATGGCGGATATTACGAAGGCAAGGACTGGAAAAGAGCATACGGACATTATCTTGAGACATTGTATGAAGAAATGAAATGGCTGGAAGACTTCGACATAATGGGCCACTTCGACTATGTCGCAAGGTATGCACCATACCCTCAGGCCAGCATACTCTACAGAGACTTCAGCGACATCTTCGATGAGATGCTGAAGTTCCTGGCCCAGAACGGCAAGGCTATAGAAATCAATACGAAGACCTACAGGGACTACAAAGGGCGCACACCGGTCCTGGACAAGGACATCCTGCTGAGATTCAAGGATCTGGGGGGCGAAGCAATAAGCCTTGGATCAGACTCGCACGACCCCGGACGGCCCGGTGACCGTTTCAAGGAATTTGCAGAACTGGCAGACTCACTGGGATTCAGTAGACTGGCTCACTTTGAAAACCGCCGCCTGATACTTGAATAGGAGCAGAAGACTCCGGATATCAAGCCGGGACATGGACTGAAGGCTCTAGTTGGCCACTTCGCAAAGGAATTTTATACGGACAAGCCTGACTTCCGTCTCATCATAGTCCGGTCCCAACTCCTTCATGGCATCTTCCAGTGAATCAGACTCGGCCTCATTGCGGAAATAGTCATATATGTCATCGACTACATCATCGTCCACATTCTGGCTGATGTAATAGTTGATATCCAGTCTGGTACCTGAAGAAACGATCCCTTCAATCTCCTCAAGGAGTTCATCCATCTCAAGACCCTTTGCATCAGCTATATCCTCCAGAGGGAGCTTGCGGTCAATGCTCTGGATTATATAGACCTTGTTGGCCGACTTGCTGACAGTAGACTTGACCACGAACTCATCCGGGCGTACGATTTCGTTCTCCTCCACATATTTCTTTATGAGATCCAGGAATTCCTTTCCGAACTTCTTTGCCTTGCCCTCACCTACCCCCTGACAGTTCTTGAGCTCATCGAATGTCTCAGGATAGAGGATTGTCATGTCATCAAGGGAAGCATCGCTGAAGATGATCCACGGCTGAAGCTTGAGCCTGCGGGAAATGTCTTTCCTGAGATCTTTCAGCATTGAAAGCAGCACAGGATCTCCTCCCCCGTCCTTGGCTCCTGACATCATGGCCTGTACCTCATCGTCGTCATCATCACCATCTGAAAACTCCCGGCCTTCCGTAAGCATGAGTTCGTATGGTTTCCTGTAGAACTCCATGCCTTTCTCAGTGACACTGATAAGCCCGTACGACTCGATCTCCTTGTCAAGGAGATGGAGGATAAGTCCCTGGTGGATCACCGCATCCCAGAACTTTACAGTATGGGGACGTCCTGCTCCGAAAAGTTCAAGCCGGTCATGCCTGTATGACTTTATAAGCGCATTGCTTTCACCGGCAAGTATATTTGCCAGATGTTCAAGCTTGAAATGCTCCGGGAGAGAAGTTATAAGCTCTATCACAAGACACATTGCGTCCCGGCCGTCAAACTTCTTCTTAGGATGAAGACAATTGTCGCAAGCACCGCAGTTGTCCTGGGTATAGTCTTCACCGAAATAGTTCAGCAGGAGCTTTCTGCGGCACTGGTTGGACTCAGCGTACGCCACAGTCTCATTGAGCAGCTGCTTGCCGATCTCCTGCTCAGCCACCGGCTTTCCCTGCATGAATTTCTCAAGCTTGAGAATATCCTTGTAGCTGTAATATGCGATGCAGATACCTTCTTTTCCGTCCCTTCCGGCACGGCCGGTCTCCTGGTAATATCCTTCTATACTCTTCGGTATGTCATAATGTATGACAAACCTCACATCCGGCTTGTCAATGCCCATCCCGAAGGCTATTGTCGCCACTATCACATCCACTTCCTCCATAAGGAACTTGTCCTGGTTTTCAGCGCGGGTGCGTGCATCAAGGCCGGCATGGTACGGAAGAGCCTTTATGCCGTTGACATTAAGAAGCTCGGCGAGTTCTTCCACCTTTTTCCTGCTGAGGCAATAGACTATTCCGGACTTTCCGGGATGCTGACGTATGAACTTGATTATATCTCGCTTTGTGTCAGTCTTCTCGCGTATCTCATAATAGAGGTTCGGACGATTGAAGGAGGACTTGAACACCTTGGCATCCATTATGCCGAGATTCTTCTGGATATCGTTCTGGACTTTTGGTGTAGCAGTTGCCGTAAGTGCTATGACAGGAGCCTGTCCTATATCATCTATTATGGTCTTGATCCTCCTGTATTCAGGCCTGAAATCATGGCCCCATTCAGAGATGCAGTGCGCCTCATCGACGGCATAGAATGAAATCTTTATTTCCTTCAGAAGAGCTATGTTCTCCGCCTTGGTAAGTGATTCCGGAGCGACATACAGGAGCTTTGTCACCCCTGAAAGAAGATCTGCCCTGACTTCATTGACCTGCGCACGTGGAAGAGATGAATTGAGGAAATGTGCTATGCCGTCATTACCTGACACGAATCCCCTTATGGCATCGACCTGATTCTTCATCAGAGCTATAAGAGGTGATATGACTATCGCCGTACCGTCCATCACAAGGGCAGGCAGCTGATAGCACAGCGACTTTCCTCCCCCTGTAGGCATGAGGACAAAGGCATTGTGTCCGGCAATCAGTTCCGTAATGATCTTTTCCTGATCTCCCTTGAAGGTATCAAAGCCAAAGAACTCCTTCAGTTTTCCGTGTAGCGTCGAAGAATCAATATCCATAGGAAATATTTAAAGAGCTTATATGCAATTCCGGCAGCCAGGCTGCCGGAGCAAAGGGTAAAATCCAAAACTTTTTCTAAGTTAATTATTTTTTTTCAGTTGCAAGTATTTCTTTGATGTTTTTTAGTAGTACCTTTGCGTCTCATCATATCAGAGGCCAAAGATGGATCAGAAAGGCAAAAAAGGTCGTGAGATTCTCAATTCATTGCTGCACAATGAAGCAACCGTAGGTATAGTTCTTCTTTTATGCGCCATTGCCGCCGTGTCGATGGCGTCTTTCCCACAGACCCGGTGGTTTGGGGAACTGTGGGGAAAGGACATGGGGATAATCATCGGGGATTTTTCCCTGAAGATGAGCCTGAGGCATTGGATAAACGATGCACTCATGGCGATATTCTTCTTTGTCGTAGGCCTTGAGATCAAGGCCGAGATGCTAGCAGGCCATCTTTCGTCAATAAAGAAAGCGGCCCTTCCGGTGCTGGCCGCAGCAGGAGGAATGGTCGTCCCTGCCTTGATATACTCTGTATTCAACATCGGAGACCCGGCTGCCGAAAGGGGTTGGGGCATACCTATGGCTACTGACATAGCATTTGCAATCGGCATAATATCCATACTTGGCAGCAGAGTACCTGTGGGGCTGAAGATATTCCTCGCAGCTCTGGCTGTCGTAGACGACCTGGGAGCCATCATTGTCCTTGCGATATTCTATCCTTCCCACGCACTCCACACAGGATGGATGATACTGGCTGCCGCCACTTTTATCATCCTGTTCATATTCAACAGGCGGAAGCTGCGCAACAGGTGGCTGTATATCCTTCCGGGGTTTTTCCTCTGGTATTTCGTATATCAGTCCGGCATCCATGCGACTGTCGCCGGGGTGCTTCTCTCCATGGTTATCCCCTCAAGAGGCAAATCAGGAGAGCTAAAGGACTCTATGCTCAAGTCATTTGAGCACGGGATGAAGCCATACGTCAATTTCCTCGTCATGCCGCTCTTTGCATTGGCAAATGCAGGTGTGGCCCTGGACTTCAGCATGTTTTCAGGCGGCACAATCCCCGGGGTCTCTCTCGGGATCTTCTTCGGGCTTCTCGTAGGCAAGCCTGCAGGCATATTCATACTCAGCTGGCTTGGTGTCAAAATGAAGTTCGCTTCCCTTCCGGAAGGAATACGTTGGAGCCAGGTCGTCGCAATGGGGATCCTCGGAGGAATAGGATTCACAATGTCAATCTTCATCAACAGCCTGGCTTTCACGGATCCTGCACTTACCGACATGGGCAAGATGAGCATACTGATAGCTTCCGCGTCGGCAGCCATAATAGGACTTGCAGTCCTGAGGATGACCTGTCCTTCTGAAAAAGAATCTTATGATGTAAAAAATATCTGATTTTGCAATTTTTTTACGATATTTGCATAATTGTGCTGACCGAAAAAAACAATTTACAACATAAAACAAAAAGACATGAAGAAAACAATCAGAATCTTTGCAGCCGCAGCAGCCTGCGCTGCAATCGTATCTGCATGCAACTCGACTCCAAAGAGTGACGTCAAGGTTGATGTAGAACTTCCTACACAGGCAGAGACCGACTCTGTAAGTTACCTTATCGGTATACAGTTCGGATCATTCATCAAAGGTTACAACTTCGGCAAGGACCTCAACTTCTCTGAGGTCAAGAAGGGCATGATGGACTTCATCAACGCAGAAGGAAACATGCGTGATCCTGAGTTCAACAAGCAGTTCAAGGTTGATCCTATGCAGATGAACAGGCTCTTCAACGACTTCCTTTCAAAGAGGAACGAGTATGAGGCAGCTGTCAACAAGGCAGAAGGCGAGAAGTTCATGCAGGAGAACAAGATGAAGGACGGCGTCGTAAGCACTGACAGCGGACTCCAATACATCATCACAGAAGCCGGCAACGATGTAAAGCCAGGTCCTAAGGATACCGTATTCGTACAGTACAAGGGCACTCTGCTCGACGGCACCGTATTCGATGAATCAGATGCGACCAAGGATCCGGTAAGATTCACACTCAACAGAGTGATCAAAGGATGGACAGAAGGTCTGCAGTACATCGGTGAAGGCGGCAAGATCCAGCTCTTCGTGCCGGATTCACTTGCATACGGCGCACGCAAGACCGGAAACATCGGACCTAACTCAACTCTCTTATTCGACATCGAGCTTGTCAAAGTCGGCAAGGTGCCAGCAGAGGAAGCAGCCGATGCCGCTAAAAAATAGCATGTCATGGCATTGGAAGTAGAAGGAAAGATTGTAAGAAAACTCAATGTCCAGTCAGGTGTCTCGCAGAGAGGCAACTGGTCCAAGCAGGAGTTTATCCTCGAATATCAGGAAGGTTCATATCCTTCACAGGCCTGCTTCAGCGTATGGGGCGAAGACAAGGTGAAGGATCTTGACAGATTCAAGATCGGAGATACTGCAAAGGTATCCTTCAATATCAGCAGCCGCGAATACAACGGCAGATGGTATACCGACCTTAGAGCCTGGAGAATCGAGGCCGTATCAACTCAGGACCAGCCTGCAGCTGCTACAGTCCAGACACCGGCACAGCCGGCCCAGTCTCCTGCCGCAGCCGGATCAGTACCTGCTGAAGACAACCAGGAAGACGACCTGCCGTTCTGATACGGACAAGGAAGCCGGATCCTACCGGCAGGACAATGAGATAAAGATGAAGCCGGCCCGGAATGTTTCCTGGCCGGCTTTTTCATATCATGCTACAGCTCTTTCCAGAATATATCCTTGTCCCGGCCCCACCATGTCATCTGACGTTTGGCGTAATGTCTTGTGTTGCGCTGGATAAGCTCGATTGCCCGAGGAAGAGTGATATCGCCGTCAAGATAACTGAATATCTCCCTGTAGCCTACTGTCTGCAGGGCAGGAAGAGTGCGGTACTCCACCAGCGACCTGACCTCATCCACAAGACCGTCATCCACCATCTGGAGCACCCTGCTGTTGATCCGGTCATAGAGCTCATCACGAGGACGCGTCAGGCCCAGCTTTATGATCGAGAAGCTGCGTTTCTTTACTGAAGATGTCTTGAATGAAGAGAATTTCCGTCCGGTCATGATGCAGACTTCAAGAGCCCGCACTACCCTCTGGCCGTTGGCAATATCTATCGAGGCATAGCTCTCAGGGTCAAGACGCCGGAGGTCAAGCCGGAGAGATTCGACTCCTTCCGTCCGGAGTCTGTGCATCAGGTCCTCCCTGAGCAATGGGTCAGCAGGAGGAAAATCATCAAGTCCCTTGCACACAGCATCGATATAGAAACCTGAGCCTCCGGCCATGACAAGGGTATCATGCCCTTCTGCAAAAAGCCGTTCAATGAGGTCTACCGCCTCAAGTTCATATTTACCGGCGGTATAATTGTCTGTGACTGACCGGGACTGTATAAAATAATGCTTCACAGCTGCAAGCTGCGAAGCAGAAGGGACAGCCGTCCCGATAGACATTTCACGGAATATCTGTCTTGAATCACAGGATATGACAGGAGAACCGTATTTCTGCGCAACCGAGATGCTGAAACCGGTCTTGCCAACAGCTGTCGGCCCGAGGATGATCAGCAGCCTTTTCCGGGACATGGCACAATGCTGCGGGGACTATTCATCATCTCCCTCATTTTCATCATAGATCTCCTCTGTATCATCATCCCCCTTGGTGTCATCATCATCGTCATCATCTTCATCGCTCCAATCCTCTTCAGGGGCCTTCTTCTTGTCATCAGGCAGATCTTCAAAAGCCACATATCCGTTCTCGAACTCAATAGGATTAGGTCCCTTGGTCTCCACAAGCATCGGATATACTGCGCCAGGCTGAGCCTCAGCTTCACCTTCATATGTGACTATTACGCTCTTTGCGTTAGTGGTATCATAGAAATAGATGAACCTGTCCTCTCCTTTCTTGAGAGTCTGTGCCAGGGTGACAGAGTCAATGGTACCGGCGCCGAGATCGAATATACCGTATCTGGACAGCGCATTGCCGTCCTTGTCGACAGCCTTGAAGAGAACCATCTGGTCCTGAGGGAAATCCATGTCAGCCCTCATCTGCTTATGGAAAGAATAGAGAGTGGAATTGGCATTCACCTCATACACACGTGCAAAACCTTTGATTCCTGGGAGTGAAACCCTATATTTCAGTACCATATCTTGATTGTTTCAAAAACCGGAGCCAAAGGTACAAAATATTTCACCTCACAGGAAAAAATTATTGCAGTATTGTAAAATCCTGCGGAAAGCAGTAATTTTGGATTCGGTATGAACGGACCGGACAAAACCATAAAGGATTCCTACAAGAGCATCGCATCCCCATCCGAGGGGCTGTTCAAGGACAATGGCAGCAGATTCATTGCCCGGGCCTATCCAGTTGAGACAGAACAGGAAATCAAAGACATAGTGGCATCCTTGAAAAAGGAGTACTACGATGCTCGCCATCATTGCTACGCATGGCGGCTCGGATATGCAGGCGACAGATACAGGGCGAACGATGACGGAGAACCATCGGGTTCTTCCGGAAGGCCGATCCTGGGGCAGATAGATTCCAGGGGGCTGAGCGATGTCCTGGTTGTAGTCATCAGATATTTCGGAGGCATAAAGCTCGGTATCCCGGGACTCATCAGAGCCTACCGCACTGCCACGGCCGATGCCCTTGACCACGCCATACCAAAGGAGAAGATCGCCACGAAAAGATACAGGCTGCACTTCGGCTACATGGACATGAACGACGTCATGAAGATGACCAAGGATCTGGGACTCCAGCCTTCAGGCCAGGACTTCGGCATGGAATGCAGCATGGAAGTTCCGGTACGGCTCTCCCTTGAACATGAATTTCTCAAAAGAACAGAAGACATAGGCGGGTGCACCGCCGAAGAAGCATGCGAAAGCACGACATAGGGAGCAGGAAGCATAGGTCCTGCGGCAGGCAGTAAACCCCAGACGATCAACAACAGATAAAACAAGTCATAAAATACGTCGAACTGATACAAATCTGATCAAGAATGAAAAAAAGTCTCATTTCAATCAGGGATTTCACCAAAGATGAAATCCTGCATGTTCTGGAAGTTGCAAAAGAATTCGAACAGAACAGAGTGCAGAAGATCCTCGAAGGGAAAGTGATAGCATGCATCTTCTTCGAGCCGTCCACAAGGACGAGGCTCAGCTTCGAGACAGCAGTCAACAGGCTCGGAGCCAAGGTCATCGGATTCTCCGATGCGAGCAACACAAGTGTAAGCAAAGGAGAGACCCTGAAGGACACCATAAAGATGGTGAGCAACTATGTGGACATGATCATCATGAGACATCCTCTGGAAGGAAGTTCAAGATATGCATCAGAAGTCGCATCCGTGCCGGTAGTGAATGCCGGGGACGGAGCCAACCAGCATCCGTCGCAGACATTGCTTGACCTTTACACCATCATGCAGACCCAGGGCAGGCTCGACGACCTTGTCATCAACATGGTAGGAGACCTCAAATACGGAAGGACAACCCATTCGCTGCTGCAGGCAATGTCATTCTTCAGCCCGCATTTCGTCTTCACTGCTCCTGAAGAGCTCAGGATGCCTGTCGAATACAAGGATTTCCTTGATGAAAAAGGCATCTCATACAAGGAAACAACATCTCTGGAGGAGCATCTCAACGACTGCGACATACTCTACATGACCAGAGTACAGCAGGAAAGGTTCACCGACCCGATGGAATACGAGAAAGTCAAGGATGTCTACAGGCTCAACGCCCAGATGCTTTCGGATGTGAAGCCGAACATGAAGATACTCCATCCGCTTCCACGTGTAAATGAAATCGACCAGGATGTCGACGACACACCTTACGCATGGTACTTCAAGCAGGCTGAGAACGGACTGTATGTCCGCATGGCCATCATAGCCTACCTGCTGGGCTACAGATAACGGACGCCTGCGGATCTACAGACAGCGGTCACATCGAGGCACAGTAACGACACCCCGAACAGGTACAGGAACATGACATATCCACATCCAAATTTCAGAAAATCATGACACATACAGATAAAGAACTGGTAGTAAGCGCACTGGAAAACGGCACAGTGCTCGACCATATCCCAGCAGAAAACGTCTTCAAGGCACTTGAGCTGCTCGGGCTCAAAGACGAGAAGAGCCAGATAACGATAGGCATCAACCTCAACAGCAAGCTTTTCGGCAAGAAAGGCATAATCAAGATCGCAGACAGATTCTTCGAAGATGAAGAGCTCAGCAAGCTCGCACTTATCGCACCGTCAGCCACGGTCAACATAATCCGTGACTTCAAGGTTGTCGAAAAGAAGAAGCTGGTGATGCCTAAGGAGATAAGCGGAATAGCCAGATGCATGAATCCGAAATGCATAACAAACCACCAGCCGGTAAAGACAAGGTTCACAGTGATTGACAACGGTAAAGAAATTTCACTTCTTTGCCATTATTGCGAAAAAATTTCAGATATAAAGGGACTATATTAAAAATTTCATTACATTTACGCCAGATTTTAATTTCAATCCGTAATATGAGAAAAGTTCATAATTTCAATGCCGGTCCCTGCATCCTGCCGGAGCAGGCAATCGCAAATTCGATAGAAGCTCTCAAAGATTTCATGGGCACTGGAATGTCCGTGATAGAGGTCTCCCACAGGTCAAAGGAATGGGGAGAGACAATGGATGAATGCCGGGCCCTCTGGAAAGAACTTCTGCATATACCGGACACCCACGAAGTCGTGTTCCTGGGCGGAGGAGCCAGCATGCAGTTCCTCTATGTGGCCATGAACTTCCTTGAGCACAAGGCCGGATATCTGGAGACAGGCGTATGGGCAAAGAAAGCCCTGAAAGAAGCCATGGGACTCGGCAATGCCTATGCCGTCGCATCATCTGCGGACAAGACATACAGCTACATTCCGAAAGGATACGAGATCCCTGCAGACCTTGACTATTTCCACATCACCACGAACAACACAATATACGGCACCGAGATACGCCACGACATAGACTCTCCGGTACCTCTCATCGCCGACATGTCCTCAGACATCATGAGCCGTCCGGTAGATGTATCGAAATACACCCTCATCTACGGAGGAGCACAGAAGAATGTCGGTCCTGCGGGAGTATCTTTTGCCATCATCCGCAAGGATGCACTCGGCAAGGTATCGAGATATATCCCTACGATGCTCGACTACAGGGTCCATATAGAGAAAGGATCGATGTTCAACACACCTCCTGTATTCCCTATCTTCGTGATGAAGGAGACACTCAAGTGGCTCAAGGAATACGGCGGAGTGGAAGCCATCCACAAGACTGACGTGCAGAAAGCCGCCATGCTCTACGATGAGGTCGACCGCAACAGTCTCTTTGTCGGGACAGCCGCCAAGGAAGACAGATCCATCATGAACGTATGCTTCGTCATGGCCCCTGGCTATGAGAATCTGCAGGATGAGTTCCTTGCATTCGCAAAAGAACGCAACATAGTAGGAATTAAGGGACACAGGTCCGTAGGAGGCTTCAGGGCTTCAATCTACAACGCCTGCCCTACTGAAAGCGTCAAGGCCCTCATAGGATGCATGCAGGAATTTGAGACTCTGAAGAAATAGCTCCAGATACAAAGACACAACCCGTAATATAACATTATACCGAAATAAAATGAAGATACTTGTCGCCACTGAAAAGCCGTTTGCCGCAGCAGCGGTAGAAGGCATAAGGGAAATATGCCGTGCCGGCGGACATGAGACTCTCCTCCTCGAGAAATACACTGACCGCCAGCAGCTCCTTGATGCTGTCTCAGATGCAGATGCACTGATTGTCAGGTCAGACAAAGTGACCCCGGAAGTCATTGCAGCTGCCGTTAACCTGAAGATTGTCGTAAGGGCAGGAGCAGGATATGACAACATAGACCTTGACGCCTGCACGCAGAGAGGAATTGTAGTCATGAACACTCCTGGACAGAACTCCAACGCCGTGGCCGAACTTGCGGTAGCCATGATGATCTACATGTCCCGCAACTGCTTCACCCCAGGGACAGGCAGCGAGATAAGCGGCAAGAGGATCGGTATACATGCATACGGGAATGTCGGAAGACTCGTCGCAGCCAAGGCGACCGCCCTCGGAATGGAAGTGATGGCCTTCGACCCGTTTGTCCCGGCCGAAAAGATGACGACAGACAAGGTGACTCCTGCAGAAAGCCTGGAGCAGATGTACTCGGAGTGCAACTTCGTCTCCCTGCACATCCCGGCCACACCTCAGACGAAAGGGTCCATAGGCTACAATCTCATTTCCCTCATGCCTGCAGGCGGCTGTCTCATCAACACAGCCCGCAAGGAGGTCATCAACGAAGCAGAGCTGGTCAAAGTACTTGCTGACAGGCCTGATCTGAAATATGTCACAGACATCGCCGCGGACTGCCAGGCTGAGCTCAACGAAAAATTCGGCAAAAGGGTATTTGCCACTCCGAAGAAAATGGGGGCCGAGACAGCTGAAGCCAATATCAACGCCGGACTTGCAGCTGCCCGCCAGATAGTTGAATATTTCGCTACAGGATGCACCCGTTTCCAGGTAAATGCTCATAAAGGTTAGAAGACATGGTCAGGATCAAACCGTTTGCGGCGGTCAGGCCGCCTAAGGAAATAGTAAGAGAAGTGGCAGCACGACCTTATGACGTGCTCAACTCAGCTGAAGCCAAGGCTGAAGCTACGGAAAAATCTCTCCTGCACATAACACGCCCGGAAATAGACTTCACCCCTATGGTCGATGAGCACAGTGACCTGGCCTACGGCAAGGCAGTGGAGAATTTCCGCAGCTGGCAGGAAAAAGGCTGGCTGGTGCAGGATGACAGGCCGTACTACTACATCTACGCCCAGACAATGGACGGCAGGACCCAGTACGGACTTGTGGTATGTGCCCATACAGAGGACTACACCGAAGGCAAGATCAAGAAACACGAGCTTACAAGGAAAGAAAAGGAAGACGACAGGATGATCCATGTCCGTATACAGGATGCCAACATAGAGCCGGTATTCTTCTCTTATCCGGACAATGAGGATGTCGCTTCCATAATGAAGAAATACATCGTCAGGGAGCCTGAATATGATTTTGTCGCCGACGACGGGTTCGGACACCGCTTCTGGGTGATTGACTCGGAAGACGACATCACCCGCATAACCGAGATATTCAAGGACATCCCGGCATTCTACGTGGCTGACGGACATCACCGTTCAGCGGCAGCAGCAAGGGTCGGGGCTGAAAAGCGGGCCCAGAACCCAGGCCATACAGGCGAAGAGGAATACAACTGGTTCATGGCCGTGGCCTTCCCTGAAAGCCAGCTGAAGATCATCGACTACAACCGTGTGGTAAAGGACCTCAACGGGCTCTCTCCAGAAGAATTCCTTTCCAGGATAGGCCAGGACTTTACTGTCACAAAGCTGGGTGACCGCACAAAGAGCTCCGGGAAGCCGGGCCATGAAGCATGCCGCCCGACACAACTGCACAACTTCTCGATGTATCTCGCAGGCTCGTGGTACTCCCTTGAGGCCAAGCCTGGAAGATATGATGATTCAGACCCGATAGGTGTACTTGACGTGACAGTCCTCTCAAATCTCGTACTTGACAAGATACTCGGTATAAAGGACTTGCGTACAGACAAGAGGATAGACTTCGTCGGAGGCATCAGGGGTCTGGATGAGCTGGCCAGAAGAGTTGACAGCGGAGAGATGGCTGTGGCATTTGCCCTCTACCCTGTGTCCATGAAACAGCTTGTGGACATAGCGGACTCCGGAAACATCATGCCGCCTAAGACCACGTGGTTCGAGCCTAAGCTGCGCAGCGGCCTTGCCATACACAAGCTTGAAAGCAACAGTCCGGACAAAATCGGCAAATAAGTCCGGTACAATCCGGAAATTGAATCCGGAGTTGACCGGAAATTGAATCCGGAAAATCTTCGGAGACATAAAAAACGCATGTCATCAGTTTATGGAAAGAATCATAGAATGTGTCCCGAACTTCAGTGAAGGACGGAACCATGAGACAATAGAGGCGATAGTCAATGCAATCGAAAAGTCAGGAGGGGTCAGGATTCTGAATGTTGACCCGGGCGAAGCGACCAACAGGACCGTCGTCACTTTTACAGGATCACCGGAGGCTGTCGTTGAGGCAGCCTTCAATGGCGTCAGGAA
>JADIMK010000100.1 GCA_017694785.1 Candidatus Cryptobacteroides intestinigallinarum
GAGAGATACGGAACGCAGAGCGATGAAGTCGTGGCTGACTCCGGCTACGGCAACGAAGCGAACTATGCGTACATGGAGAGCAACGGGATAGACGCCTATGTCAAGTACAACATGTTCCACGCCGAGACGAAGCGCAGGTATGCCGACAACAGTTTCCTCGCCCAGAACATGCACTACAACTCCAGTGAGGACTACTACGTGTGTCCGATGGGACAGCACATGGACAGGTGCGGCACACAACATGCCGTTTCAGATCTCGGATACAGTTCGGAAACGGCCGTTTACAGGGCCGTCAGTTGCAAGGGATGCCCGCTCAGGGGAATGTGCTACAACTCGGTCATCGACTGCAGGACCATAAAGGTCAACCATCGGTCCGATTCCTTCAAGAAGCGCGCTAGGGAACTGCTTACCAGCGAACGCGGGATGATGCACCGCAGCAGACGCCCCATCGAGCCAGAGGCCGTCTTCGGTGACATCAAATCCAACCACGGCTTCAGGCGTTTCCGTCTCAAGTCGAACAGGAAAGTGAGGGTCGAGTTCGGCCTTGTCGCGCTTGCGCACAACCTCAGGAAGTACTCGGCGATACTTTCAGAGCGAATGAAGGGTTGGATACCTGCCCATGCCGCCATATAGGTGGCCAATATCCATTCATGACGATGCCAATAACCGGAATAAGGCTCAAAAATGACTCTTCTGAGAAAGAAAATAACAAATCGGCTACAAACTGAAAAATTGTAGCCGATCATTGTTTATATAAAAGACAAAGAGACCGGCCTCAAAAAATCTCTTTTGGGTCGGCCCCATGACTTTTAACATATATAACAACAAAGACTTGGTATCTTGTCAGAAGTTGAAGTATCTTGCAGCGTTGTTGTAGGAGATGTCCTTTACCATCTGGTGGATGAACTGCATCTCGCTTCTAGGCAGCTTGCCTTTCTCGAGGTCTTCTCCAATCACGCTGCAGAGTATCCTGCGGAAATATTCATGCCTAGGGTAAGACAGGAAACTGCGTGAGTCTGTGAGCATTCCGACAAAACGGCTGAATAGTCCGAGAGCCGACAGTGCATTCATCTGTTTGCGCATTCCGTCTTCCTGATCGAGGAACCACCATCCGGATCCCAGCTGCATCTTGCCTGGGACTGTACCGTCGTTGAATGTATAGGCCATTGTGGCAAGCACTTCATTGTCTTTCGGATTGAGGTCGTATAGGATGGTCTTTGTGAGCTTGTCCTCCATGGCCAGCCTGTTGAGGAACTTGTGTCCGGCGGCAGCGCAGGATACGTCATGGATAGCATCATATCCGGTATCAGGGCCGAGTATATTGTACATCCTCGTATTGTTGTCCCTGATGGCACCTATGTGGAACTGCTGTACCCAGCCTTTCCCGTAGTCCATCCTTGCAAAATCAAGAAGGATGGCGCTCCTGAACTTGAGTATATCTTCCTGTGATACGGTCTCGCCTTTGAGAGCTTTCCTGAATATGGCATCAATCTCTTCCATGGTGAAGTCTTCAGCGTAGAAGGTCTCAAGCCCATGGTCTGAAAGACGGCATCCCATCTGCTCAAAGAAGTCGTGCCTTTTCTTCAGAGCATCAAGAAGATCCTGGTAGCCTGTGATCTGTACTCCGGAAACTTCAGCAAGCTTTGCTATGTATTCGGCATACCCTGGCTTTTCGATTGCCATCGACTTGTCCGGTCTCCATGCAGGGAGAACCTTGATCCCGAACGGATGCTCTGCTATATATTTATGGTATTCAAGGGAGTCGACAGGATCATCGGTAGTACATACCACCTTGACATTGAATCTTTTCATCAGTGCCTGTCCTCTGTATTCCTCAGTCTGGAGCTTTTCCGTGCATTCATCATAGATGGCCCTTGCGGTCTGAGGGTTGAGCAGGTCATAGACTCCGAAGACCCTTGCAAGCTCAAGATGTGTCCAATGGTAGAGCGGATTCCTCATTGTATAAGGTACAGTCTCAGCCCATTTCTCGAATTTCTCGTAGCTGCTTCTCTTGCCTGTGATGAATTCTTCCGGTACTCCGTTGCCCCTCATCGCACGCCATTTGTAATGGTCGCCTCCGAGCCATACCTCAGTCAGATCCTTGAACTGATGGTTTTCTGCGATCATCTGAGGCACCAGATGGCAGTGGTAGTCGATTATAGGCATCTGTTCCGCGCTCTCGTGGTAGAGCTCCCTGGCGAAATCGTTGGTAAGCATGAAATCATCATTGATGAATTTCCTGTCCCTGATGGCGTCAATGTTTTCCTTGACTTTAGATATGATATCCATGGTTGTGGGTTATTGTTTGTTTTGTTGTACAAATATCGGTCTGGCCGTGCACATTGTTTTTCATTATTCTTCAAAAATCATTGAATAATTGTCAATGCCGTGCAAATATATTAAAAATCCGTGAACGAACACGGAATTTTTGTATTTTTGCTGGAGACATTAAAAAACCGAGTATTCAATCATGGAACAACTAAATCGTAAAACGGCTCATGCCGACCGTTATCCGGACAAGGTAATACAGTTCGGTGAGGGAAATTTCCTCAGGGCATTCGTTGACTGGATCATCTGGAACCTTGACAAGAAGACAGACTTCAACGGAGGTGTGGTAGTCGTTCAGCCTATAGAAAAAGGCATGGTAGACATGCTGAACAGCCAGGACGGCCTGTATCATCTCAATCTCCAGGGCATCGACAAGGGAAAGCCGGTCGACTCAATCGATATGATAGATGTCATCAACCGGGGTATCAATCCTTACAGGGATTTTGATGAATATATGAAGCTGGCGGAAAATCCTGACATACGTTTCGTCATCTCAAATACAACGGAGGCTGGAATCGCTTTCGATCCGTCATGCAAGCTGGAGGACAGGCCGGCATCTTCGTATCCTGGCAAGCTTACCCAGCTGCTGTACCACCGCTACAGGCATTTCAACGGAGACATGACAAAGGGCTTCATCATCTTCCCTTGTGAACTGATTTTCCTCAATGGAAAGGAACTGAAGAAATGCATCGGACAGTACATAGATCTCTGGAACCTTGGAGACGGCTTCCGGGAGTGGTTCGAGAAGGCATGCGGAGTATATTGTACTCTGGTGGACCGTATCGTGCCGGGGTATCCGAAGGATACTATCGACCAGATCCATGAACGCATCGGATATGACGACCATCTTGTCGTGAAGGCTGAGATCTTCCATCTGTGGGTAATCGAGGCTCCGAAGGAGATCGAGAAGGAATTCCCTGCAGACAAGGCCGGACTGAATGTGCTCTTCGTGCCTAGTGAAGCTCCTTACCATGCCCGCAAGGTAACTCTTCTGAACGGGCCTCATACAGTGCTTTCACCGGTGGGATATCTTTCAGGTCTTGATACTGTGCGTGAATGCGTGGAAGATCCCCTTATAGGCAAATATGTCCGCAAGGTGATGTTCGATGAACTTCTCAAGACTCTTGATCTTCCGGAAAAGGAACTTGTCCAGTTCGCTGATGACGTGCTCGAAAGATTCGTCAATCCGTATGTGAAGCATTTCGTGACCAGCATCATGCTCAATTCTTTCCCTAAGTACAAGACACGTGACCTCCCTGGACTCAAGACATATCTGAAGAGGTTCGACACTCTTCCTCAGGGACTTGTCCTGGGCCTTGCCGGTATAGTGACCTATTATAAGGGTGGAAAGAGGGAAGAAGTTGAGATCGTCCCTGCCGACGATCCATCTACAATAGCCCTGCTCAAGGAGCTCTGGTCTACCGGTGATGTCAGGAAAGTCGCTGAAGGTGTCCTCGGGGCTGAAGCAATCTGGGGCGAAGACCTCAATCAGGTGCCTGGACTGACAGATATGCTTGATGAAAAGCTCGGGCTTATACAGAAGGAGGGTATGAGGGCTGCAGTCGAATCCATATTAAGCTGATAGCCATGTCTGCCCGTTTCATTAAGATAAACAGTGCTGACAATGTCTCCGTAGCAGTCTCTGACGTGGCTGCCGGAGACATCTGTCTTGTCGACGGGACTGAACTCAAAGCTCTTGAGGATATTCCTGCCGGACATAAGATTGCACTGAAGGATATGGCAGAAGGTGAAAACGTGATAAAGTACGGTTTCCCTATAGGCCATCTCCTCAGATCTGTCAGAAGAGGACAGCTTATCGACCATAATATACTCAAGACCAACCTGAGCGGAGTCCTTGAATACACTTATGACCCGAAGCCATGCAAGGTGGCCCCGTCCGGTGTGACGGCTACCTTCAAGGGCTACAGGAGGCATGACGGAAGTGTCGGGATAAGGAACGAACTGTGGATAATACCTACGGTCGGCTGTGTCAACGGCATCGTGCAGCGTCTGCAGAATCTTTTCTCCGAAGAGATACCGAATTATCCGGCACTTGACCGTGTCATTGCTTTCCCTCATAACTACGGATGTTCACAGCTGGGTGATGACCATGAGAATACAAGGCACATTCTTGCCGATATGGTTCACCATCCGAATGCTGCCGGAGTCCTGGTCGTGGGCCTGGGGTGTGAGAATAACCAGCTTTCCTCATTCAGGGAACTTGTCGGAGAGGTCGATGAACATAGGGTCATGTTCATGGAAGCACAGAAGGTGCAGGGAGATGAGGTCAGCTATGGACTAGGGCTTCTGAGGAAGATAGCCGCATCCACCGCATCAGACAGACGTGAGGATGTCCCTGTGTCTGAGCTTAAGGTCGGCCTTAAGTGCGGAGGCTCAGACGGCTTTTCCGGCATAACAGCCAATCCTCTGCTCGGACGCTTCTCGGACTGGCTTGTCGCGCGAGGCGGGACAGCTGTCCTCACTGAGGTCCCGGAGATGTTCGGAGCTGAGACAATCCTGATGTCAAGGTGCCGTGATAAGGCGACGTTTGACAAGACTGTACATCTGATAAATGATTTCAAGGAATATTTCATACGCAACGGACAGCCTGTCTATGAGAATCCTTCCCCGGGCAACAAGGCCGGAGGAATATCTACGCTTGAGGAGAAATCTCTGGGGTGTACCCAGAAATCAGGGCATTCTGCAGTCATGGATGTGCTCAGATATGGAGAAAGGCTGAAGACCAAAGGCCTGAATCTCCTTAGTGCTCCGGGCAATGACCTGGTCGCATCGACTGCACTTGCTGCTGCCGGATGCCAGATGGTATTGTTTACGACAGGGCGAGGAACTCCGTTCGGAACTTTTGTACCTACAGCAAAGATATCGACCAACAGCCGGCTTGCTGCGTCAAAGCCGGGCTGGATTGACTTCAATGCAGGAGTTATCGTGGACGGAAAGTCCCATGTGCAGACCGATGACGAGTTCATTGATTTTGTGCTTTCCGTAGCTTCCGGCAAGACAGTGTGCAATGAACGTTCCGGCTATTCAGAAACAGCTATCTTCAAGACAGGCGTTACTTTATGATGAATTCCGGCATGTTTTAACCTGTTGTTTTTCCGAGATAAAAATGTTGGAATCAAATATTTTTATAATTAATTTTGTGAGCTGAAGGCAGAAGTTCTTTACCGTGAGCGTAAACGGAAGCATCTGCCTCGGCTTTTATGTTGAATCAGATATCAGACTTATATTATGAAAATGAACAGTGAAGTCAGGTATGCTGCACATCCGGATGATGTGAAGCATTATGACACAAGACAGCTGAGGGAACATTATCTTGTAGAAAAAGTGTTCTCGGCCGATGAAGTCAATGTCGTATATACTATGCATGACAGGATGATCGCAGGTGGCGCGATGCCTGTATCTGAAGTGCTTGAACTCAAGCCTATGGATATTCTCCGGGCAGACTTCTTCCTGTCCAGACGTGAGATGGGTATCTTCAATGTAGGAGGCCCTGGCGTCGTAAAGGCGGGTGACAAGTCTTACCGTCTTGAATACAAGGAGGCTCTCTATCTCGGCAGAGGGGACAGGAAGGTTACCTTTGAAAGTGAGGATGCAGAGAACCCTGCGAAATTCTATTTCTGCAGTTCGCCTGCACATGCCGCATATCCGGACCATCTCACTACCAAGGAGAAGGCAGTGCACATGGAGCTCGGCTCGCTTGAGGAGAGCAACCACCGCGTGATAAACAGGATGCTTGTCAAGGAGGTCGTACCTACCTGCCAGCTGCAGATGGGCATGACAGAGCTGAAGCCTGGAAGCACATGGAATACGATGCCTGCGCATACCCATAACCGCAGGATGGAAGTATATTTCTACTTCGAGATTCCGCAGGACCAGGCTGTCTGTCATTTCATGGGCCAGCCTGACGAGACCCGCCACATCTGGATGAAAGGGGAGCAGGCTGTGATTTCCCCTGAATGGAGCATCCATGCTGCCTGTGCAACCAGGAACTACACCTTCATCTGGGCCATGTGCGGTGAGAACCTCGACTACGGGGATATGGATGCCTGCGAGACAACAGATCTGAAATAGTGTATTAATATTAAAACAATCAATAAACTATGGTAAATTTCTCACTTGAAGGAAAAGTCGCCCTCGTTACGGGCGCTTCCTACGGAATCGGTTTCGCTATAGCTACAGCTTTTGCTGAAGCCGGTGCAAAGATAGCATTCAACGACATAAAGCAGGAACTTGTCGACAAAGGACTTGCCTCATATAAGGAAAAGGGCATTGACGCGAAGGGATATGTCTGCGATGTCACAAAAGAAGACCAGGTGCAGGAGCTTGTAGCCAAGGTGGAAAAGGATCTCGGCCCTATCAACATCCTTGTGAACAATGCCGGTATCATCAAGCGTATTCCTATGACTGAGATGAAGGCTGAAGAATTCCGTCAGGTAATCGATGTGGATCTCAATGCTCCGTTCATCGTTTCCAAGGCTGTCATCCCGTCTATGATCAAGAACGGCGGCGGAAAGATCATCAATATCTGCTCCATGATGTCAGAGCTCGGAAGAGAGACCGTATCAGCATATGCAGCAGCAAAAGGCGGACTCAAGATGCTGACCAGGAACATAGCTTCTGAGTATGGTGAGTACAATATCCAGTGCAACGGCATAGGCCCGGGCTATATCGCTACTCCACAGACAGCACCTCTGCGCGAACGCCAGCCTGACGGTTCACGCCATCCGTTCGATGCCTTCATAGTAGCAAAGACACCTGCAGCAAGGTGGGGTACTACTGAAGACCTCAAGGGACCTGCTGTATTCCTTGCTTCTTCGGCTTCTGATTTTGTCAATGGGCATGTCCTTTATGTCGATGGAGGTATTCTTGCTTACATAGGAAAGCAGCCGAAATAATTCATATCATGGGAAGAAATCTTTCAATTTTTGCATCTCTCATTGCTTCTGCAGCCATTGCTGCTTCCTGCTCAGGAAACAAAGGACTTGAGGTCCTGATAGAGAACACATCTGATCTCTCCCGTACATCAGAGACGGTTGAGCTGGATTTCTCTGCCCTTGAGGCCGGGATAGAAGGTCTGACTGCAGAAAATGCAATAGTCCTTGACTCTGCCGGACATCAGGTCCCGGTCCAGGTGTATACAGAAAGGTACGGTGCTGAGAAGCTTGTCTTCCAGACAAGTGTAGCTGCCGGAAAGAGTGTCGCATATACTGTCACGACAGGTGTGCGTGAACCTTTTGATACATTGGCCTACAGCCGCTTTGTCCCGGAAAGGGCTGATGATTATGCCTACGAGAATAATCTTGTCGCAGGACGTATATATGGCCCGTCACTTGCAGATCCTCGGACGTTCGGACCTGATATCTGGCTCAAATGTACCGACAGGCTTGTCATTGACGAGTGGTATGCAAAGGCAGATTATCATCACAACTATGGCGATGGCATGGACTGCTACAAGGTCGCAAATACTCTCGGAGGCGGAGCTCTTGCTCCTTATGTCGGGGATAAGATTGTCATAGGAGACAATTATTCTTCCTATCAGACTCTCTGCAGTGGTCCGGTAAGGACAAAGGCTGTGCTTACCTACGATGCATTTGATGTCAACGGCCTGCCTGTGACAGCTGTCAGGGAGATAACGCTTGATGCAAACACCCGTTTCCTCAAGACATCGACATGGTTTGATGCACCGAGCACGAATGATATCCCGGTAGTCCTCGGGGCTGTACTTCATGATGTCATATCCAGGACAGACGGAGACCATTTCATCGCTTTCACAGAGAAGGCTTCGGACTCGTCTGATCCGGCAAGGGACGGTAATATTTCCGTAGGACTTGTAATGGATCCTCAGGTCGAAGACGCATATTGCGGTACTATGGATGGCCATGCTGTCATAAAGGCTATGGCTACTGTAGGCAAAAGATTTGACGTATGGACAGGTTCTGGCTGGAGCCAGGGAGGCATAGAATCTCCTGAAGCCTGGGCAAAGGCTGTCGCTGATTTTGAGTACGCTTTGGCCCATCCTCTAAAGGTAACGGTCGGCAAGTAATTTTCTGCCTTTTACTCCGGTCGTTAACGGGCGACTGCGTATCTTATGGGGGCAGTCCGGATTATCCGAGGCTGCCCTCATTTTATTTTTCAGAATGAGAAATAACCTGAAGTCGAGCTGTTGAGGCTGTCCCTCATCAGCTCTTCTTTTTCTGTGCACTTGCCGCTCAGATTCCTGTCCTCGTGTATGTCTTCACTCAGATGGTATAGAGCCCATGAAGGTGAATTTCCAAGCTCGATGTTAGGTGTATTCCTTTCCGGTCCTTCGTAAGGAGGTATAAGATGCCAGTCCCTTGTCCTGTATGTGAGCCGACCTTCAGAGCCGAGTACCATTCCTTCCCGTCCTAGGGTATCTTTGCCGAGGAATGTGTCTATGGTGTTTCTGCTGTCAAGCCCCTCCGGCACAGTACAGCCGATGAGTCCTGCGAGGGACGCGAAAAGATCCATCTGGCAGACCAGGGCATCTGTCGATGAACCTGGATCTATATGGCCTTTCCATCTTACGAAGAACGGGATATGCGTGCCTCCGTCATATAGGCTGTACTTTCCTCCTCTGTATGGGAGGGCAGGGGTGAGGTCTCCCCATTTTTCTGCAGCCTGGTCCTGATATCCGTCGTCCAGTACGGGACCGTTGTCACTTGTGAATATCACGATCGTGTTTTCTGAGAGTCCCTTTTCGTCCAGATAGTCCAGGAGTTCATTAACACACCAGTCGGCTTCAACGATGGCGTCACCTCTCGGCCCCATTCCGCTGCTTCCAACGAACCTTTGGTGCGGGGTACGAGGAACGTGAGGCTGATGGAGTCCATAATAAAGGAAGAATGGTCTGTCCTTGTTTTCATCTATGTAGTCTTTTACCTTGGCGAGGAAGACATCTGCCATGGTTTCGTCATCCCAGTACGCTTCATTGCCACCCTTCTGGTAGCCTATCCTCGGTATGCCGTTGACAATGGAGCAGTTGTGCCCGTCAGACCATTTCATCTTGAGCATTTCCGGATGGGTGAGTGCAGTAGGTTCTCCTGGAAAATTCTCTACATAGCTGACATATAGTGGATTGTCCTTGTTCAGCCCTACAACATTCCCGTTTTCCACATAGACGGTGGGAACTCTGTCGACTGTAGCTGCTATTATGTATGAGTAGTCGAATCCTATGCTTGTGGGATTGGGAGTGATTTCCGTATTCCAGTCTATCTTGCCTTTGCCGAGGCCAAGATGCCACTTTCCTATTGCAGCTGTAGAATAGCCTGCTTCCTGCATCATCCTGGCTATTGTAGGCTGGTCTTCGTCAATCAGAAGATTGGCATCTCCGCTGAGTATTTCAGCATCGGCATTCCTCCATGGGTAGAGACCGGTCATGAGTGAATAGCGGCTCGGTGTCGATGTCGGTGCCGCAGAATGTCCGTTGAGAAGATTGAGCCCTTCGCTGCACAGCCTGTCAAGTCCAGGTGTTTTCAATACAGTGGAGCCGAGGCAGCTCACATCTCCGCAGCCTAGGTCATCGGCAAGAATGATGATTACATTAGGAAGTTCATGGTCCTGGCTGCCGCTGCATCCTGAGGCCGCGGCTGCTGCCGCCAGCGGCAGGAGACAATATTTTTTCATGGTACGGTAGGGTTTGTCAATGTTTAAGTCAAGGTCGTTTTTGCTCTTATTTATGAGTGAGCAAATATTTTCATGATTATGATTATTGTTCTCTGAAGGAAGAAACTGAGAGCAATGGACAAAAAAGGGAACGGCCATGCATCACGCTGGTCATTCCCTTTCCTTTCCTGACGGACTGTCCTGGCTTTGGGACCTTTATGTCCGTGTATGGATTCTACAGCACTCCGCAGAGGATGGCTGCGATAAGTCCGAGGATAGCGTAAAGCTCCGGGAATGCCGCATAGATCATGGTCTGAGTCATCACATTGTGTCCCTGTGAGATGCCGACGATACCGTTGGCGCAGACCTGTCCCTGACGGATTGCAGAGATGAGACAAGCCAGTCCTACAGCGATACCGACTCCGAAGAGGAGAGGTCCCTGGGTGGCGAAGTCCATGCCGAGGATCTTCCACATGAGGAATGCTACGAATCCGTAGAGACCCTGTGTAGCAGGCATCGCTGAGAGGATCATGTAGCTGGTTGATTTTTCAGGATTCTTTTTCAGAGCACCTTCAGCGGCATTTCCTGTGATTGTCGTTCCGATGCTGCTGCCTACCAGGGCGAGGCCCAGCATGAGGCCCCATCCGAGATATCCGAGAATTTCGTTCATAATGTTTTGATATTAGATAATTGTTTGTTCCTATATTTCATCTTTTTTTACTGTAAGCGGATTGTATGGCTTTCCGCTTCCTTCATATCCGCTGTTCTTGAAGAACTCCACGAATGTAAGTCTCAGAGGATGCACGAAGGCTCCCAGGCATGAGAGTGCAAGGTTGAGTGCATGTCCTATGACGAATATGACTGCAAAGAGCAGCCAGTTGAGTCCAGGCACCGGGCAGCTGTCCATCAGCATGTCTCCGAGTGTATTGAATGTAGATCCGAGCATTCCTCCGGCAAGTCCGAGGGCATACAGTCGTATGAAGCTCAGGGTGTCTCCCATCAGCCCGGTGACCATGTTGTATGTGTCCCATAGACCGGAACCGATGTTTGTCAGAGGATTGCGTCCAGGCTTGTTGAAGATGTATATGCCGAGTCCGGATATGATCGCCAGTACGATGAATATCCATTTGATGACTTCCGACTGAAGGAGTCCGAGGAATGCGATCCCTCCGAGGATAACGCTTCCGACAACGAGCAGTGTCCATCCCCATGTCCCCAGGGTGTTCTTCAGCCCGAACCTGTGGGTATAGCACAGGGACTTTGTGATCATCGCTACGCAGATGTTGAAGATACCGATGCCTATGGCAAGTACCATTGTGGCAGGGAATCCGGCTACTTCGCCCTGAAGCGGCCTTATGCAAGCCTTGAGCCACTCAGGGATGAAACTCTGGTCTATCAGGCTGAACCCGAAGAATGTATTGAGGAGCGTACCGATGAAGAATGTACCTATGCCGAGGGTGACCACAAGCGGGGCAAGAGATGCCATGCTCTTGACCTTCTTCTTTAGTATGAAGCCGATGGCTACAAGCAGAAGCCCATATCCTGCATCACCGAGACAGAGTGCGAAGAAGAGCAGGAAGAAAGGCGCAAGGATAGGCGTGAGGTCGAACTCGTTGTATGCAGGCATGCCGTACATGCCTGTGAGGACCTCGAACATCTTTGCGAACCTGTTATTCCTCAGCTTTATAGGAGGGTTGTCCTCTTCTGTCGCCTTTTCTGCCATGTAGAAGACATCCATCTTGTCGAATTCTGCCTGGAGGGTGCTGTCCAGCTCAGAAGGGGCGAATCCTGTCAGGACGCTCAGCCTGTTTTCGGCAGCTGTCTCTCCGGCAGCTCCTGCAAGGTAAAGGTCCAGATCTCCGAGCTGGGTGGAGTATTCTTCCTCCAGGGTCGGGATGACGGCCCTCATCTTTAGCAGAAGTGCTTTTCTTCCTATGATTTCCTTGTGTACAGCCTCGGCTTCCTTCTCGGCATCTTCTGACGAGCCTTCCGGCGCCTGGCATTCGTTTACAGGGAAACTGTAAGGCTCAGACGTATCAGCAATTGTCACAAACCATACATTGCTCCCGTTGTCAGATACTATCTGGAGAGGGTAGAGATCAGCCCATGACTCCTGGAATGCCTTTCTGGATACCATGTAGAATCTCATCTTCAGACCTCGTTTCTCAAGGTCCTTGACCGCAGACATGTCGAAGTCTCCCCATGGCAGCCTTGTCTTGGCGGTACGGTGGAGTGCAGTCATCTTTTCCTGCAGCGCGGCTATGTCGGACGATGCCTTTATTGCCGCATGGATGATGTGCTGTGGCATATCCATCTTTGAAGCAGCTGCGATGATGGCTTCCTTGTCAGGATCGTCATCCCATACGGCTTTCTTCAGAATGGCTATAGCCTTCTTCTCCTCGGTAGCCTTCTCCAGCATTGCGGATGACTCCTCGTCAACAGGCTTGGTGGAGCGTGTCATGTCCACGACCCCGAGCTGCTGCAGACGCTCAAGAAAGCCTTCAGTCTCCTCTTCCAGGAGAATGAAGGAGTATTTGGTCATTTCAATTACCATTTCTCATTTCCTCCTCTTCTTCTTCCGCCTGATGCCGGTTCTTCACGATCTTGGATGCTGCCTTGGTAAGGTTCTCCTCATCCTCCATGTATCTCTTGATCTTTCTTATGGCCTCCTGATAGCCAGGTATCTGCACTTTTTCGTACAGATTGACCTTCTGGGTGGTCTTCTTTCTCTGGAAGTCCAGTATGCGGCTCTTCTCCATGTAGACTTCGGATTCTATCCCCAGACGGGACAGTTCCTTGAGGATTGCTACGCCGTCGGCATACCATGCCGGCTTTGAGAAGGCGTTGAACTCATGTATCTCATAGTGTATGTCCTTGAGCTGCGGTGTCCGGACTCCGGCCACCTTGACAGTCTCCAGGTCAACGTCAGTTATGGATATGAGATTGGGCTCGAATTCATTCCACAATGCGGCCAGATAGTCATATCTCTTCAGGGAGGCATCAAGATCCTTGATAAGCTTGTCTGAAAACGCCTTGGCCTTGCGTACCTCAAGACGCAGCGCTGACTCCTTGTTCTTGAGGGTAGGGAGTGCATTCTGCCGCATCTTCAGCTGCTTGCCGAGGTCATTCAGAGACGTCTTGTTGTATTGGAACTTTATTGCCATAAGTCAATTGTTTTGTCCTGTATCTGTCCGGTCGGTCATTCGCGTCCGGATGATTTCCAGTACTTGTCTATCAGGGCCTGCTTGATTCCGGTCTCCGCCTTGGTGAAGTATTTTCCGAAGAGCTCCCATGCTGTGTCAAGCATCTCGTCAATGGAGATGTTCACGTCGATGGCAAGGAGCCTTGTCGCATATTCTTTCGCGAAGTCCAGGCAGCGGAGGTCGTAGTCGCTCAGGTCGAAGCCGTTCTCAAGCTTTGTCTTTGCGTTCTGGGCATCAGAATAAAGACGTACTCCGGTGTTCATCACCTGGTTGTGGTCTTCGCGCGTCTGTTTGCCGATGACAAGCTGCTTGAGTCGTGACAGAGAGCGGAACGGGTCTATTATGACTTTCCCGGAGTCAGGATCTGCCCTGAGGTAGAGCTGCCCTTCTGTGATGTATCCTGTGTTGTCCGGTATGGCATGGGTGATGTCTCCGTCATTGAGGGTAGTCACAGCTATGATTGTGATTGAACCTCCGTCAGGAAGCTGCACGGCCTTTTCGTAGATCTTCGCAAGGTCTGAATAGAGCGATCCCGGCATGGAGTCCTTTGAAGGAATCTGGTCCATACGGTTGCTGACGATACTCAGCGCATCCGCGTAGAGCGTCATGTCGGTGAGGAGCACAAGCACCTTCTCGTTCTTGTCGACAGCGAAATATTCTGCTGCAGTAAGCGCCATGTCAGGTATCAGAAGCCTTTCGACAGGTGGCTGCTCAGTCGTGTTCACGAAGCTTATGATCTTGTCGAGGGCCCCGGCGTTTTCAAATTCGTGCCTGAAATAGAGATAGTCATCGTTGGAAAGCCCCATTCCTCCAAGGATGATCTTGTCTACATCAGCTCTCAGGGCTACCTGAGCCATCACATTGTTGTAAGGCTGGTCAGGGTCTGCGAAGAACGGTATCTTCTGTCCTGACACTATGGTATTGTTGAGGTCGATGCCTGCAATTCCTGTGGGGATGAGCTGTGACGGCTGCTTCCTCTTGTATGGGTTGACCGACGGGCCTCCGATTTCCCTTTCTTCTCCTTCAATCTCAGGACCGCCGTCAATCGGCTGCCCGTATGCATTGAAGAATCGTCCTGCGAGAGCATCGCTGACCTTGAGGGTCGGGGCCTTTCCGAGGAAAGTCACTTCAGCATCGGTAGGGATGCCTTCGGTACCTCCGAAGATCTGCAGGGTAATCATGTCTCCCTTTGTCTTCACCACCTGGGCCAGTCGTCCGTCCACAGTGGCCAGTTCATCGTTGGAGACACCCTTGGCCTTCAGAGAGACCGTGGCCTTGGTGATACCTTCCAACTGTGTGTATATTTTCTGGAATGCCTTGTTGTTCATAATCTTTCACTTTATTCTGTGCTGTTCTCCATCAGGCTGCCTTGGTGTCGGGAGCAAGAGTCTCCAGCAGTGAGTCGAGCTGAGCCCTGTATTTCATGAAGTTTTCGCTCCTGAACTCTGAGTAGTTCATCTGCTTGAGCACATTGATGATCTCCTTGAATGCGTCGCGGCATTTCTCGAAGTCATCGAAAGTGAATTCCTTGTCGCAGATGGACAGTACAAGCTCGAGCATGTATTTCTGTCTTTCCATCGGGGTAAGGCTGTCCACAGGGTCGAATGCATCCTGCTGCAGGATAATGAAGTCCACAAGCTCTGATTTCCAGAAAAGCTCATGGTAGGACATTGGCACACCGTCGTCTCCGAGGATGTTGATCTGCTCGTTCGCTTCCTTTCCTCTCCTGATGATGTTCTTTGTCTTCTCGACCATCTCTACCCAGTGCGGATCTACCTTCTGAGCAAAGTATTCCTGGATTTCAGGGTATTCGAGATATTTCGAGTATGAGTCTATCGGGTTGACTGCAGGATATCTCTTCTTGTCCGCGCGGCTCTGCTCGAGGGCGTAGAAGCATCTTGCAGCCTTCTTCGTGGATTCTGTCACAGGCTCCTTGAGGTTACCTCCTGCCGGAGAAACTGTGCCGATGAATGTGACGGAGCCCGTCTGGCCGTTGTTGAGCACCACCATTCCGGCGCGGGCGTAGAAGCTTGATATGATGGCCGAGAGGTCCACAGGGAATGCATCTGCACCCGGAAGCTCTTCCATACGGTTACTCATTTCCCTGAGGGCCTGTGCCCAGCGGGATGTGGAGTCGGCGAGCAGGAGCACCTTCAGTCCCATGGCCCTGTAGTATTCGCAGATGGTCATTGCGGTGTACACGGAGGCTTCGCGGGCTGCGACAGGCATGTTGGATGTGTTGCAGATGATGGTAGTCCTCTCCATGAGATGGCGTCCGGTATGAGGGTCGATGAGTTCAGGGAATTCGGTGAAGATTTCCACAACCTCGTTGGCACGCTCCCCGCAGGCAGCCATCACGATGACCTGGGCATCGCCCTGCTTGGCAATCGCATGCTGGAGTACGGTCTTTCCGCATCCGAAAGGTCCGGGAATGAAGCCCGTGCCGCCTTCTGCGATAGGGTCGAGCGTGTCGATGACCCTGACTCCGGTCTCCATTATCCTGCTTGGCCTCGGCTTTTCGCGGTATCCTTTTATGGCTACTTTCACAGGCCATTTCTGTGTCATCGTCACATTCACATCCTCGCCTTTCCCGTCAGTGAGGACGGCGATGACATTATCGATGTTGTACTGGCCGGCAGGTGCCACTGACTTGACGGTATATTCGCCTTCAAAGGCAAACGGCACCATTATCTTGTGCGGCAGCCATCCTTCCTTCACTTCCCCGAGCCAGTCTGCTGCGATGACTTTGTCTCCCGGCTTTGCGATAGGGGTGAAATCCCACAGCCTGCTGTGGTCCAGGGGTGAAGTGTATTCCCCTTTCTTGAGGAAAACGCCTGTCATTGTCGTAAGGTCGTTCTGCAGTCCGTCGTAGCAGCTGGACAGCAGTCCCGGGCCGAGGGTGGCTTCGAGCATCTTGCCCTCGAACTCCACCGGATTGCCGTTCTTGAGTCCGCGGGTACTCTCGAACACCTGTATGGAGGCTGTCTT
>JADIMK010000101.1 GCA_017694785.1 Candidatus Cryptobacteroides intestinigallinarum
GTGTGTCCACGCGGCATCAACACCAGGCATCTGATCCTTTCAATATGTAAACTTTACAAGGAGGACTGACGTGGAAGAAAGGTTTCTGACAGGCTACAACAACTTCGTGTTGCCGTTCATGATAGGAATGATTTTCATCCTGTCATATTGTGCAGTCGGCCTTGTACGCATCATCCTGCAGCTGCCTAAGGACGACAGGAAAAGATTCTTCATCTCCCTGGTCACCCCGAAGACCATGCTCAAGAACATAAAGGACATCTTCTTCGACTGCCTGTTCCACGTAAAGCTGTGGAAGCGCAACAAGCTTCTGGGCTACATGCACTCCAGCATAGCATTCGGATGGTTCATGCTCATCGTCATAGGCCACATCGAGGTGTTTCTCTATGTGCCTCACAGGGCCAAGCTCTTCTATTTCCCTATCTTCTTCAGATATTTCGTAGCGGAGACAGAGAGCACCATGAAGGGGGCCTTCTTCTTCTTCCTGATGGACTTCTTCCTGCTGATGGTACTCAGCGGAATCTTCCTCGCGATGTTCAAGAGGATCCAGTCTAGGATCTTCGGTCTGAGAAGGACGACAAATCCGAGCTTCCTTGATCTGATTGGGCTCTACTCACTTTGGGCCATATTCCCGCTCAGGCTTCTTGCCGAAGGGTTTACAGCCGACATAAGCGGCGGCTCATTCCTGACCAAATCACTCAACTATGTGCTCAACTCATTCCTGAGCGACCACGCCAACATGCTTCCGGCATGGTGGGCCTATTCGTGTGCGCTTGGGATATTCTTCATAGTGCTGCCGTTCACAAGATACATGCACATCCCCGCAGAGATCCTGCTGATCCCTCTGAAGAACGCCGGCATAAAGATCCGGAACGCAAGGAAAGGCTTTGCAAAGGCCCAGGTATATTCATGCCCTAGCTGCGGACTCTGCATAGACGCCTGCCCTATGGGTGTCATGAAGACCCACATCAAGGACACCACAGTGTATCTCAACCGCCAGATCCGCAGGAACAACGAGAAAAGGATTGAAGAGATAAGCGACAAATGTCTGCTGTGCGGCAAATGTACTGCCGTATGTCCCGTAGGAGTCCAGGGAGACAAACTCAGAATAGCGCAGCGATCGATACGCAAGTATGCGATCAACCAGGACTATTCCGACATCAGGCCTGAAGTGCTCTCTGCCGGTCCTGTAGAAGAAGGCAAGGTCCTGTATTTCGCAGGCTGCATGACAGCGCTCACCCCTGTGATCAGCAGGTCAATGGAATCCATCCTCAAGAAAGCCGGAGTTGCCTACGAGATCATGGACAAAGACGGAGGCATCTGCTGCGGAAGACCTATGTTCATGGCCGGGCGCATAGAACAGGCCATGAAGATGGTAGAGAAAAATACAGAGATAATCCGGCAGTCAGGAGCCAAGACACTCCTGCTTACATGCCCGATCTGCTACAAGATATTCAAGGAGAAATATTCTCTTGAAGGTGTTGAGATAATACATCATACCGAATTCATTGACAGGCTCATAAAGTCCGGCAAACTCAAGATCAACGGAGACAGCACAAGATACGTTTTCCATGACCCTTGCGAGCTCGGACGCGGCTGCGGCATATACGAAGAGCCGAGGGAAGTGCTCGCCTGTGCAGGAACAGTCGTGGAAGCTGCGAAGAACAGGAAGGAAAGCATCTGCTGCGGAGGCAGCCTTGGAAGCCTCACGCTAGGCTTTGACAAGCGCAAGGCAATGACCGAGAATGCGCTTGCGAATCTTACTGCAGACTCCCCGGATGTCATAGCGACTGCCTGTCCTCTGTGCCGCAGCACATTCAACAGATATGCAGACAGGCCTGTCGAGGATATAGCTGAAATAATAGATAAGAAAAGTATAAATAACTAAAACCTTAAATCATGACATTCACACCTACTAAGTACAAACTTATGAACTGCGGAACAGGCAGGGTATTTGAGGATGAAGGATGGACACTGGCCGACCCACAGGGCGACGGACCGGCACTTGTCAGAGCAGTCTATGAAAAAAAGGAATTTGAACTGAGGAAAGATCTTGACGGATTCTATAAATTTGCGGACTGGCTTCCTATCAAGAGGACATTGCTCCACTCCCATGTTCCTGTGACATACAGGAGTACCGGACTTGCCGGATTTCTCGGCCTGGACAATCTCTACATCACCTTCTCCGGCTATTTCCCTAAGGTCGGAGCAATGATGGAGACATGCTCATTCAAGGAAACCGAGGCATATTCAGTATGTGCAAGACTCCCTGAAGACAACAGGAAGATCCTGGTAGTAGCTTCAGCCGGCAACACCGCAAGAGCCTTCGCAAAGGTATGTTCAGACAACAACATCCCTCTCCTTCTGTCTGTCCCTTACGACAACATCAATGCCCTCTGGTTCCATAAGCCTTTGAACGACTGCGTGAAGATCATAGCAGCCCCGGCAGGAGGAGACTACTTCGATGCCATAGTACTCGGAGACAAGGTCTGCGAAGACAAGGAGCACTTCATGGCTGAAGGCGGAGCAAAGAACATCGCACGCCGCGACGGAATGGGCACGACCTTGCTTTCTGCAGTCGAAGTCACAGGAATGATTCCTGACGCCTATTTCCAGGCCATAGGAAGCGGCACAGGTACCATCGCAGTATGGGAAAACAATCTCAGGCTCATTGAAGACGGACGCTTCGGAAAGCACAGGATGAGACTCTATCCATCACAGAACGCACCGTTCACGATCATGTATGATTCATGGAAAGCTCATAGCCGCAAGCTTGTCCCGCTGTCAGCCGAAGAAGCAAGGGCTCAGGCAGCAGAAATCAAGGCCAAGGTCCTTTCGAACCGCAAGCCGCCTTATTCTCTTGCCGGAGGACTCTTCGATGCAATGAACGATGCCGGCGGAGACATCTTCAAGGTGACCAACGACGAGCTTGACCTCTGGAAGGAAAGGTTCCACAAGCTTGAAGGCATTGACATCTATTCAGCCGCATCAGTAGCTGTCGCCAGCCTTGCCCAAGCTGTAGAGACAGGGGCCGTTAAGAAGGATGAGCTCATAATGCTCAACATCACAGGCGGAGGAGAATCGCTGACCAAGGAGCATCATGATGTCGTCTACGCAAAGCCGGATCTTGTCATCGACACCTTCCTGCCTGCAGAAGAGATCATCAGCCAGGTATACGCCCTCTTCAGATAAGCAGGTGCACACTTTTCTGATAAAGTTCCACGACAGAAACAGATCCACACTGTGACATATACTGCTCCGGTGTGGATTAAATTGAATATATTATGATGCACTTACCTCTACAGGTCACAATCACGCCGGAGGATACAGCTGTTGTGAGCCATTTTGAGCAGAATGCCCGGGAGACCATCGAACACATAGCGACTACCCCTCTCGACCAGCTTATCCCGGAACTCATAGACTATGTCATCCGTTTCGGAATCAAGGTCCTTGTAGCTCTCCTGATCTACATAATAGGAGCCTGGCTCATCAAGAAGATCCGAGGGATGGTAAGCCGTATATTCGAGCGCAGGCACACAGACAAGGCCATAGCTTCATTTGTTGAAAGCCTGACCAGCATATCGCTTACGGTCATCCTTGTCATCATAGCTGTAGGCACCCTCGGCATCAACACGACCTCACTTGCCGCACTTCTTGCAGCTGGAGGTATGGCAATAGGCATGGCGCTCAGCGGCACCGTACAGAACTTCGCCGGCGGCATAATGATCCTTGTCTTCAAGCCATTCAAGGCAGGAGACTTCATAGAGACAGAGAACGGATATTCAGGCACCGTATCGGCTGTAAATATTTTCAGCACCAAGCTCACTACACTGGATAACAAGATAATTGTCATTCCTAACGGCTCACTCTCAAACGGTACGATCAAGAACTACTCCCAGAACACGATGAGGAGGGTCGAATGGCTTGTAGGAGTAGAATACGGATCCGATGCCCAGAAAGTCAAGGACTCACTGATGGAGATAATCAAAGCGGACAAACGTATCCTATACATGCCGACAGGAGCTCCTGCAGATCCGTTGATAGCGCTCAATGCACTTCAGGACAGCGCCGTACAGTATGTTGTAAGGGCCTGGGTAAAGTCAGAGGACTACTGGCCTGTATTCTACAGCATCAACGAAAACATCTACACGATACTTCCTCAGAAAGGCATAGGCTTCCCGTTCCCGCAGATGGATGTCCACCTCACAAAAGAGGACTGAACCTCCTGACGAAGACGGATGGTGACTAAGCCTGATACTTTTCGGAAGATTACTTGATAAGAAAAGCCGGCCCGGGATTGTTCTCGGATCGGCTTTAATTTTTCAGTCCACTATTGAATGAATGACTGTGATCCTGTTCCGTATGACAGGAAAGATCGTGTCACTGCTTCCAGCCTGGGAGGGTATTGTGCTCCCTGAGCATTTCTTTGGAATACACAGGATTTGAATATATGTGGAGGAAGATGTCCCTCAGCTCCTCTCTGTTGAGTTCCTTCTCCACAGTATCAAGCTGATGCTCCATGTAGTCCACGAATTTCTGTACATCCTCTCCTGTGTAATGCTCGCTGTACTTGTAGCCCTGGTTCACTATGTCATAGGCGATATAGTTCGTCTTCCAGAGCTTGTAGCCTTCGATGACACGGATGTCCACTGCATGGCGTATCAGCTGGTAGCGGTCATTCTTGTCGCAGAGGGCGGCAAGGGCAATCTCCTCATGGGTAAGAGGCTTGCCGATATTTAGATGTATATTTCCTTTCTGCTGCTTGATGCCGGTAAGGATGCTGTTGAGATCCTCCATCGGGCCCTTGACATATTTCTGTGTACGGGAAATGAGAAGCTCACGGGCCTTCAGCACATCGCATGGCTCTATCTCGTATGAGATGCTCATCGGGATAATATTCAGCTCTTCAAAATTCTTGCAGAAATCCGATGATCCGCTCATATCCAGCATCTTCAGAAGCCCTTGCTCTGTCATGTCAAGTCCATCCTTGGTACGGCCCTGCCTCTGCGCAAGCCAGATAGAACTCTCCTGGGTGGTAATGTTCAGCCTGATATATTTTGAAAGCAGCTGCGATGAAAGATAAAGCTCTCTGGCAGAAATCCCGCGCACGACCTTTATCATCCTGTTGGAGCGTATCAGATATTCTATGAATTTATTTGTTATAAGATTGTCTCCTACAGCAATCTCCGTCATAGGGATATTGTTGCGGTAAAGCACAAGCTGCGTTATCGCAGGATCCAGGATAATGTCCCTGTGGTTTGAAAGCGCGAGGAATTTGCCCTTGGACTTGTCTATATTCGCTATGCCGTCATAGGAGAAATTTCGCGCAGTATTGGCAAGTACCCACTCGATGACGCGTGACATCACCATCACCTGGAAATCGTCTATACTTCTGACACTTTTGAGAAGATTCCGGAGAAAGTCCGGTGATTCATTCGGGAAGAAATATTGCGAAACTTCTGTGATCACCGGGTTATCAGCCACCTTGCCCAACGCCTCTACAGCTTCTTCATCAGTATATGGGCTGATACTTTCAAATTCCGATAAGTTAATCATGATCAGTAAAAAACTAAAAGTATACAACTTAAATTTGGTAAAAATCATTACAAAGGTAACGATTCCGGCCGAATTAATCAAGCCCTGAAAAGAAGCGAACTGTCCCCGTAGCTCAGGAAGCGGAAGCCATGTCCCAGCGCATAATCGTAGATTTCCTTCCAATTGCCTCCGACAAAGGCCGATATGAGAAGCAGAAGCGTGCTCTGAGGCTGATGGAAATTCGTCACAAGAACATCAGTCACCCTGAACCTGAACCCTGGCACTATTATTATGCGTGTACCGATCTTCAGGGAATCAAGGGAATTCGCCTCCAGATAAGAGATTATGGCTCCGATGGCTTCCTCAAAGCTGTAGCTGTATTCCCTCTCATAAGGCATCCACTGAGGTATATCGGACGGCTTTCCTTCCTCTATGCACATGACTCCGGCATAGTAGAGAGACTCCAGTGTCCTTACGGAAGTTGTCCCCACGGCTATGACCGTCCTGTCACGGTGCTGAAGTTTCCTGAGCAGCTCAATACTTACTGAAAACGGCTCCCTGTGCATCGTATGGCCGGATATCTCAGCGCTTTTCACAGGAAGGAAAGTTCCGGCTCCTACATGCAGGCAGACTTCCTCCGTGTCTATTCCTTTGCTCCTGATCTCATCCAGGACACGGGAAGTGAAATGCAGTCCTGCAGTTGGTGCTGCGACGGACCCCCTGTATTTAGCATAGAGAGTCTGGTATCTCTCGCTGTCAATGCTTTCCGACTCACGGTTCAGATACGGCGGTATAGGAATGGTTCCGCAGATCTCAAGCACCCTTGAGAACGGATCTCCGCTCTTCCAGGTGAATTCCACTACAGCAGTTTCCCCATCCCGCACAATCAGCTCAGCCTCAAGGCCAAGGGCCTCCACAACAGGGGAATTGTCCGGATTACATAATAGAAGTTTACCTGACTTCCATCGCTTTACGTTTCCGACAATACATTTCCACCGGCAGATGGAATCAGACGCAAATATCTGGTTGTACTCGGCAGGAGTATCCGGCTCAAGACAGAATATCTCTATGTGAGCCCCAGTAGGCTTCATGAAATGAAGCCTCGCAGGAACAACCTTCGTATCATTGAAGACCATCATGGCATCCTCAGGAAGAAGGCCCGCAATATCGCGGAATACAAATTCATCTATCTTCCCATCCCTGTATCTCAGCAGCTTGGATGCATCCCTCTCAGCAAGGGGATACTTGGCAATCCTCTCATCAGGAAGATTGTAGTCATAGTCTGTAATCTTTATCTCCGGTATCATATTCCAAAACTTTCATCAGTATTCCGGTGGCGTCAAAGCACACCATTATAAAATTTAACCACAAAGTGCCGGTATTGCTGTCAGATGCCAGATGATATCGGCAGCGCGAAATTACTCAATTGCCACGAAATTGGCAAACACGGCCGGATTACATTACAAGTTTACATAAGTTTACATATTTACAAATATAAATACACATTTATTCAATTATGTAGTTAACATCTGGTAATTATTCCGACATTTCCAAGGATTTAGATTTTTATTTGTAACTCGATATAAATGTGTAATAAGGTAAACTTATCATATATGATTCTAGTGCATAATTTATTGATAATCTGTAGATAATGCTTTTATATTCAAGTATATGTTAATGTATAGAAAGTAAATCTGAGATATATTGGGTCAAAAATATCTATTTTATCGTAATATATTTAATTAATCACCTTATAATCATTAATATTATCTAAATCTATCTAATTTAATACTTCAATAGATTATATTATATCCCTCTCCCCTATTACATATGTAAATTAAAAATATTTGCAAAAATTTACAGAAATTTAACTACATTTGTAACTCCAATGATTGACAACTATGAATGACCGTTTACAACAGTTTCTCGCCGCAGAAAATATCAATCAGGCCCAGTTTGCAGACAGCATCGGAGTCGCAAGGGCCAGTGTTTCTCATATTCTTGCCGGCAGAAACAAACCAGGGTACGACTTCCTGCTCAACATGATGCGCCGCTACCCCGAACTGAACATTGAATGGCTGCTCTCCGGGACAGGCAAGATGTACAAAAGCCGTCAGAACAATGACAAGAAGCCGGTATCGATTCCTTCAGGCGGCATAGATCTGTTCAACGGACTTGACGACTTGTACGAGTCAACTCTTCCATCGTCTGATGCCGACGGATCCGGTCATGCTGCTCCAGGCCAGACACAGACTACGACAGACATGACATCAGCATTGTCGCCACAGACATCAGCATCACCACAGACGCCAGGAGCGGCATCGTCAGCCGTTCAGGAATCGCGTAATCCTGTCCAGCTTGACACCTCCGGGCCAAATACGGCAGCCACGGAGAGGAAAAATTCTGAAAATACGGCACAACCTCCTCATAAACAGCGTTCTGCAGTCAAAATTGTCATTTTTTATGATGACAATACTTTTCAGGAATTCTGAACAAAATGTATATTTGCGCAGAATTCAGACTAAATTGGCAGAAAATGTACAAATCAATCATCCGTCCGGTCCTGTTCAAGTTCAACGCTGAAACTGCACTTAACCTGACATTCTCAGTGCTTTCAGTCCTCAGATGCATCCCGTTTGGAAGAAAGACAGTGAGAGCCATCTTCAGGACAGACGAAAGCGGACTTGAAAAGGAAGTGTTCGGACTAAAGTTCAGGAATCCTGTCGGACTCGCCGGAGGCCTTGACAAGAACGGTGAACACTACAACGAACTTTCAGACTTCGGATTCAGCTTCATTGAGATAGGCTCCCTCACTCCGGAGCCGCAGCCGGGCAACCCTAAGCCAAGGCTGTTCAGGGTCATCCAGGACAGAGCCATAATAAACCGCATGGGCATCAACAACAAAGGTGTAAGGCATGCAGTCGAGAACATACGCAGGCACAAGCCCGAGACCATAATAGCGGCCAACATATCCAAGAATGCCTCATGCAGCAATGACAATGCTGCTGAAGACTATGCAAAGGCATTCCGTGCCATGTATGACTACGTCGACATGTTCGTGGTGAATGTTTCATGCCCTAATGTTACAGGACTGACGAATCTGCAGGACGTAGGCTTCCTGTCCGGTATCACTTGCACTATCCTTGAAGAACGGAAACGTCACCAGACCTACAGGCCTATATTGATAAAGCTCTCCCCGGATATTTCATTTGCCCAGGTAGACAGCATAATCGACTATGCCATGGCTGCCGGGATAGACGGTGTCGTGGCCGGGAACACCACACGAAGCCGTGAGGGCCTTACCATTCCTGAAGACAAGATCCAGGCAATAGGCAACGGAGGCCTGTCCGGAGCCCCTCTCTACAGAAAGAATCTGGCCCTTGTAAAGCATATAAGCGAAAAGACCGGAGGCAAGTTCCCTATAATAGGAGTCGGTGGCATCATGTCTCCTGACCAGGCAGAGGAAGTACTTTCCGCAGGTGCTTCCCTGATTGAGATATACAGCGGATTCATCTACGAAGGTCCTGGACTCGTAAAACGCATCCTTAAACACCTCCACTGCAAGTCGGCTACGGCCAGATAAGGCCAGGAAAAAGACCAGAACACAAGATCAGGACACAAGATCAGGACACGAGACCAGGACACGAGACCAGGACACGAGACCAGGACACGAGACCAGATAAGGACAAGGAATAATGGTACAGGCTTCAATATGTACGATCGGTGATGAGATCCTCATCGGCCAGATCATAGACACCAATTCTTCACATATTTCAAGGGCCCTGAATGACATAGGGGTGAAGGTCACTAGGATGGTATCCTTCGGTGATGACAGAACTGAAATAAAGGAAAATCTCAGCAGAGAACTCCGTCTGAATGACATTGTGATTGTGACAGGCGGCCTGGGTCCGACAAAGGACGATATCACCAAAGGTGTCCTGGCAGAACTCTCAGGCAGCAGCAGATCAGTAGAAAATGTAGCCCAGCTTGAGATCATAAGCCGTATACTGAAGTATAGAGGCCTTGATATGCTCGACATAAACAGGCTGCAGGCTTCTGTCCCGGACACCTGCGAGGTGATTCCCAACAGGCTCGGGACAGCACCTGTGATGGTCTTCCGTTTCGATGACAGCCGCTTCGGCCACCCGTGCACCCTTTATTCTCTTCCGGGAGTCCCTTTTGAAGCTACAGGTACCCTCCCTGATGTGCTTTCAGACATCAGAAGCCACCATGACCTCACGGAAATCTACCACAAGACAATAATGACCTACGGGATTGCCGAATCTGCCCTTTCAAAGAAAATCGAAGACTGGGAATCATCCCTTCCGGCCCAGATGCATCTGGCCTATCTTCCTGACCCGCTCAAAGGAGTACGGCTGAGACTCTCAATATACGGCGGCACACATGCAGCCGACCAGGCAATGACGGAAGCCAGGCTGACCCAGCTCCGGGAAATCCTGGGAGATGCCATATATTCAGAGGAGGACGACACTCTACAGAATACCGTCGGACGGCTTCTTAGGGAAAACGGCAAGACCCTCAGCGCAGCGGAATCCTGCACCGGCGGCATGATCTCTTCACTTGTGACCTCTGTCCCCGGAGCATCAGAATACTACCTCGGTTCAGTCACATCATACGCGATCAGCGTAAAGGAAAATGTCCTCGGAGTCCCTGACGGAATCATAGAGAAATATGGAGTGGTCAGCAGCGAATGTGCCGCCGCCATGGCGGAAGGCGTCCGACGGATAACCGGCAGCGACTACTCTGTAGCAACTACCGGCATCGCCGGACCCGGAGGCGGAACAGAAGAGAATCCGGTCGGTCTCGTATGGATCGGAGTCAGTTCAGAAAAGTGTACGAAGACCTGCTCGAAGGTCTTCAAGAACGACAGGATCCGCAATATCGAGCGTTTTTCCGCTTCAGCTTTGGATTTCCTTCGTAGATTCATAATTTCTGACTTAAACTCTTGATAATTAAGAAATGTAACTTTTAAGTTTGTTAACAAAACAAAATTGTTACATTTAATAATGTTAATCATAAGATATGGCTATATCATCAGTATTATATTGATAAACAAGCAATTAAGCCGAAATTGACTCAAAACACGCAGAATGACAGAAACAGGGTTTAGATACCCCAGAAACATACCTTCATCAGCTAAAAATTACAGCCGGTATCCATTCAGGAACCGGCTGTAAACATATATGGAATCTGCTCCTATTTTCAGCTTATATATTCAGAAAAGACATGAAGTGCGGGATGCTGCTTCTTTCGCCTGATCCATCACACGGAGGAAATTTCCTCCAGCAACCTTTGCGATGTCAGACTCCGAATAGCCGCGAGTGCGCATCTCTTCAAAGACATGGGGAAGACGGGAGACATCCTCCAGACCATCAGGTGTGACCTCGATCCCGTCGAAGTCCGACCCTATACCGACATGGTCTATGCCGGCTATCTGGACAGCATGGTCGATATGGTCGACTATCCTCTTGTATGATGGACGTGGAAGAGCCATGAGTTCATCCTGGACATGATACCAGGCAAGGCGTTTCTGGATGTCAGAAGGATCTGAGATGAAGGCATCTTCGACTGCCTCGCCACGGCTCATTATATCGGATTCGGCAAGTACCTTGGCAAAGCTGTCATCAAGGAAGACAGGATAGAAATTGATCTGTATGACACCTCCCTTTGAGGCCAGTGCACGTATCATCTCATCTGTCATGTTCCTGGGATGTGATGCAAGGGCTCTGCAGCAGGAGTGTGTAGCGACTACTGGAGCACATGAGCATTCAATGACATCATAGAAAGTCTCGTCTGATGCATGGGATACATCTACAAGCATCCCCAGCCTGTTCATTTCAGAGACAACCTGCCGACCGAAAGGGCTGAGACCATGCCAGGTCTTCTCCTTAGACGCACATGAGTCACAAATGGCATTGTCAGCGGAGTGTACAAGAGTCATGTAGCTCACACCGAAACGACTGAACAGACGCAGCAGAGAAAGCGAGCCCTGTATCGGAGATCCGTTCTCCATACCCAGGAAGATGGAAATCCTGCCTTCTGCCTTGTTCTGCCGAGCCTGTGACGGAGTCACAGCCAGTGATGCAATGCCGCTGTTTGCCTCTACTGCATCCATCACCACAGAAAGCAGTTTCAGAGCATGGGATGTAGCTTCGGCCCCTGAAAGCGCAGCAGGAGTATAAAGTGCGAAGAACGATGCATCCACACCGCCCTTCTTCAGCTTAGGCAGATCGACCTGCCCTCTGTCGTTATCAATGCCGATGTCCCTGAGCCTCTGGATCTGGGACGGGGTATCACAATGTGAATCCAGTACAAACATATGACAAACTATTCAGGGTGCGTGACAGAAGAAGAAAGGATTCTGCTTATCTGTATCGGCGGATTGCCGTCCACGATAAGGTGGCTTCCTCCTATAAGATCGACTGAAAGCGAATCAGTCTTCCCCAAGGTGCAATGGGATGCCATTGAGAGAGAAACATCTGCCTTGTCTGAAAGCATATCTTCAGCATTCACAATACTTCCCGCTCTGCCTGTAACAGAAAAGACGTCAGCCTTGCCTGAGACCGAAACTTCGGCGGCTGACTCTGAAGCTATCCTGCATTCATCAGAGACGCAATTCACTGTCAACGATGAATTGCCTAGAGCCTTGAATGCTGAATATACGGTGCTTCCAGCTACAGTTACTGAAGCCAAGGCAGAAGACACAACCTTCAATGAGTCCGCCTTTACAGATACGCTTGCTGATGAATTTCTTGTCAGGTCAAGACTTACACAATCTGCAGAAATCTCAAGTCCTGCAATCATTGCAGACCCGTCAACGACCAATGACACATTGCCGCATGTGAAAGGTTCCTTGCTGTCCATGACTGCATTGTCATGGATCTCAACCACATCTATGTCCGGCACACCGATTTCTGCTCTCAGGAAAAGTACCGGAGAGTCCTTTCCGGAAAGACGTTTCTTAACATCAGATGGGAAAGCCTCACTGTCAAGCTCCAGAAAGAGCGTACTGTCTTTGACAAATGCATGCGCATAAGTAAAGATATCAGCATCAGCGCTCAAACGTACGCTGTAGTCTTCGGAATTGACAATAGAAAAGTCAAAGCCGTCATTGACCACAATCCTTCTGAACGGAGAATAATTGTATTCCGATGTCAAGGCATCCTGTGCAGATGCTGCAACTGCAGCAGAGAGAAAAACAAATGCCGTAATGAAATTCTTCATATATTTAGATATTCGATATGATACTGAAAATGGATTCTGGCAGATCATACTGCCGATCCTGATTGAATTGGAGAAAATCAGTCCTTGCATGCGCGTCTCTGGCGGACTGTCTCGAACAGCATGATAGAAGCCGCTGCAGAAACATTCAGGGACGAAATCTCCCCCGCCATAGGTATAGATACCTTCTCATCGCACAGGTCAAGCATTGCCTTTGATATTCCCTTGCCTTCTGAACCCATCACAATAGCCACCGGACCTGTCATATCTGCATCATAGAGCACAGTATCGACTTTCTCTGTAGCACCTATAAGCTTGAATCCGTTCTGCTTCAGGAAATAGGCCGCATACCTCAGATTCGGCACCCTGCAGAAGTCAAGACGCATCAGAGCCCCTGCTGAAGTCTTCACCGCATCTGCGTTGAGCGGAGCACCGCCCTTGGCAGGAAGGATCAGTCCGCTGCCCCCGGCACATTCAAGTGTCCTCGCTATGGCTCCGAAGTTGCGCACATCGCTAACCCCGTCAAGGATCACAAAGACCGGAGCCTCGTGCTGAGCAAAGGCATTGTCCACCATCTGCTCCAGAGACACGGCATCCACCTGGGCCATGAATGCGACAACCCCCTGATGAGACCCTCCTCTGGCTACCTTCAAGATCTTTTCTCCAGGCACAAACTGGAACGGTATGTTCTTCTCCTTCAGAAGCTCCATCAGATCCCTGAACTGCTGGCCTTCAAGTCCTTGCTTGAGAAGGACCTTGTCTATGTTCTTTCCTGACCTGACAGCCTCCAGCACCGGATGCATTCCGTAGAGGAGAAACTGGTTCATATTCTCTTCCATAATATTCCGATATATCTTTATTTCTGTCCGTTGTCAAGGGATTCTCCAGCTGCCACCCATTCCTCTGTCATCGAGTCAAGCTTTCTCTTGTCCTCCAGATACTCCCTTGTAAGATCCATGATATCATCCTGAGGGCCTGGAGAAGCGAGACGGGTCTCGATCTCCTTCATCTTGGCCTCGACCTCTGCGATTGATTTCTCAAGGAAAGATATCCTGTTGCGGATGCGTCTCTCTTCCTTCGAGACAAATTTCTTCGCCTGATACTCCTGCTGCGAGACAGTCTTCTTCTCCTGTTCGGCTTCTGTCTTGGCCTGTGCAGGCTTGAAGTGCCTCTCAAGCTCGTTGAGATTCTCTATCTTGCGCCTCTCAAGGAACTCTGCGATAGTGCCCAGATGTTCCTTGACCTTACCGTCACGGAATTCGTAGAGCTTGTCCACAAGCCCGTCAAGGAAATCCCTGTCATGCGACACCACTATCAGTGTGCCGTCATAGGCCTTGAGTGCCTGCTTCAGAATATCCTTCGAACGGATGTCCATATGGTTTGTCGGCTCATCAAGTGCGAGCAGATTGTACGGATTGAGCATAAGCTTCGCCATTGCAAGCCTTGCACGCTCACCTCCGCTGAGCACAGCCACTTTCTTGTCTATGTCTTCACCTTTGAAAAGGAATGCGGCCAGGATGTCCCTCAGCTTGGTCCTTATGTCACCTACAGCTATCTTGTCGAGAGTCTCATAGACTGTATCCTTCTTGTCCAGGATATCCTCCTGGTTCTGCGCATAATAGCCGATGTTGACATTGTATCCCAGCTTTGCCTCTCCGGACATAGGCTGCAGCTCGCCCATAATGACCCTCATGAGGGTAGTCTTGCCTTCTCCGTTCCTTCCGACGAATGCTACCTTCTCTCCCCTTCTTACCTCAATCGATGCATGAGAAAACACAACCTTTTCCCCATATCCCACAGTGAGATCCGTTGCCTTGAAAACCACATCTCCAGACCTCGGCGCAGGTGGGAACTTCACGCAGAGAGCAGACTTGTCCTCCACATCTACCTCAATCCTCTCAAGCTTCTCCAGCTGCTTGATGCGCGACTGCACCTGATTCGACTTGGTCGGCTTGTAGCGGAACTTCTCGATGAATTCCTCGCTCTTGGCGATCATCTTCTGCTGGTTCTCATAGGCAGCCTGCTGCTGGGCTATGCGTTCCTTCCTGAGTTCAAGATATTTGCTGTACGGCACCTTGTAGTCGTGGATCCTGCCTAGCATGATCTCAACAGTCCTGTTTGTCACATTGTCCAGGAATTTCCTGTCATGTGAAATCAGGACAAGAGCACCCTTGTACTCCTTGAGATATGACTCGAACCACTCGATTGACTCTATGTCCAGGTGGTTGGTAGGCTCGTCAAGCAAAAGGATGTCCGGCTTGGACAGAAGTATCTTGGCAAGCTCTATACGCATGTTCCAGCCCTGACTGAACGTCTCGGTAGCCCTCGTGAGCTCTTCGTATTTGAATCCCAGGCCGAGCAGAGTCTTTTCGGCAAGCACCTGAGGGGACTCCGTCTGAGTGTAGGAAAGCCTGTCATTGATATCGTTCATCCTGATGATCAGGTCCTGGTATTCCTTGGAGTCATAGTCTTCCCTTCCGGCAAGCTCCTGTGTGATCTTGTCATACTCTTTTTCCAGAGACAGCACATCTGCAAAGGCTGTCATGGTCTCGTCGATGACACTCTTTCCCTTATGGTGCTCCATGATCTGCGGCAGATATCCTATCTTGATCCCTGGAGGTACGGCTACCTTTCCTGAAGTCGGATGCTGGAGACCGCAGATGATCTTCAGAATAGTGGACTTCCCGGCACCGTTCTTCCCGACGAGACCGATCTTGTCATTCTCGCTGATATGGAAGTTTATGTCATTCAGAAGCGTAAAACCGCCGTAGGCTACTGTCAGATTGTTTATGGATATCATTTCTTCTCCTGCTTCTTTTCTTCATCGGCATCTTCAGGAAGTTCCTTCCCGGACTTTCCTGATGCCTGGTCCTCATTCATACCCTCCTTGAAGCTCTTCACTCCCTTTCCCAGACCTTTCATAAGCTCAGGGATCTTCTTGCCTCCGACAAACAGAAGGATCACAAGGACTATAAGAAGCACTTCCCAGATACTGATTCCGCCCAGGAACAGCGGTAGCACATAAAGTTCTGCCATAATATCATGTATTTTACCGGCTTGCACCGGTGTCGATTAAAAGTCATCTACATGCGCCGCAATCACCTCGGCAAGACTCTCAGGACATCTTACCGGATGCCTTGTCACAGAATCTATGAAGCCTAAGGTCACAGCACCTGTACATAGGAGATCGCCATGCTGATTGTAGATCTCTGCATTGACTATCAGCTTGGCAAGCGGCACCTTGTCGATGCTTGACACGATGCGGATCCTGTCGCCCATCCTGGCCGGAAGCTTATAGTGGGCCTCTACTGACACGACCGGAAGCATCACACCGGCAGCCTCTATCTTCTCGATAGGAAGCCCTGCCTTCTGCATCATGTCGGAACGGCCGCACTCGAAGTATCTAACATAGTTGGAATGATGGACTATGCCCATCTGGTCAGTCTCATAGTATCTGACATCAAGTTCCAGTTCAGATCGCATCATGTCAATTATACTCTATCAATCAGTTATATCTATGCCTTCATTGCTGCAATTGCTGCCTTGAGGCTCTCGATCTTTGAAAGTGAGTCTGACTCCTTCTTTCTTTCGTTTGCAACTACCTGTTCAGGAGCATTGGCCACGAATTTCTCGTTTGAGAGCTTCTTGCGCACAGATGCGAGGAATTTCTCCTGATAGTCGAGGGCAGTCTGAAGCTTTTCTAGCTCTTCCTTTGCATCGACATGTCCTGCAAGCGGCACGAACATCTCGAATGTCCTTACCATGAAGGAAACCCCGGCAGTCTCGCCGAAGGCTTCAACCTTCTCAGCTGCAGAGATATTTGCAAGCTTCTCCACTACAGGAAGGACCTCCGCAGGGAACTCGCCCTTGTATTTCAGAGTGAGCGCATCCTTTGGAGAAATGCCCTTCTGTTGACGTATGCTGCGGATAGCGACGACGGCTTCGCAGGCCATCTCGAACGAAGAGATGTACTCAGGATCGAAGCCCTTGGATACCGGCATCCTCTGTAGCATGATGGTCTCGCCGTCTTTCCTCGGAGCCATGTTGTGCCAGAGCTCCTCAGTGATGAACGGCATGAACGGATGGATCATCTTCAGAAGTGAATCGAAGAAGCCCATGGTAGCTTCATACGACTTCCTGTCGATTCCTGCCCCGTAGGCCGGCTTCACGATCTCAAGATACCATGAGCAGAAGTCATCCCAGAAGAGCTTGTAGATGCACATCAGGGCGTCCGAGATCCTGAACTTGGAGTAATGGTCCTCTACCTGGGCGAGAACGGAGTCAAGCTTGTTGGCGAACCATTTCACAGCTGAGGCAGATGCTTCAGGCTGAGCAGCCTTTTCATCTACATTCCAGCCGTTTACGAGCCTGTAGGCATTCCATATCTTGTTGCAGAAATTACGTCCCTGCTCCACCTGCGACTCGTCGAAGAGGATATCGTTTCCGGCTGAAGTACAAAGAAGCATGCCGAGACGCACACCGTCTGCGCCATAGCGGGCGATGAGGTCAAGCGGATCAGGAGAGTTTCCGAGGGTCTTGGACATCTTGCGTCCGAGCTTGTCCCTGACGATACCTGTAAGATATACATTATGGAACGGCACCTCATGCATGAACTCGTTTCCTGCCATTATCATCCTTGCCACCCAGAAGAACAGTATGTCCGGACCTGTCACAAGGTCGTTTGTCGGATAATAGTATGCAAGATCCCTGTTGGACTCAGCCTCAGGATGTCCCGGCTTGTGGGTATCAAATACTGAGATAGGCCAGAGCCATGAGGAGAACCATGTGTCAAGCACATCGTCATCCTGCTTCAGGACATCGGCTGTGACAGACGGATCTATCTTGCGAGCAAGCTCAAGTGCTTCTTCAGGTGAAGAGGCCACAACATATTTTCCATCAGGAAGATAGTATGCAGGAATCCTCTGTCCCCACCAGAGCTGGCGGGAGATGCACCAGTCACGGACATTCTCCATCCAGTGGCGGTATGTGTTCCTGTATTTGTCAGGGATGAGTTTCACTTTCCCGCTCTCCACAGACTCGAGGGCATCCTTTGCAAGGGCATCCATCTTCAGGAACCACTGCATCGAAAGACGAGGCTCAATGACGGCATTCGTTCTCTCTGAATAGCCTACAGGTGATGTATAGTCCTCGACTTTCTCAAGGTTGCCTGCATCGGCGAGCATCTTCTCGATCTTCTTCCTCGCATCGAAGCGGTCTTCACCCACAAGGATCTGAGCCTTTTCGTTGAGACGGCCATGGTCATCGATGATGTCGATGACAGGCAGATTGTGCCTGAGTCCGATCTCATAGTCATTCACATCATGCGCAGGGGTCACCTTAAGGCAGCCTGTACCGAAGCGCATCTCCACATAGCTGTCCTCGATGATAGGGATTTCCTTGTTGATAAGAGGAATCAGAACTTTCTTACCCTTAAGCCAATGGAACCTCTCATCTGCAGGATTGATGCAGACGGCGGCATCAGCCATGATGGTCTCAGGCCTGGTAGTCGCGATGATGATATATCTGTCTGTCGGATGTCCCTGTCCGTCCGAAATGAAGTATCTCAGATGGTAGAACTTGCTGACTGTGTCCCTGTGGATCACCTCCTCGTCGCTGACAGCAGTATGGCCCACCGGATCCCAGTTTACCATCCTGATGCCTCTGTAGATATATCCTTTCCTGTAGAAATATACGAAGGTATTGATCACAGCCTCGCTCAGATCCGGATCCATCGTGAACTTTGTCCGGTCCCAATCGCAGGATGCACCCAGCTTGCGCAGCTGATTGAGGATGATGCCTCCGTGCTTCTCCTTCCACTCCCAGGCATATTTCAGGAACTCTTCCCTGGTAAGGTCTTCCTTGTTGATGCCCTCGGCCTTGAGCTTTGCCACTACCTTGCTTTCCGTTGCTATCGAAGCATGGTCAGTACCAGGTATCCAGCAGGCATTCTTGCCGTCCATCCTGGCCTTTCTCACCAGTACATCATTGAGGGTATTGTTCAGCACATGCCCCATATGGAGGATTCCGGTAACATTTGGTGGCGGAATCACTATAGTATAAGGCTCTCTCTCATCTGGTTCTGAATGAAAAAACTTGTTCTTCAGCCAATAGGCATACCACTTGTCCTCCGTCTCGGCAGGACTGTACTTAGCAGGAAGTTCCATAAAACTCTCAATCAAAATATATTAATGCAGCCGCAGCAGCGGCTTTTTCCCAATTGTTTCCTATTGCCATACCCTAACGGGCACAATATCGTGCAAATGTAAGGATTTTTTCGCTATATCCGATACATGAAAATACGCGAAGATTCGCTATATTTGCTCATTCTCCGGGACATTTACGATATGCCGAGTCGGCATGGAATATTTCCGGGCAGCTCATCGAGAACAATATATTGACATATAGAAAGATTTAGAAAGATATGGAAAACAATGAAAAGAAGCTGAGCTTCGAGCTCAAGCAGGAGACAGCCAAAGGCTCATATTCCAACCTTGTGATAATCACACACTCCCACAGTGAATTCATCCTTGACTTCGCCACAATGCTCCCTGGACTTCCTAAGCCAGAGGTCACAAACAGGATCATAATGACTCCTGAGCACGCAAAAAGGCTCATGATTGCACTCCAGGACAATATCAACAAATACGAAAACGCAAACGGCCCGATCAGTTTAGGCGAGCCTAAGGCAACCTTCCCAATGGGAGGCTTCGGCAACGGTGCGAAATCATGATGCCGGAGAGTATGGGAAAAGGAGATAAATTTGAAGACATACTGGCCAGGATAAAGGCTTTTGCCTTTGATGTGGACGGAGTAATGACCGACGGCGGCATATTCGCCGATCTGAGCGGAGAACTCTTCAGGACATTTGACTCCAAGGACGGGTTCGGTCTGAGGATGGCATCCATGCATGGATATCATCTGGGTATCATCACCGGCGGCCGGTCGGAAAGCATCCGTAAGCGCTTCGGCACATGCGGAATAAAGCCGGAGGACGTCTATCTCGGATCCAGAGACAAGATAGAGGATTTCAACGACTTCTGCGCCAGACATTCTCTTCAGCCGGAAGAAGTAATGTACTTCGGGGACGACCTTCCTGATGCTCCTGTCATGCAGGCCTGCGGATGTGGAGTCTGTCCGAGTGATGCTGTGCCTGAAGTAAAGGAAATCGCTGACTACATCTCCCCTTATCCCGGAGGGAAAGGCTGCGTGAGATTCACCATAGAGATGGTCATGAAATTCCAGGGCAGATGGCAGTTGGATGTTAAACAGTACAAAAAGAATTTCTGAGCAAATGAAGAAGATAATCCTTGGGAGCGGCTCTCCGAGAAGAAGAGAGCTGCTCCATGGACTTGACATTGATTTTGAGGTAGATACACTTAATGACTTCAAGGAAGAGTATAGCCTTGATACCCCGCATGTCAAGATTCCGGAACTCCTGTCCAGAGGCAAGTCCCACGGCTTCCACAGGCCTCTGTCAGACGATGAGATACTCATTACCTCCGACACCCTTGTCCTATGCGGAGACAAGGTAATGGGCAAGCCGCACAGCCGCGAAGAAGCTGTCATGATGCTCAGGACCCTTTCCGGACGCGAGCACCAGGTCATCACAGCCGTGACCATAAGGGACAATGCCAGGGAAACTACATTCAGCGACACCGCTACAGTGCATTTCAAGCCGCTTTCAGACGAGGAGATCAACTATTATATCGACAGATACAAGCCTTTCGACAAGGCAGGAGCCTACGGCATCCAGGAATGGATAGGCTACATAGGCATCACTGGCATCACAGGATCATTCTACACCATCATGGGATTCCCGGTCCACAGGGTATATGAGGAGCTCCGCAAATTCATCGGCTGAGCTTCACGTATAGGCATAAAAAAAGAGGTTGTCGCCACTCACGTGGGGACCCCTCTACTAACCACATAATTAATAACACTAAAACTAATAACCAATAAGTCGAGGTGCCAAGCAGAATCGAACTGCTGT
>JADIMK010000102.1 GCA_017694785.1 Candidatus Cryptobacteroides intestinigallinarum
CAGTGATGTCTTCCATCTTGCATTCGCCACCACAGTATTTCTTGAAATGGTCATAGACACGAATCCATTTCTGGTCGTGGCCGGCGAGGTTCTGATGGTAGTAGGCGAGGAAGTCCTGCTTGGGAGTGTCTTTGTCGATGAAGCCAAGGTCACCTCTGAGGATGGAGAGTTCGCGCTGGGCACGGAGACCTTCGGCGGTAATCATCTTTTCTTTGTTGAGTTCGCGTTCCTCTGCTGTGCGCGGCTTGCCAACGAGGTAGATGCCCAGGTATTCGCGCCGTGACATTTTGTTTGTCTTTGGGTCGCGAATGGCGGGGTAGAAGTCCAGGTAGAGGGTTATCTTCCCTGAAGGTAGGAGCCTCTTGCGGAGTGTTACTTTAGTTAATCCCATTGTCTATATAAGCGTCTTAAAGAGTTTGTCCAATTGGTCTTTACGGTACCAGACGAAGTTGCCCTCTGTGCGTACCTTTTCTACGTTTGCGGCTTTGGTTTCTTCTGTGAATCGTTTCTGGCCGATGTGATATATCTTGAGGGCGTCGCAACTGCGTATGTAGTCTCGCTTGATCTCGGCAGGGATGTGTGGTCCCTTGTCTTTGAAGAGGCGGTCAAGGTCTTTTATGAGGAAGTAGACGAAGTTTCCTTTCTTGACTTTGGTGACGGATGATGCGTTAATTTTGTCGTAAAAGGTCTTGCCGCCAATGTGGTAGTGCTGCTTGGCTTTGTCAACTGTCATGTAGTCTCGCTCGATAACGGCAGGGGCGAGTTTGCGGTTGTCCCAGCCTTCTTTGTCGATGTAGCAGACGGAGCCGGCACGGACTACTTTGATGCCGAGTTTGTGGGCGGTGGCGCAGATGTGTTTGCGTGAGATGCCCTCACGTGTTGCGAGTTCTTCTGATGTGTACCAGTTTGAAACGTCGGGGCGTGCTACGGGCTGGAAGAGTTCCTGAATCTTGTCTTTGGGGTACAGAATCTTGATGCCGTATTTTACGGCTACTATTCCGGCTTCTTTTGCCTTATTGTAGAAGGTGGACTTGCGGATGCCGTATTTGGAGATGGCCTCTTTGATGGTTATATACTTGGGGAGGTCATGCTTGGCGATTTGTAGGGTGGTTTTACGTCTGCTGCTTTGAGACTGGATTGCCTGTATGGCTGAAATTGGTATTCGGATGATTCGTTCGGAGATTTGGTTGTAGGGGAGTTCGCCCGAGTCCATCTTTGCATAGATGGTCGGACGAGAGACGCCAAGAACGGCAGCGGCCTCTGTGATTGAGAGGTACTGTTTCTTGTCGATATGTTGTGCGTTTCCCAAATTCTGCAGCTTTTTGAGTGAAGACCTCCGCGAGGCAGTCTTACGCTCTGATTTTTGTCAATCTGTGTAAACTTACGTAAAATGGCGTAAAGTTTTCCAAGATAGCCGATTCCTTTTTATGGCTTGTACCACGTGTGGTACAAATGTGGTACAAAAATAAACAAAATTCCGATAAATTGCAATAAGTATTGAAAAATAAAATACCCTCGTTATAGTGGTGTATAACAATGGTTTACGTTTGATTTGTTTATGTAAAGTTTTGGGAATTTTCTAACTTCTATTTCCCGATGCAAAAATTCCTGAAGATGTTGCCGAGGACTTCGTCTGTGGAAATTTCGCCGACTATCGAGCCGATGTGGTAGAGGGCTTCGCGGATGTCCTGGGTGAGGAGGTCGGTCGGGAGAGCATCGGAGAGTCCTGCCCTTACTCGCACGAGTGCGTCGCGGGCGTTGGACAGTGCTTCGTAGTGGCGGGCGTTTGTGATGAGTGTGGTGTCGGAGTCTGCGAGCAGGTCCTTCTGGGTGGCTGAAAGGGTAGTGCGGAGGGCATCAAGACCTTCTCCTGTCTTGGCTGAAATCGGCATTATCCCTATTGCATCCTTAAGATTGCCTTTGGCGTTGGCTTCGTACCACTGGAATTTACCATATAGCTTAATATTGTGTTCCTCAATGAGTGAAACAATATAGTTTTTAATGTTAACAAAATTGTTACGAGCAGAATTGTCATCTTTTCCGTAATTTCCGGCTTCGGTGAGGTCGCATTTGTTGAGCAGGAAGATCAGTTTCTGCTGCTTGAGGTCGACCTTGTCGAGGATCTCTTTGATGCTCTCAGCAAGTTCCGCTTCGCTGCGGGTTATGTCGAGCATCGCGAGGACGATAGCTGCTTCATGGAGCTTCTTGTAGGTCCTTTCGATGCCTATCTTTTCCACAGTCTCGTCAGTCTGCCTGATCCCTGCGGTATCGATGAAGCGGAAGAGGATCCCGTCGATGTTCATTGTCTCCTCGACTGTGTCGCGGGTAGTGCCGTGTACGTCTGAGACGATTGCTCGTTCTTCCCCGAGCAGGGCATTGAGCAATGTGCTCTTTCCAGTATTAGTTGCTCCGACGATTGCTACAGGGACACCGTTCTTGATGACATTTCCCAGTCGGAAGGATTCCATGAGGGTAGAGATGTGCTTGATAGTGGCTTTGAGAAGGTCGTCGAGTTCGCGCCTGTCGGCAAACTGTACCTCTTCGTCGCTGAAGTCAAGCTCGAGCTCCATCAGGGAGACGATGTGCAGCATCTGCTCACGCATCTTCTTGAGTTCCTTTGAGAAACCACCCTTGAGCTGGTTCATGGCCACCCTATGTGCGGCTGCGTTCTGCGATGCGATGAGGTCCGCTACGGCTTCGGCCTGTGTGAGGTCCATCTTGCCGTTGATGAACGCTCTCTGAGTGAATTCTCCAGGCTCGGCAGTCCTTGCGCCGGCTTTGATGAGCAGCTGCATGATGCCTTCGGCAATGAATTTCGATGCATGGCAGGAGATTTCCACCGAGTCCTCGCCTGTGTAGGAGTGAGGTGCCCTGAAAATGCTGACCAGCACATCGTCAAGAGGTTTGCCGTTGGCCTGGAATACTGTCCCGAACCTGATGGTATATCCCGGCGCGTCCGCCAGATCCTTGCAGGATACCACTTCGGCGGCTATTTCGATTGCCTTCGGACCGCTGACCCTGATTATTGAGATCGCCCCGGTCCCAGGAACCGTTGCCGGAGCACAGATTGTATCGTCGTTTGTCGTGTACATGTTTCAATAAATTGATGTCGCGAAATTACGATTTTTAGGCGTGATTTGGAAAAATTCTTGATTTCAGGGCAAGCAACGACCGCTGTATCTGTTTACTGTGTTCGGATTTGGCATATCTTTGTATCAGCATAGACGTGAGTATTATTTTATAAAATGGCGGACAGGATGACAAAGGAGCAGCGGCATCTGTGCATGTCGCATATCCGTGGCAAGGACACCAGGCCGGAGATTGCGGTCAGGAAGGGCCTTTTCGCCGCGGGATTCCGCTATAGGCTCAATGTCAGGTCATTGCCGGGGACTCCAGATATTGTCCTCCGGAAATATCATACCGTGGTGTTTGTCAACGGCTGTTTCTGGCATGGCCATGAAGGCTGCCGCTACTACGTGCTTCCGAAGACAAACAGCAGTTTCTGGGCAGCGAAGATAGAGCGTAACCGCAGGAGGGATTCAGCTGTACAGGCCCGGCTCCAGGCGTTGGGCTGGAGAGTAATCGTGCTGTGGGAATGCGAGTTGAATACTGCACAGAAGCTCAGAGCAACATTGGAGTCACTGTTTGGCCGTATTCGAGCCAATCGGGATGAGTATCTCTCTGAGGTACAGGCGAGAAAGCTTGCCCGGGAGCAGCGGCAGCAGGAGTCTTCGCAGGCCAAGGCATGGGCCGAATCCATTGATAGGGAAGTGGCCAGCCGCTATTCGATTCCATGGAGGATCCGAGCTCTCGCACTCTCAGACTCTTGCTCTGATCCGTGTCCCGACCCTTGCTCAGATTTTTGTTCAGACCCTTGCTCTTGCTCAGATTCTTGTTCTGACTCTGACCCTGATTAAAGCACTATCTAAGGTTCTTCTTCGGCCAGGGTTCATCTTCCGGCTCGGATTTATCCTTATGATTCGTATTCAATTTCCTGCCTGAATTCAATGTCAAGTACTGATACGGGTACTGGTCTTCAACAGATTCTGTTTATGGCCGGCTGTCTGTAGATAGTCGTAAGGCAGTCGTCAGGCACTCTGTAGTCTGTCGGTAGACAGCCGTGTTTGTTGTCCGGAAGTCGTCAGGCACTCGGTAGATAGTCGTCATGTGGTCGTCCGGCACTCTGTCGGTCAGTCGTGTCTGTCGGGTCAGTCGTGTCTGTCGGTCAGTCGTGTCTGTCGGGGTACTCAGGTCCGTAGTATCGTGTCAGACTGCCGGTATCGGCCACTGCGGTCCGTTGACGAGCACGGGAGGAGAAACATCCGTTACTTGAGGCTTGATGTCGAGTGATTTTGAGAGAATATCATAAATCATGACTCTTTTTGTTTCCATAATGGCACTTTTTCCTATCACGTATTCAGATGATTTTTCAGCTTAAAAGCATTTCCGTGCTTTTTGCCCCAATAAATATTTTAGTTGGCAGAACACCGTTCTGAGTGCTCTGGGTTGCCGTCGTGGTGTAGAAATCTCATTATTTTATGTGATAAAATTCCTTGTTATCAATAAAATATGTTACTAAAAAAATTTCATGAATTCAATCTAAAGTTATAAATTTGGGCCGTTTTCCGCGATTTGAGGAAAAGCACGGCGAATTTATTAAACCTGAAATTAGACTGCTGACAATCTCCACCTAGCCGGATATTGAGGGTAAAAAGCTATTTTATGATTGAAAATATTAAGAAGATAATATTGATGCTTTTTCTGGTTGTCTTGGCAACTTCAATGAGCTGCATCTCTGCTTCCGCCCAGAAGCGGCAGGATACTGAATTGAAGGATGACGAGACAATTCCTTTCAAGGATATGTGGTCTATAAGGACCAATGCCCTGGAATGGCTTCTTACTATCCCAAATCTCGGTGTCGAGTTTGATCTGTCCAATTCTATATACAACCGTTCTACCTTGGGCATGAATGTCCGGTACAACTGGAATACTACCCACAACTATACTACTCCGATGGTCTTCAATGTCTTTGAACTCCGTCCTGAGTACCGTTACTATTGGAGGGTAAATGACAAGCTTTCAGTAGGCAAGTGGATCAGAGAAAAGTTGTTCAAGAACAAGACTTTGAACAAGACTTGGCGCGCCTATTACTTCGGTGGCTACGCCAATGCAGGTACGTATTCGTTCAAATTCGGCAAGGAAGGGCATCAGGGCCAGATGTATGGTCTGGGTGTGCTTGCAGGATATACTGTCCCGTTGTATCAATATAATAAAAGTGTCATAGATGTAGAGTTCGGTTTCTCTCTCGGAATTGCAGCAACTTCATACAAGGCATTCGGACATAATGCGAATGGAGACTATTACTATGAGATTACTTCCAGAAGCAAAGGCTTTCATGTTGTGCCTTACCCTGTAGTCTCGGAACTTAAGGTCGCCTTCGTTTACCGTATGCGTTCAGTTGATGACAAGTATAAGAAAGAAGATCAGAAGAAGATAATCCAGCGTCAGCAGGAAGAGATAGATAGGACTGCCCGGCTTGATTCAATCACTACGGCAAAAGAGACTCTCAAGAAGCTTAAGGCTGAAGAAAAGGCAGCAAAGCAGGATTCTCTTGCAAAAGTCAAGGAACTGAAGAAATCCGGAGAGTGGGTAAAGCCAGAAAAGCCGTCAAAGCAATCAGTAAAGGAAGACAAGGCTCTGAAAAATAAAGACAAGGCCCTGAAAAATAAAGACAAGGCTCTGAAAAATAAAGACAAGGCCTTGAAAAATAAAGACAAGACTGTGGACAAGGGGTCAAAGTCAGACTCTGGAGCTGAAACAAAACCAGTGAAGCCGAAGTCAGAGAAAAAGGCCAAGGTCAAGTCAAAGAAAGCTGAACTCGAGGCTTTGCCTCAAAATGATGTGGAGCAGGAAGTAGATACACCGGCTCCGACGGTCAAGGAATCTGATGTGCATGAAAAGACCATCAGCAGATCCAAGGCCTCCAAGGATAAATCTGCAAAGTCAAAGGCTGGTAAAAAATCTAGGAAGGAGGACAGGAAATGAGACGTAGCAGTGTCATATCGTTGGTCGTGTCCATGTTTATTGTCTTGGGATCGTCCCTATACCATTCATGCACGATGGTACCTCTGGACGGAAGCGAGTATCTTCCGGACAGTGTCGGTGTGAACCTTGTGCTCAACTGGCCTCAGGGTATCGCAGAAAGCGACAAGCCTGAAAACATGTGTGTAGCGATGAGCCGTATCATCAACACAGTCCATTATGTCTGGCAGGCTGATTCTGCAGGTGTAGTCAAGGACTATGGCAGCAGCCGGGACAACATGATACCCAACGGAGAATATTACATGATGATATTCAACGATATCTCCGCGACATATACAATTGACGCAATTGACAGATTCCAGTCTGATCCTGCGGTAAGCATGAGAGAGCTTTCTGCTGTTGTGAATGATCTTCCGGAGGACCAGATACCATCCGGTGTGGCAGACTTCAATCCTGCTTTCGGATATGTCAACAGTGCAGATCCTCTTTACATAGATGTCAAGAAGCAGCGCATATATCCTACTCTTACTCCGGATCTTGCATTTGACATCAAGACATTGACTCAGAAGCTTACATTCAGGGTTTCTTTGAAACTCGTCGGTAACGTCACTATAGAGAATGATATGATCAACGCCGAGATATCCGGTGTACCGAAGCGTGTCCAGCTCATGTCAGCTCTTGTAAGGGATTCTACATACCGGGCATTGTTTGAGATGAAGAAAGCTTCTCAGAACGGGAATGTGTATGTATATCAAGGCAATGTCAATGTTCTGGGCTTGTTCCCGAGCGGTTCTCAGTCTGATGTCGTCGGGCCAGGTATCCTGCAGTTGACTATTCCTGCAGTCACTATGTCTGAAGACGGTACGACACAGGTCAAGCGGCTTTTCCATGCCGGAATCAATCTCCGTGAGACTATTCTCGGTGCCGTGCTCATGAGCCAGCTTGCAGACGGCAGCGGATACAGGGCCGCGAGATCCTCTGCTGTTCTTGTCGTGAACTCGGTACTTGAGATCGATGAGGATCAGATCCGCCAGGATGAAGACAGCCAGGGTGTGGAAGTATGGTTTGACAGTGATGACAATGATATTGATATTGAAGTGTAAAATTGACCGTGATGCTTAAGAGAAGCTTGTACATATTGATTGTCAGCTGTCTGTTGTTGTCATGCACTGACAACTCCTATAGGGGGACCGAAGGTAGCGGCTTGTCCAATGAGCCGATACCTGTGAGGGTAGTTGTCGGTGATCCGGACAATATGTTCGTGACAAAAGGACATGGTGCGGTTGACCAGAATGCGGAGTTCTGGAAAGGGTCTCCAATATATGTCTATGCATTCAAGAAGGACCTGCTTACATCCTTTGATGTGACTAGTGCCGAGGACAGCTGGAACTGTCTCCTGGATGGCTCTATAGACAGACCGGGAAGTCTCTCCGGCAAGATAGCACAGATAGGGGAACTTGATAGCTGGGCTTCATGGCCGGGACAGATAGTATATTATCCTATGAGTACCCAGCCATATGATTTCTATGCCTATTTCATCGATGACATGACAGTGCAGGAGTCATCGATAGACAGGTCTGCGGACAAGATAACCATGCCGGTGGAGATAGACGGCAGCCAGGACCTCATGTCGGCTAAGGCGGAATTTGATGAGTCTTACTACAATCTTGACGGCTACACCGAAGAAGAGAAGGCTAATCTGCTCAACTATTCGTTCGGAGCCTATACGGCCGCCCAGCAGATAGAGCCTGTCATATATTTCAAGCACCATCTGGTCCGCCTATGCTTTGATTTCTATGCAGGATATACCGAGTCAACAGGGAAACAGATATATATCGATTCAGTCAAGGTAAGGACCCGTACCCGAGGAGACTTCACAGTGGTATCCCGACATACTGAAGAGATGGGTGTGGATTTCTCGAAAGATACGAGGTCAGATGCCCAGCTGCCTTACCTCAAGCTCAAGGACCGCAATGGTGCAAAACTGGAGCCGCAGCTCCTTCCTCCTTCTACGGACGATGTCAATATGGGCAATATCTACAACGAGGTAGAGCCAATGCGCTTCGGGGAAAGCTTACTTGTAGCCCCGGATGATGAGTACCAGGTGATAGTATATCTGACTGAGCAGCTAAGGAACGGCCGATTTACGAGATATTCCTCAGTCCTTAATGTCAAGCCGGGTACCGGTACATTCAAGTCTGGAAACCAATATAACCTCAGATATGCCATATATGGTGTGACAGAAGTAAATGTTTCTGTGTCATTGACGGAATGGTGGGATGGCGGTAGCCTGACTGTCGGAGAAGATGTCGACAATCCACCGACCGGAAGAATATAGAATTTATAATGAAAAATATAACTTATTGACCTTAATATTAACTAATTTCAAAGACAATGAAAAATTACGCATTGTTGGCAATCGCTGCCGTTGGAACATTGGCAGCTTGCTCAAAGAACGAGGTTGCTCCTTCGCAGCCAGAACTGGAGTATTCAGGAGATCCAGTTGCTGTTCAGTTTGGTGTTGCTTCTCCAGCAGCATTGACTAAGGCTACCGGTACTGTAGGTGGTCTGGCCGGAGCTGAAAATGTATGGAATAAGCAGACTCTTTATGTCTTCGGATTCGACAGGACTATCACAGACTTCACTAATGCTGCTTCAACAGATCCTGATGAGCTGAACAAGGCTTTCATCTGGCATGTAGCATCTGAAGCTCCGGATGGAGTTGAGTCTGGTGCCATAGTTGTTGAGAATTCAGATCCGGATGGTGACGGCCAGCCTAACCCTGGTGCTGAAGAGCCATTCTACTATGACGGCAATACAGTCTATGATTTCTACGGATATCATATCGACGATGCTTATTGGGATGGCAATGCTACAAGCGATCAGCCTGTTCCAGTCGCTGAAGCAGACAGAATCTATGTGCCTTTCAAGATCGACGGTGGCCAGGATCTTATGGTCGCAAAGGCAGATCCTGCTGCTGATATCCTCGGTACAGACGTAATCAATCCTGAGAATGCTTACAGCGCTTATGCTGCCCGTAGAGGCGTTCAGCCAGATCTTTTGTTCAAGCATCAGCTTGCCCGCTTTACTTTCGAGATCAAGGCCGGTTCTCAGTCTGCTGACGCTATCCAGGTGGAAGCTCTGTCCCTCTATTCTAAGACTACAGGTAAACTTGTTGTAGTAAGCAAGGACGAAGCTGAGCTCGGAATTCCTACTGCTGATCTCGAAGAAGCACAGGATTGGCTTGAACTCCGTCAGAGAAATGCTGATACAGGTGAACTCGAACCTCTCACTCCGGTAGGTCCAGCAAGTTTCAATGTAACTCCAGATGCAGAGCAGACTGCAACAGCAATAGGAGAGAGCATCCTTGCTATCCCAGGAGAAGCTTCATATCAGATCCAGCTTACTCTTGGTGACAAGGCCGGTACACAGCTTACTCCGATTGATCCTCAGACCTATACAATTAATGCTTCTGATCTTGAAAAAGATGGTGCGAACCTTGGCGCAGCAGCATTTGAGGCTGGCAAGTCATACAAGATCACTATAGTTATATATGGTCTTGAAGAGGTTAAGATTACTGCAAGCCTTCAGGCTTGGGAAGATGGCGGAGAGACAGTCATTGATCCTGATAAGCCTCAGTTCCCTGAAGAGTAATTTTGAATTCATCGGCAGCTGCAGAATGTCCGCTACTGCGGCAAATCAAAATCTTCTCTGCCGAGAATTGCAGCTGCCGTCTTTACAAAAGATATCTTTTAATACGAAATTAAAATGAAAAAGTATTATTTTATAGGTGTTGCTCTTCTTGCTGCTGCCGTAAGCTGCTCCAAGACAGAGTCAAATGACAAAGGGATAGAACTTGATCCCAATGCTCCTGTAGAAGTCAGGTTCTCTGCTCCTACAATATCAGTTGTGTCAAAGGCTGTGAATCCTGAGACTAATCTTGTTGAAGGCACTTCCGCCGCAGGTCTTGAGATAGGTGTCTATGGTCTTGCTACTGAGGATGGAAACCTCGTATGGGACGATGCAGATGAGACTACATACATCACAGACCTTGTAAACAGGAATGTAACCATCAACGATGACGGAACTGTTACTTTCCAGGATCCTGTATGCTACTATCCGGTAAGCAACGAGAAGACTTTCTCTTTCTACGGATATTATCCTTACGCAGCTGATGCGCAGAGCTCAACAGATGCCTGCACCGCTACCTATGACCTTACTCAGGGTAATGTGGATATCCTTTGGGCTGCATCACATGCTACTGCACTTGACGGATCCGCTAATCCAGTCGGTGCAACCGGATTCAATGCCGCATATATCCGCAGGCTTCTTGCAGTAGATGCAAGCCATCCTTACCTTCCGTCATTCGATTTCCAGCATAAGCTTACAGCTCTCAAATTCATTGCTTCTACTTATCCAGGTGAAGGCACTGCTGGCGCAGAGATGCAGGTAGTAGGTTTCGAACTTCAGGAAGTTGCTACCCAGGTAAAACTTACTGTAGCATCTGCTACAACTGATGATTGCGGTAAGGTAGAGGCTGCCGGCATGGGTACACTTACAGCAACAGGCGCAGATGGTGCTCCTCTCGCTGTTACTCCTACAGATGAGGGCGCTGATATCCGCACTTTCACCCTTCTCCCTAATACTACATACAAGGCTGTCATTACCATCAGCAGAGACGGTATCCCACAGGAGCCTGTAACAGTAGAAGTCGCTACGACTCAGACACAAGGGACTTTTGTAGCAGGTACAATCTATACTATGAATGTCCGTATCAAGAGTCCTCTCCAGGTCGAGATCTTCACTACATCTGTTGAAGACTGGACTGAGGTCGATGGCGGAAACATTGATCTTTAATGTGATTACCAGGTCCGGTACCATAAGGAGCCGGACAATTAAAACACAAATATCATGAAAAGGTTTATTTTAATCGCGATGGCTGCTGCGTCTGTTTTCGCAAGCTGCTCAAAGGCTTCGGTTGTAGTACCGGACGATGAGGCTTGGGTCAACGACGAGTCCCTTCCGGTTCCGGTGACTTTCTCCGCGCCGGGTCTGGACCTTTCTCTCACAAAGGCCATTGTCAACGGAACCATCGAAGGTTCAGTGATGAATGGTCTGGACATAGGAGTGTTCGGTCTTGCTACTGTCGATGGTGTCCCTGCCTGGAGTGATAATGCTGACGGCGTGCTCATCAACAACAGAAGAGTGACTACAGGTGAAGACGGATCAGTGACTTTCGATCCGAAGGTCTACTATCCTTCTGACAATGATCTCAATTACTCTTTCTATGCCTATTACCCATATAACGGAGCGCAGGACAACGGTAATTCGTACAGTGTGAATTTCACTATCGGATACACTGATGTTCTCTGGGCTGAGGAGCATGCGATATCATTCGGTACGGATCCTCGCTATGAAGGCTTCAATGCAGAGTATTGCCGCTATGTGAAGAAGATCGGCAGGACAGACCTTATGCCGGCCCTGAATTTCCAGCATCTTCTCACAGCATTGAGATTTGTGGCAAAAGCTGCTGCCGATCTTGACAACATCACTGTCTACAGGGTAGTGGTAAAGGATGTCAATACCAAAGGTGTACTTGAAGTCGCAGGCCCTGATGCCGGAACAATGACTTTCAGCGAGCCGGGTGAGCGTCCTCTCAAGCTTACTGCCGATGCAAATACATCTATTCTGGATGTAGCACCTACAGTAGCCGGTGCAGAGCTCGGAACAGTCATCCTTGAACCGATGAATACTGTTACAGTAGAGGTTACACTCAAACTTGACAACAATACATCAAATACTGTCACAGCTTCACTCAACGGCAACTTTACGGCAGGCCACAGATACACTCTGACGCTTACAGTAAACAGCCCTGAAGAAGTAGAGATCAGCACAAGCCTTGATCCTTGGGTTGATGAAGGTGGTTCAGGTTCAACAATCGGTTAACGATGAAATTTTTCAGTAGATTATTATCGGGCATCATACTGCCGCTCATCATGCTGTGCGCTGCCTCCCAGAAGGCAGACGCCCAGCAGGTGGCGGCCAAGACAAACGTGCTCATGTGGGCGGCAATGACGCCCAACCTTGGATTCGAGATAGTTACAGGTGAACACACAAGTGTCGACCTGTCTGCTTTCGGCCATTATAAGCCGTATGGGATCAATTCTAAGATCATAGGACTTCAGCCGGAGTTCAGATACTGGTTCAACGGCCGTCCGATGATCAGGGAATTCATCGGTATCGGTGCCCTGATGACAATCTACGATATCAATTGGAAGAATACTGTCTATGATGGAGATGCTGTCGGCCTGGGGATTACCGGCGGTTATGTGTTCTCTCTCGGCAAGAGGTGGAACCTTGAGCTGTCAGGCAGCTTCGGCTTCCTGTATTTCTATCAGAAACAGTATTTCTCCAATGATAATTATGATGATTATTTCGTGGACGAAGCTGTCAGGACAAATGCCCAGGGCTATAAGATGTTCCCGGTGGACTTGGGTATAACGTTCTCATATATCATAAAATAAGGATCTGTGATGAAAAGAATTCTTTTATTAGTATTTACAGCAGCACTTTTGTCCGCGACATTTGCCGCCTCTCCTGCATTTTCCCAGGAGATCAAGACGGTTACGGGAAAAATCATTAACAAGACAACCGGAAAACCTTTTGATCCGGCTACAGTCACAATATATACTTTCAATACAGTCGGAGAGGCTCAGGATGCCTTGAAAGCCATTCAGGAAACCGGTTTTTTCTTCGGAAACCTTGAAATCAAGCCTGAGGCTGACGGCTATTATGAAACAAGGGTCTCTGAGACAGGCGCACTCCTTGTCACGATTGTAGGTGTTGAAGAAAAGGTCCTTGAAAAAGTCAACTACAGGATCAAGATTGATTTCAATATACTCGGAGGCAATATCCTGCCACCATCCATCAAGACAGAACAGCTTACAGAACCTACTCCTATCGAAGGAGAAAATGAGATACAGGGGGATACCCTGATAGCAACGAGTGCAATTCCTCTGCCTGACCGCTTCGGCAAGACAAATGCCAGGCTGATTCTACAGCCGGTCCTCTTCAGTGCAGAGACTTCAGATACGATAAGATACCTCCGTCCTAGGATCTTTGACGGAGATCAGTATGCCCTCACACAGGACCGGAGAATGGAATATGACGCCATCGACAACGATCCGTTAAAGAAATTTGTAGATACTACATTGAACCTCAGGGCCGATTCGATGATTGTCAACTGGGCTGACAAGATTAAGCTTCCGGACCCGAAGAAAGGCTACTATGTCCAGGGCTATCTTCAGATGGAAGACTACAATACCATCTACTACAATGATACAGTGATGCTCGCCTCTCCGAGGTCAAGACGTCCTCTAAGATTCCTTGAATATTCCTTTGACCAGTACAATCTGGATCATGACAAATATAAGGAGCGTGCACAGAAGGAGCTCCGCAACACAGCAGGAAACATATCCCTTACCTTCCTTGTCAATAAGGCCGAGATTGACAGCAAGGACACTTCCGGACTCAAGCAGCTCGAACAGCTCAGAAGCGATCTACTCGGTATAGTAAAAGGAGACGGATCGAGACTTACAGAGTTCCATATCAAGGGAATATCTTCTCCTGACGGCTCCTATGCATCAAACCTCAAGCTGGCAAAATCCAGGATGAATTATGCAATGTCCCAGATCACATCCGTCATTTCTCGCTATGACCTGGACCGTATCTATCATACTACAAAAGCCGAGGTGGCGCCTTGGAGTGCGGTTGCAGACATCCTTGAAGCCGACTCACTCATGACCCAGGCCCAGGATGTAAGGGACATCATAGCCCAATATCCGAACAGCCATGATTCCCAGGGACTCAAGATAAGGAGACTCCCGTATTACAAGGAAATCATATCTCCGAGACTCTCCCAGCTCAGGACCATAACATATGAATATAAATACGAGATAAACAGGGAGCTTACCCCTGCCGAGATACTTGACCGCTACGAGAATGACCAGGACTACAGGAGCGGCCGCAAGAAATTCGCACTCTACGAATACTGGAATCTTTTCAGCATGGTCAAGGACAAGGATGAATTGTTCGAGCTATACAAGAGGGCCTACAATGATTCGAAGGAGATCTCAGGCAAGCCGTGGGCTCTGGCTGCTAACAATTATGCTGTTGCGTGCCTTCAGAGGGGAATCGTGGACACGACTATCCTTTCTTCTCTTATAAATCCGGGCCGTAGAAAAGTTAATATTGAAACCAAGAGGGCAGACGGCACAATATCGTCTGTAATCAATCCTGATGCATGCGTAGCCAACCAGATTGCCATGCTTCTGATGTCGGACAACTACTCCAGGGCCAGTGTCCTTGTGCAGATACTTCCTAATACAGAGCAGTTCCAGATGATAAAGGCTCTGACAATGTGCCTTTGCGGACTCTACAAGGGTGGCAAGACTTACGAGGAGCAGCAGAGAAACCTCGGCTACTTCAATGTCATTGCCAATTCCACTCCGCGCAATAAAGTCGTGATGTCACTTGCCATGAGGAATGCAAACTATGATAAAGCGGCAGAAGCAGCTATAGCGGATCTTCCTCAGGACGACCCTCTTACTGATTACTTCTATGCTATTATAGCATGTCGTAATGCGGAAAGATTTTCTTCTTCAGGAGATGCATTTTCTGCATTTATGGCGGAAGATGAAGCCGTCTACAGACTGAAGTCGGCAATTGCCAAAGACAAGAACTTCTACCATATCGCAGAGACAGACAAGGATATTTCGGAATCGGTCTTCACCGTAGTCAAAGAAGATCTTGAGAAGGAAAAGAATGGTGGAGATGAGCAATAGGCAATTTCAGAGTAGAGAAATCAGATGGAAAGATTGTTGAAAATATTTGTTGTATCGGCATCGTTGCTTACTGTATCCCTCAGCCTTTCGGCTAAGGCTGACAGTACTGTCGTTGCAAATGCTGAGCCGGCTGCCGCAGTCCTCGCTAAGGCTGATACAGCCGCAGTGCCTTCAGCAGTACCGGCAGCGGATAGTGCAGCAGTGCAGTCGCAGTCAGAAGCAAAAGAAGAAGACAAAGGCTTTGATGCATTGAAATATACACTTCAGAAAAGATATATCAACAGAGGTCTGCCGTTCAAGTCCTCTGGATTCTTTGACAATACCTTCCTGTCTTTCCACGGCGGATCAGAGCAGCTGGTGCCTTTCGGCAATTCTTCCCTTTCATGGGGGCTTGCAGCTAAGCTTTCATTCGGAAAGTGGATTGACCGTTATAATGCAGTCCGTTTCTCTCTTGCTTGTGAGCAGCATCTGAAGAATATAAACCGTCAACGTATATGGAATGTCGGCTTCGATGTTTCGCATATGTTCAATCTCAGTTCATATTTCGGCGGATACAAGCCATCCCGTTTCTTCGAGATATCTACAGTCGAAGGCTTCAAGTACAGATATTCGATGCTCAACGGATCCGGAATCCATGCCGGAGGCCTCCATGTCGGACTTAATCTCAGGATGAATGTCGCTAAGAATCTTGATTTCTTCGTCGAGCCTCTTGTCACAGCATATTCAGACGGTACAGACCACTCCGGCGGATGGAACTGGAGGATATACGACATCGGCTACGGCGGCACGATGGGTCTGAGCGTAAGATTCCATTCCGACAAGGAGTACAGGTGCGGACCTGCGGATGCCGGAAATTCGTTCATTTCATTTTCTGCCGGACCGCAGTTCCAGAATTCAGATCTTGTATATGATATCGACGGCTTCGCCCGTTCCCTTGGAGCACAATACAACATTTCCTACGGACGCTGGTTCTCACGTGTATTTGCACTGAGGATAACAGGATTCTATGCAGACTGCAAATGGAAGGAATTTGTGGACGGTACACGCAAGAGCACATTGTACTATGGCGCCCGTGTCGAAGGAATGCTTGACCTGGTCAGACTTTTTGCAAAAGACAAGACAAAGGATCCGAAATTCTCCCTGCCTATATTGTTCGGACCTGAAGTCGGCGGCATGACGAAGCAGGATCTTACAAGGAACATTAACCGTCTGTATATCGGTCTTGCCGGTGGATGCCAGTTCAAATATAGAGTTGCGGATTATATAGCGGTTTTCGCAGAGCCACATTTCTCAATAGTCCCGTACAATGTGATAAATGAGTCTTCCGATCCGCTCAAGAACGTCGGTGTCAACTATTACGATGCGACATTCAATCTCAATTTCGGTGTGGAGCTGGATTTCGGCCGGCTGAAGGACAGACAGAATAAGGACAAGATAGACTAAATCATAATCCCATGAATAAAATATTCAGAAAAATGCTAATCCTGACAACAGTACTGCTGGTGTCAGGATTTTCTGCCTTCGGACAGGATGACTTTACGGTACGTGGTCGTATCCTGGATATGATTGCCCAGAAGCCGTTTGCTCCTGCAGAAGTACGTATCATGACTTTTGAATCTCCTGAAAAAGCTGAAGCAGCCCGCAAGAGCATAGAAAACGGCGAGTATGTGTTCCCTCTCAGGGATTTCATACCTGAAAGCAACGGGTATTATGAGACCGCAATTCCTGAGGGTGGAGCAATCCTGGTCACAATTACAGGAGTAGATGGGGTCTTCCAGGAAAATGTCAGAGGCCGTGAGAGGATAGATTTCAATATTATACCAAATCTTATTGATATAGGTGTCGTGACAGCTGATGCCGGCTCAGACAAACTTATTGACATGACGAAAACAGGCGTAATTAACGGTAATACTGTCTCGCCATTGTATTACGGAATTGTGCCGAAACAATTCAGCAGACCTAATACAAGATTTATCCTTCAGCCTGTCGTATATGATGAAGCTACAAATGATACTCTGGCTCTGCTCAAGCCGGTAGTCTTCGACGGAAGCGAGTATCATCTTACGCAGGACAGGATGCTCGGTTTCGAGGCCAGCACAAGAGATCCTTTGGATAAGTATGTCGATACTCTCAAAAGTATGGATGATTCCCTGGTGTTCTTCTATTGGAGTGAAAATGTCAAGCTGAAGGACCCGGACAAACATATATATATAAAGGGAGGTGTCGCAATAACTGACTATAACGTCACTTTGTATCAGGATACAGTGCTGATGATGTCTGCCCGCGTCAGACGTCCTATGAGATTCCTTGATATGTCGTTTGCCGACTATAGCCTGGATCCGGAGAAATATCGCGAGACTCCGCGCAGGGAACTCTATAAGGAAGGAGGAAACATATCCATGACTTTCCTTGTCAACAGTGCAAGACTTGACGAAAAGGATTCCACCAATGCGATATCCATGAAGAAGCTTCAGGACGATCTTCTTTCAGTCGTCCGGAGTGAAGGAAGCAAGCTTACCGAGTTCCATATAAAGGGTATCTCATCCCCGGACGGTTCCTATGCTTCCAACAAGAGGCTGTCTGTAAGGAGGATGGATTATGCATTGTCCGTCATAGCTTCTGTCCTTCCTGCAAAAGTCAGGGACAATCTGTTCATGACGAAGTCCGCAGAAGTGGCTACATGGGGCGCTGTGGCAGATCTGCTTGAAGCTGATTCGCTTGAAACAGAGGCAGCTGCTATACGCGAGATAGTGGACAAGTATCCTGGAGAGCATGATGTCCAGGGAAGGTATATACGCAGGCTTCCTTTCTATAAGAAGACAGTGACAGCATATCTGCCGAAACTGAGGTCTGTGGAGTATGAATACAATTATGAGATATTCCGTGCCCTTACTCCCGGGGAGATCCTTGACCGCTATGAGAATGATGAGAACTACAGGAGCGGAAAGAGCGAGTTTGAGCTTTACGAATTCTGGCATCTGTTCCAGCTGGTAAAGGATGAAGATGAGCTGGACAGCCTCTACCAGAGGGCTTATGACTTTTCAAATAGGAAATACGGCAAGCCTTGGGCCCTTGCGGCAAACAACCTTGCTCAGTCGAAGATCCGTCACGGTATCGCTGATACAACTCTCCTTCTGCCGCTGATAGACAAGAGTCTGGGGAAAGTCAATGTGTCACGTCTGTCTGCTGACGGGTCGTCATACGAAATCATAAATCCTGATGCAGTGGTAGCTAACCAGATCATAATGTATCTTATGGCCGGCGCTTATGACAGGACTGATTCTCTGATGGCAATACTTCCTGAGAGGTACGGAGAGCTGAAGGCTGCAGTATTGTGTTTCAAGGGATATTATGGAGAAGGCGACGAGGAGTCAGAAAAGAATTTCAGCATAATGGCTGATTCAAGTCCGAGGAACAGGGTAGTGATGTACCTCGCAAGGGACACGAAGAAATACAATGAGCTGGCAAAGGAGGCTGTGGAGAATCTGCCGCCGGAGGATGCTCTGACGGAATATCTGAAAGCCATAATTTCCTGCAGGTATTATACTGAAAATTTCAAGGATCCTATTATGTCCATGTATTATGAGGACGAAGCAATCGCACATCTCCTGAATGCTATACATAAGGATCCGGAATATCTGGAAATTGCGGAATATGACGGAGATATTCCTGACGAATTGTTCAAAAGATTTGAAAATACTTTGGAGGAAAAGCAGTCTTCCGATGATATTTAGCTGAAAGTTGCTAACTTTGGACAGATATAGTATCAATTGACTCTGATGAGGAGCATTTTACACATATCTGCCATGTTGCTTACATTTTCCATGGCTTTAGCCGTTCCGGTGTCCTCTGTCGCTGCCGGAGCGGCTATGTCTGTACCTGAGACCCAGGAGGTCAAGGGACAGGACATGCTCTTGAGGATAGAAGAAAAGGTCCGGAAATACGAGAAACGCCAGAAGGAGAAATATTACCGCTTCCTCCAGAAAGAGTCCAGGAAAGAACGAGTGCGGAGAATCCCCCAGGATGACAAGGGACTTTCAGCCAAAAGATCTACTTCGTCAGAAGGAAAGACTGCGGGAAAGGGTACGGAAGTCCGTCAGTATGTTACATCTTCATCGGCCCGGATGCCGGAGGTAAGTGTGGAGAACAGGAGGAATTCCCTTCTGGGAAACCGAAGGTTCATCTCATTTGATGTCATGGTACCTGCTTCCCTCATAAAGTCCGGTTCTGTGATGTCCCTGGTGCTGACGCCGTCCAAGGACGGCATTTCCGTTGCCGGAAGTCCTTGCGCAAAGTGGAGTTATCCTCTGGACAAGATAAAGGTATCAGCAAGTGACAGTCTGAAAGTCCTGACATTCTCAAATGTGATCACACTCGAAGATGAGTCGAAGACTTATCTTATAAAAGCCTTGATGGATATCAGCAAGGGCAATAAGATCTATTACAGGGATACGGCAGTAGTGGCATCATCCCGAATCAGTGCACCTCTGCGCCTTCTGAGGATGCCTGTCACGGATTATGTCCCGGATCCGGAAGATTACCGTCCTCAGCCGGTAAAGCAGCTGCGGAATACTGTGCGGTCATTCAGTTACAGATTTGAGTCAGGTGCATCTTCTCTTGATGCAGCCTCCCGGTCCGCTCTTCCAGAGCTCTCTGCCGATTTCAGTAGCATTCCCGCATCAGGATCAGGGCAGATCAAGACTGTACGCATATCTGTCGCCTGTCCGGAGAAAGCTTCTGCCGCAGATATGGATCTTGTCCGCTCCAGGATGAAATCTGCCAGGGAACTTGTATATTCCATGCTTCCTGAGTCCGGGCGCAACAGAATATACATACAGACAAAGGAGAACCGGCTTCCTGACGGAGATCCTTCACTCGGCACTATGGCTCTGGAATACACATATGAGAGTCTGAGGGCTCTGACCCCTGATGAGATAATGGCAAAATACAGGGCGGAGACCGGAAATCCCGATATCCGGAACACCTATGGCAACGATGAGTTCTGGTATCTTTTTTCTGTAGTAAAAGACAGTACAGAACTGTATGATCTCTATTCCAGAGCATACAAGGAGTCCATGGCAAAGGAAGGCAGGCCATGGCTGCTGGCCGCTGCCAATCTGGCTGCATCAGATCTTCAGCGGGGGATTGCAGATACATCAGTCCTGTCACCGTTGATCGATGATAGAAAGCCTGCCTGCTACACACAGTACAGGCCTGACGGCTCAGTCAGGGATATCGTCAATGCAGAGGAAGCTGTTGCCTTGCAGATAATGACTTTCCTGCGCCTTCACAATTATAAGAGGGCAACTGATCTCCTGAAGATTCTTCCGGACACTCAGGATAATTCGCTGCTTCGTGCCATTGTCCTCTGTCACGGAGACGACAGCCGGCCGTCATCCTATGCAGGATATCGTATCGATACAGATATGATGGATAAGATCTCACAGGCTTATCCTGTCAACAGGGTGGTTTTCTATCTTGCCATGGAAAGCAGGGCTTTTGACCGTATGGCAGAGCAGATCCTTCTGTCTTTGCCTTCCGATGATCCTCTTGTCCTTTATCTGTTGACTATAGTCAGGTGCCGTCAGGCTTCAGTCGTTGAGTCTGAAGGAAACTCCATATCAGCAGATAACCTCAGGTCTGTTGCGGCCGAGCTGCTTTCCGGATGCTTTGAAGCAGATGAATCATTTGTCGGTCTTGCCCGTAATGACGGAGACATTCCTTTGCACGTGTATCAGCTGGCAGCATCTTCTATATGAACATGGATCTTTCGCCATGGCTAATTGTTCCTTAAAGAAAGACAGCCATTATTTCAGAAAGATATATCCGACATTACATCAATATATGTTCAAGATTACATTAAGATATGTCTGGAGCAAAATAAAGTCTGGCTGTTTATCGGCCAGACTTTATTTCTTATACCTTATTGTGTCAATTGTGCCGGTGACGTCATTCAGTCCTGCCGGGGTACTGCTCAAGGCCTTTGGCAAGGCAGGTGAGGGCTTTCTCAAGCTCCGGTATCTCAAGCACATAGGCTATGCGGGCATAGTTGGTGCCCCGTCCCGGTGTCTTGAAGAAGGATGCGGCCGGAGTGACCATTGTGGTGGCGTTTTCGTACCTGAATTCTTCAAGCATCCAGCGAGCGAATTTCTCGGTGTCATCGACAGGAAGCTTTGCTACAGTGTAGAATGCGCCCATAGGAAGCGGAGTGTGGACTCCCGGCATTGCATTGAGGGCATTTATCATGTAGTCTCTTCTCTTGATGTATTCTTCCTTGACGGCATCGAAGTATTCCTGAGGAGTGTCGAGGGCTCCGATTGCCGCGATCTGGCCGAGGACAGGAGGGCAGAGGCGGGCCTGTGCGTATTTCATGGCTGCTGCCATCACTTCCTTGTTGTGTGATACGATGCAGCCGACGCGAGCGCCGCAGAGATTGTATCTCTTTGATACTGAGTCTACAAGGATGACATTCTGGTCGAGATCCGGGATGTTCATCGCAGAGAAGTGCGGCTCGTCAGTGTAGCAGAACTCCCTGTAGACCTCGTCCGAGATCAGGAACAGGTCGTGCTTGCGTGCTACTTCTCCGAGTGCGAGCATGCTTTCCTTAGTATATAAGGTACCGGTAGGGTTACCCGGGTTGCAGATGAGGATGGCCTTTGTCCTGTCGGTGATGGCTTTCTCAAACTCGCTGATGTCAGGGACCTGGAAGCCTTTCTCGATGTCGGTAGGGATGGCCTTGAGAGTGATCCCGTTCATGAAGGCAAATGTGTTGTAGTTGGTGTAGAACGGCTCGAGCACTAGGATCTCGTCTCCCTCGTTGCAGGTGATCTCTATTGCAAGGAGTACACTCTCGCTGCCTGCGACTGTCACTATCAGCTCAGGTACCTCTATATTTATACCTATCTTCTTATAGTATTTCTCGACAAGTCCTTTCCTGAGCTCCATGAGTCCTGCTGAATTGGAGTAGGAGACATTCTTTAGATGGATGTTTCTGACTGCATTCAGGGCACATTCAGGTGACTTGATGTCCGGCTGGCCCATGTTGAGACGATAGACTTTTACTCCTTTTTCAACAGCTGCGTCGGCTAGCGGGATGAGTTTCCTGATGGCTGAGGCCGGCATCTGCTGGGCTTTGGTGGAAATTTTTGCCATAATATGATTCTTTATTTGTATACCGGTGCAAAGATAGTGTTTTTAATATCCATATTACGCATAAAAATTGTGCACTTTTTGAGAATTTTTTACCTTTGTGTCCGTTCTTAACAAATAACATCTTTAATCTATGGCAGCATTCAGACAAAGAGCACTGGACGAAGCTGCCTCTCATCATGCTGAGAGGTACTTCGTGGAAGAAGGTCCTGTTTCCAAGTATTTCGGAAAGAACGTATTGGACCTCTACAAAATGAGAAGCTATATGTCCAAGCAGGCATATGAAGCTGTTCTCGCTGCTGTGAAGTACGGCGCAAAGCTGGACCGCAGTATCTCAAATGAAATCGCTTCAGGAATGAAGGCATGGGCCATGGAGATGGGCGCTACACACTATACGCACCTTTTCCATCCGCTCACAGACGCAACGGCTGAAAAGCATGAAGCATTCATCGTCGTCAAGGACGGACAGGCTTTTGAAAGATTCAGCGGAAGCGCACTTGTCCAGCAGGAGCCTGATGCGTCAAGCTTCCCGAACGGAGGCCTGAGAAACACATTTGAGGCCCGCGGCTACTCGGCATGGGATCCGTCATCCCCGGTATTCATCCTCGACGGTACCCTCTGCATCCCGTCGGTATTTGTGTCCTATACAGGTGAGGCACTGGATACGAAGGTGCCTAATCTGAAGTCTCTCCAGGCATTGAGCGATGCAGCTGCTTCTGTAGCACAGCTTTTCGACTCATCAGTGAAGAGCGTCCATGTCAACCTTGGTCTTGAGCAGGAGTATTTCCTCGTAGACGAGTCACTCTACAATGCAAGGCCTGACCTCGTCCTCTGCAACAGGACAGTCATCGGCCACACTTCAGCCAAGGATCAGCAGCTTGCAGACCACTATTTCGGAGCAATCCCTAGCAAGGTAAGCGCCTTCATGAAGGATTTTGAAACCGAGGCATACAAGCTCGGCATCCAGCTCCAGACAAGGCACAATGAGGTGGCTCCTAACCAGTTCGAGTGTGCCCCTGTATACTGCGAGGCTACAAAGGCCATCGACCAGAACATGATGCTGATGATCATCATGCAGAAGGTAGCAGAAAAGCACCACCTCAAGGTGATCTTCCACGAGAAGCCTTTCGACGGTGTCAACGGTTCAGGAAAGCATACCAACTGGTCAATGGTGACAGATACAGGTGTCAACCTCCTGTCTCCGGGCAAGACCCCTACCAAGAACCTCCAGTTCCTTTCATTCTATGCATCAGTTGTCAAGGCGATCCATGACCATCACTTCCTGCTCATGACAAGTGTCGCTACACTCAGCAACTCATACAGGCTCGGAGGCCATGAGGCACCTCCTGCAGTGATGTCAGTATTCTCAGGTTCAACCCTCTTCAATATATTCCAGGCTATCGAGAACATGCAGGATCTTCCTCAGGACGAGGTCAACCAGGAGTCCATCAAGATCGTCAATTCGATCCCTGAAATCTTCCCGGACAATACAGACCGCAACAGGACATCTCCTTTCGCCTTCACAGGAAACCGTTTCGAGTTCCGCGCTGTCGGCTCATCGGTCAACGTGGCATCCGCTGTCTATGTCCTCAATTCAATCGTAGCTGAGAGCCTGAAGAACTTCCGCGCTGAAGTTGATGCCCAGCTTGCCAAGGGCGAGGAACTTTCGAATGCCGTCATGTCGGTTGTCCGCAAGTTCATCCACGAGGCAAAGAACATCATGTTCGAAGGCAACGGCTACAGCAAGGAATGGGAAGAAGAGGCAAAGAGAAGAGGTCTTAGGGCTGTCACAAATGTCCCTGAGGCATACGAGGTATATCACGAGAAGTCTACCATCGACCTGTTCTCGAAGCTCGGAGTCCTTGCTCCTAATGAGGTAGAAGCCCGTTTCGAAGTTCTCAACGAGACATATGTGAAGAAGCTCCAGATCGAGGCTAGGGTAATCGGGGATATCTGTCTCAACCATGTCCTGCCTGCTGCCATCAGGTACCAGAACATCCTGATCGAGAATGTGAAGGGTGTGAAGTCCGTATTCGGCGAGGACTACTCCGATCTCTGTGCATCCGAGGTTGCCACAATGAGGAAGATATCTTCGTTCATCAACCGCATGTCTGCTGATGTTGAAGCTCTTGTGGAAGCCCGCAAGAAAGCCAACAAGATCGAGGACATCGCAGAGAGGGCAAAGGTATATTCCCATGAAGTCAAGGATCTCATGGACAAGGTGCGCTACAGCGCAGACCATCTTGAGATGCTAATCGACGATGAGATGTGGCCGCTTCCTAAGTACAGGGAACTTCTTTTCATGTAGTGTATGTATATAAGCAGTATAGCAGCAGAAGATATAGAACGTCTTGAACAGGTCAGTTTTCCGGGGACAATCCATGTGATTGACACAGTAGGCGCTGAGTTCAACAATGCCGTAAGGTATCTCAAGAGCCAGAGGGTCATAGGATTCGACACAGAGACAAGGCCATGTTTCTCTGCCTCGCAGCCAAGATATGGAGTAGCATTGCTCCAGCTCTCAGGTAGGGACCATGCCTATCTCTTCAGAATCAACAGCATGGGTATGCACCGGAGACTCTGCAGCCTGCTCTCCAGTGTCAAGGTGATCAAAGTCGGAGCTGCTGTTACTGATGACATAAGAGGTCTGCAGAAGTACCAGGAGTTTACTCCAAGGGGCTTCGTGGACCTTCAGCGTATCGTGGGTGACTACGGTATCCGTGACAGGAGTGTCAAGAAGATGACAGCCATCATATTGGGCTTCCGCATCTCCAAGGCACAGCAGCTTTCCAACTGGGAAGCGGAGACTCTCTCCGACTCCCAGATCCGGTATGCTGCCACGGATGCCTGGGTCTGCCGCGAGATGTATATCCGTCTGATGAATTCAGAACCGGTCCAGACATCTGATCCGGAGCTTCTTCTCTGATGTTTCAGATCCATGGGCAGAGGTATTCGGCAAGACAGTTGAAGAGTCGGCTGAGGCGATAGGAATTTATTGGTAATTATAGTATTATGGTCAAGATAATATTGAAGAGGGGAAGGGAAGAGTCCCTCAAGAGATTTCATCCGTGGGTGTTTTCGGGCGCAATAGCTCAGATGTCAGGAGAACCTGCTGAGGGAGATATCGTGGGAGTCTATGCTTCTGACGGTACTTTCCTTGCCTTGGGACATTACCAGATAGGTTCTATCGCAGTCAGGGTGCTGAGCTTTGATTCAGATGTGCTCAGTCCGGATTTCTGGAAGGTGATGCTTTCCAGGGCTCTGGCTGAGAGAAAAGCTATCGGCTTGCACAGGAGCGGCTCGCAGACCAACTGCTACAGACTTGTACATGGAGAGGGAGACAATCTTCCTGGACTTGTAATCGACTGGTATGACGGCGTGTGCGTGATGCAGGCCCATTCTGTGGGCATGTTCCGCTCCAGACTCCAGATCGCACAGGCGCTGAAGGATGTCTACGGAGATGAACTCAAGGCCATCTATGACAAGAGTTCCGGCACGGCTCCGTTCAAGGCCGGTCTGGATGTAGTCGACGGATATATATATAAGAGGGATGGATTCAGTGATGACAATCAGCTTGTGCTCGAAAACGGGCACAAGTTCCTTGTCAACTGGACAGAAGGGCAGAAGACAGGATTTTTCCTCGACCAGAGGGAGAACCGCCATCTTGTCGAACGTTATGCCCAGGGACGCAATGTCCTGAACCTCTTCTGCTATACAGGCGGATTTTCGGTGTATGCACTCGCCGGAGGCGCAGTTCACGTAGACTCTGTGGACAGTTCTCTAAAGGCAATAGATATGGTAGGGAAGAATATAGCCCTCAATGGCTTCGGCCCTGACCGGCATGAAAGCTTCTGCTGCGATGCCATTGATCTTCTGAAGAGTGTCCCGGAAGGGAAGTATGATATGATGATCGTTGATCCGCCGGCATTCGCAAAGCACAGAGGCGCTCTCCACAATGCCTTGCGTGCATATCAGAGGCTCAATGCGGCCGCAATATCCCGAGTAGCACCTGGAGGCCTGATCTTCACCTACAGCTGTTCCCAGGTTGTGGACAAGGAGACATTCGCATTGACTGTGTTCTCCGCAGCCGCACAGACACGCCGCAGCGTGAGAATCCTTGACAGACTCAACCAGCCGGCTGACCATCCTGTAAATATCTACCATCCTGAAGGGGAGTATCTCAAAGGTCTTTTGCTGTACGTAGAGTAGCATGATCAGCCGTCCCGTATGATCAAAATATTTTTTAACGAGTCTTATATTTTGGCACGGGATTTGATATAATCTCTAATCGTTGTTTGAATCACTGAGTGAAGTTAAGACCAAAAAATAATTTGGATTTTAACAAAAAATGTCTACCTTTGCAATCCGTTTTACAAAGCGTTGACATAAGGTGCTATGGCCGAGTGGTTAGGCAATGGTCTGCAAAACCATGCACAGCAGTTCGATTCTGCTTGGCACCTCGACTTATTGGTTATTAGTTTTAGTGTTATTAATTATGTGGTTAGTAGAGGGGTCCCCACGTGAGTGGCGACAACCTCTTTTTTTATGCCTATACGTGAAGCTC
>JADIMK010000010.1 GCA_017694785.1 Candidatus Cryptobacteroides intestinigallinarum
TTCCTTGACAGGATGCACGGCTCACACGAGCAGGATGTCCTGGAGCCGCTTTCTGCTGGAAAGATCGATGACAATATCAGCAGGATAATAGAGGAGACTGCCGATCTTGTCGCAGACCAGTACCGCAAGAACAAAGGGGTCAACATACGCGCTTAACTTTCCGGGAGGATATATATGGCATCATTGAAGGAGATAAAGAGCAGGATCAATTCTGTGAACGGGACGCTGAAGATCACTTCAGCGATGAAGATGGTGGCATCCTCCAAGCTTCATAAGGCCCAGAATGCCATCGCCAATATGCTCCCGTATGAAAAGCAGATGCATAATATCCTGTACAGGCTGCTGTCGGATGATTCTGTGCCTGTGTGCGGGGAATATATCACGCAGCGTCCGTGCCGGAAGGTGGCGATTGTCGCTGTGTCCTCCAACAGTGCGCTCTGCGGAGCATTCAATTCGAATGTGATAAAGCATTTCCATGAGACTGCGGCGGAATATCTTTCCGCAGGACTCAGGAAAGAGGATATACTTGTCTACGGGCTCGGAAGGAAGATAGCGGATGCTGCCTCTAAGGCCGGATATGCGCCAATGGGCGATTTCAACCGACTTGAAGACAAATATATATACAGTGAAGCTGCCGATTTCGCCAGGATGCTGATCGACAAGTTCCTGAAGAGGGAGATCGACAAGATTGAGCTGGTGTACACCCACTGCCGTTCTACTTCTGTCCAGGTGCCGGTGAGGGAGACATATCTTCCGTTCTCTGCACCGGAGCCTTCTGATGACAGGGAAGACTCTGATCAGGATGACAGCGGCTATATGAAGGATTATATTGTCGAGCCTGATGCTGAGTCAGTCCTTAGGGATCTTCTGCCTAAAGTCCTTGTACTGAAGATATATACGATGCTTCTTGATGCAAATGCAGCGGAGCATGCGGCAAGGACAGTAGCAATGCAGGAAGCGACGGACAACGGCAACCAGCTTCTCCAGGATCTTACACTGCAGTACAACAAGCAGCGTCAGCAGTCCATAACAGACGAACTCCTGGACATCGTAAGCGGTTCGCTTGCATGACCTTCACGATTAAATTGACTATATTTGCGGCTGATCGCCGATAATCCGGACAGCTGATGCCGCAGATTCAGATAACAGACAACAGAAGAGTAGCAAGGAATACTGTTTTCCTCTATGTCAGAATGATTCTCATCCTGGGAGTGACATTGTACACTTCCAGGATTGTTCTTGATGTACTGGGCGTGGATGACTACGGTATCTACAATGTGGTGGGCGGGGTCGTCACTATGTTCGCTTTCCTGAGCAACAGCATGGCATCCTCCACACAGCGCTACCTTACCTATGGGCTCGGCCGGAATGACCCGGACCGTCTGCGTACAGTGTTTTCCGCAGCCCTGCACATCCATCTTGTCCTTGGACTTGTGCTTGTAGCCCTTCTGGAGACAGCCGGACTATGGTTTCTGAATGAAAAACTCGTGATAGATCCGGATAGGATGCATGCTGCAAGATGGGTCTTCCATTTCTCTGTACTGACATTCTTTGTGAATGTGCTCCAGGTCCCGTACAATGCCGTGATCATAGCACACGAGAAGATGGGCATATATGCTTATGTCAGTGTGGCCGAGGTAGTTGCTAAGCTTGTGCTTGTCTTTCTCCTTAAGTCTCTTCCTTATGACAAACTGATTCTTTACGGCTTTCTGATGCTTCTTGTCCAGGTCGGGGTACGGGTTTTCTATCAGATATGGTGCCGGTCCAGATATGCCGAATGCCGTCCCGTGGCTGTGCAGGACAGGCATCTCTACCGGGAGATGTCCGGCTTTGCGGGCTGGAATGTGCTGGGAAGCCTTGCCTGGATAATGAAGGACCAGGGTGTCAATATACTTCTGAATCTTTTCTTCGGTACGGCTGTAAATGCTGCCCGCGGGATAGCGGCGCAGGTGTCATATTCTGTCAACAGCTTCGTCAACAATTTCCAGATAGCCTTCAATCCGCAGATCACGAAGAACTATGCCTGCGGACAGACAAAGGAGATGGAAAGGCTTGCTCTGAGAGGGCTGAAATTTTCATTTATCCTTCTGTATTTCATAGCATTGCCATTGCTTCTCAATGTGAATCTGATTCTGGATGTCTGGCTGAAGGAAGTGCCGGACCATGCTTCATCGTTCATTGTCCTGATAATGTGCGATGCTCTTGTGTGCAGCCTTTCCGGAAGTCCTCTGATGACTTCGCTTGCCGCTACCGGACGTATCCGCAACTATCAGGTCGTGGTAAGTATCCTGATTATGCTCACCTTGCCTGTGTCATATTTACTTTTCAAGGCAGGTACTGATCCCGAGACTGTATATTATGTCATGATCTTTTTCTCTGCTGTCTCCGGTTTTGTCCGGTTCATGTTTGCGCGGCATCAGATAGGCTTTTCGACTGTTGCATATTTCAGGACAGTAGTCATGCGGGCCCTGGCGGTGGTATGCATCTCCCTTCCTGTGCCTGTTCTGCTCAGGACAGTGGTATTCAGGGAGGACGGCATCGTATCGTTCATTGTGCTGTGTATTGCCTGTGTCGTCTGTACAGGTGTTGCTGCCTGGTTTGCCGGGCTTGACAGGATTGAACGTCCGGCTCTTGTCAAGATGCTGCGTGACTTCTTTCGCAAGATTCATCTCATAAAGGCAGAAGATGCCATGGAGGGAAACAATGGTTAGTATATGTTCATCCGAGGACTGTACAGGTTGCGGGCTTTGTACAGCTGTCTGTCCTGTACATTGCATCAGTATGCGGCCAGGTCAGCTCGGCCATCTTTATCCTGAAATAGATCCGGGTGCATGTATAGACTGCGGGGCATGCAGAGCAGCTTGTCCGGTGTTGAGTTCGGCGGAAGCATCAGGGCACGGGTTGGGATTCTCTGCTCCTGACAAGGCTTATGCCGCCTGGGCAGATGACAGCTGTGAATATCTTACAAGTGCCTCAGGAGGTGCTGCATCTGTGCTTGCAAGACATTATATCTTGTCCGGAGGCATAGTCTACGGGTGCGCTGTCTGTCCGGGAAAGGACGGACAAGCATTCGATGTGCGGCACATAAGGGTTGATAATGTAGAGAAGCTGACTCTGCTGAAAGGTTCGAAGTATGTGCAGAGCAGCATCATGGACATCCTTCCGTCCTTGAAAAAGGATGTCCGTTCCGGCAGTCATGTACTGTTCATCGGCACTCCATGTCAGGCTGCGGCAGTGAAGCGTCTTTTCCGTAAGGAGCCGGACAATCTTCTGGTTGCGGATCTGGTCTGTCATGGCGTACCGTCGCTTTCGGAGTTGAGACAACACATATCGCGCAGGCTTCATATTTCTCCTGTTGAGGTAGGTGGCGTATCTTTCAGAGACAGTTCGGGATTCAGGATAAATATATCTGGCCTTGACGGCCGCCTTCTCTACAGCAGCAGACCTTTGACAGGATTGCGTACAGAAGACCTTTATTATTGCCTTTTCATGGACGGATTCACTTATAGGGAGAGTTGCTACAGATGCCGTTATGCTTGTGTTGAACGTGTGTCTGACCTGACTTTGGGCGATTTCTGGGGGCTAGACAGATCTGTCTGGACACCGTCTTCCGGAGTGTCACTGATCCTGCCTGTATCCGAAAAGGGGAAGGCTGCGATGGAGATTCTGAAACAAGGGATGACTATCGTGGAAAGGTCTGTACAGGAAGCAGCCTCAGGAAATGAACAGCTGAGGCATCCTAAGCATAAGAGCATAAGGATCAAGGTCTTTCGTGCTTTGGAAAAGGCCTTCGGACCAAGAGTATATTATCTTCTTGTCATTGACAGGATTGCATTGAAGCGTATAAGGAGGAAATTCGGGGCAAAATGAAGACAGGTATAATCACATTTCATGCGGCCATAAATTATGGCTCAGTGCTGCAGGCTTTTGCTTTGCAGGAATATCTGACAGCGCGGGGTCACGATGTCTCTGTCATCGATTTCAGAAGCAAGGCCCAGAGGCAGCTTTATCCCTCTGCCATAAGCTTCAGCAGTCGCTACAATGCCAAGCGGACTCTGTCGCGTATTATGCGTCCTTTCTCCGGATGGAAAGAGATAAGAATGACTGCAACAAAGCATTCTGCCTTCAGTTCTTTTCTGGAAAGGTACCTGCATCAGACTCCGGAAAAGTTCTTTGCTGAAGAAGATCTGCGCAGATATGACTGGTCTTCATATGGGATGCTGGTGTCTGGAAGTGACCAGATATGGAATCTTTCGGCCATCGATGCGTCGCCGGCATATTTCCTTGATTTTGTATCAGGAATGAAGAAGATTGCCTATGCGCCTTCAGCCGGGCCTCATCCTGTCTCTTCTGGTCGTGCCGGGCTAGGATTATCACAGGCAAGGAAATTCATATCGGATTATTCTGCGGTCTCGGTTCGCGAGAAGGCCACGGCTGATTTCTATTCCCTTGGAGATGCTCCGGTATTGCCTGATCCTACGGTCTTGCATGAGGCGGATTTCTATCGTTCAGCAGAATGCCCTCTGTCCGGAATATCCTTGCCGGAAAGATATGTGCTTTACTATGCCCCCGGGAGGCGCAGCAAGGCTGCAGAAATGCTGGCTGACGCAGCTTCTGCCGGTATGCTCGGAAAGAAGGCCGCCGCGGTGCTTCCGCAGCAGGCAAGGATTCCTGTCCTGTCGGTTGGGGATGGCGCATCCTGCTTATATCCAGAGTTTTCTGTACCTGTGCCATGTGGCCCTGACGGATTCCTGTATCTTGTGGACAAGGCCTCTTGTACTGTGGGGACATCATATCATCTTATGGTGTTCTCAATGCTTTTCGGCAAGGATTTCTGGTGTCCAGATGCTGCCTCGGACAGCCGTAAGGTCCAGCTGCTTTCTGCAGCAGGCCTGTCGGCGGACAATACATTCTTCCCTTTCAGTGATCCGGAGGTAAAACAACAGGCGAGACAGGCGTTGCTGAGACTCCGTGCTGAAACTGATGCGTTCTGGGATAGTATCGGGTAGTCTTTATGCAGCCGGAGAGGCTATAGCATTCCAATCACGACAAATAATCATTTCATCTTATGCTGAGAACACTTCTCATAATCGGTGCCGGGAGTTTCATCGGTGGTATTGTCCGTTTCCTTCTGACAAGGCTAGTGCAGAGCAATGTACACTCTGTTTTCCCTTGGGGAACATTGGCTGTCAATGTGGCTGGCTGTCTTTTCATCGGCATACTTTACGGCCTGTTTGAAAGAGGTAATCTTATGGATCAGCAGCTGAGGCTGTTTCTGACAATCGGCTTCTGCGGTGGCTTCACTACCTTTTCTACATTTGTAAATGAGAATTTCCTTATGCTGTCGGGGCAGAACTATCTGCAGTTTTCTGTGTATGCTGTCCTGAGCCTTGCACTGGGGCTTCTGGCGGTATATCTGGGGCATCTGATTGTAAGAGTGTTGGCGTAGCCGCTGCAGTTATGTCTTGATGTGGCTTGTCTGCACAGTCATGGGGGATTAGCCGCGCGGGGCGCGTCTTTTCCCGTTCCGCTTGCCGCGGGGGCCCTTGCAGAGCGGATGGTGCGTCCGCTTTTTTCTGTCGCTGCGCTCCTGTCGTATCCCGTCCGTGTCCTTTGCTTGCAAGAGCAAGCTCTTGCCGCTGCGGCCACGTCGGGATGATTGCTATGCTGCACATATTCTGATTGGGGATTAGCCGCGCGGGGCGCGTCTTTTCCCGTTCCGCTTGCCGCGGGGGCCCTTGCAGAGCGGCTGGTGCGTCCGCTTTTTTCTGTCGCTGCGCTCCTGCCGCATCCCGTCCGTGTCCTTTGCTTGCAAGAGCAAGCTCTTGCCGCTGCGGTCACGTCGGGATGCTGTTCCTGCCATGCTGGCAGGAACGAAAAAAGCGGATGCAAAAGCATCCGCTCTGCGGAGAGAGGGGGATTCGAACCCCCGTGCCGCTTTTGGCGACTACACGCTTTCCAGGCGTGCCTCTTAAGCCACTCGAGCATCTCTCCAGTGTTAAATGGAGTGCAAATATACTGATAAATTTTCATTTGCACCAGAATTTATAGAAAATGTCCTGTCGGGCAATTATGCGAGGCAGGACATTTCATTTATTTATGGTCCGTATTGCTACGGCTTGATTGTCGTTGTTATTCAGCGGCAGCTTCAGTTTCTGCAGTAGTGTCTGCAACAGCTGTAGAGTCGCACTCTGAGACAGCAGCTGAGTCACAGCATGCTGCAGTAGTGTCAGCAGCTTCAGCAGCTGGTTCTGCAACTTCTACCCTCTTGGTAAGTTCCATGAGGACGTTGCCTTCTGCGTCAAGTACCTGAACCTTGCCTGTCTCGACTGCATTTACAGTTGCAGCGTTGCTGATGGCATTGAGAACCTTTGATTCAAGATCCATAAGTTCCTGAGGTCCAGCCATCATAGTTGTTGCAGCAGGGCTGAATGAAAGGCTGTCTCCGGCGAAAGTATATTCGCCGTTCATGATGTTGCATCCTGTGTTGCCGTGGAATTTTCCTTCGGCTACATTGAATTCAATGAAAGGTGCAGCTTCAGAGAGAGAGTCAGCAAGTGCTACCTGCTCACCTGATACTGATGTGATGTCCCACACGCCGTCAAGTTCCGGCTGTGAATTACCGCAGCAAGATGCTACTGCGAAAGCAGCGCCAGCGGCCAGAATTGCGTAAAAAACTTTTTTCATGATTAATGTTGTTTAAAGTTCGGGTGCAAATATAATCTAAAATATATTACGTGGAACGAAAAAATGCGAAAAGAACGCGTACAGATACAATAATCATTTTGAAACCTAATGAATTTTATGAAAAAAATCCGGAGATACGATCTCTCGACCCTTCTCCGGACTATTCTGTTGTCAATCCAATATTTATGTTTAACTAAAATTCTGTCGATGCCAATCTATGCCAACACCGTGCCAAAGTCGTGAAAAATTTTTTATGTTCACAAGGAAAGATTAACTTTATGCAGTGATATCGGGCTGTCGGCTTTCCTGTATCCGATGCCATATCCAAGTGATTATAATGTTGAATGACAAGATGCAGTAAAGATGTTCGGGAAAGATATATCTTTGAAAAACAAGACTCTGGCAGCCGCGTGTCTGTCGCTGGTATATGTCATATGCGCGTCTGTATATTTTCTTCCTGCGGATATACCTTATAAGATAGCGTTTCCTACGGTGGCTATAGCAGTATCTTCGTTGTGGCTTCTCCCTTGGCAGATGAGCTTTGCCCTGGTGGCTTCGGCTCTAGGTGACATACGGGGTGCAGCAGGCAATATGATCGGGCAGATAGAATTCTTCTCTATAGCACATCTTTTCCTTATACTTTTCTTTGTCCACAGGTGGTTCCATGAGCGTGATGCCTTTGAGCGTGCCGGCGGCAGACATCCTGAGACAAGAGCTGCGGCATTGGCAGGATATGCCGTATTGTCAGTCTGTGTCCTTGCCTTTGCTATGATATGGATTATTCCGGAGACTCCGGAGGGGATGGTAAGGGGCTGTGCCGCATTGTATGCTGTCATCATCTGCATGATGCTTTTCTGTGCACTGGTGCAGAGAAGCTGGGCGTATTCAATCGCAGCTGTACTTTTTGTATTTTCGGATGCAATGATAGGCTGGAATGCCTTTGTCGGGGAAGTGCATGGCGAAAAATATCTTGTCATGGTGCCTTACTATGCTGCCCAGTTGATCTTTTTCCTCCGTGCTGCTCATTTCGGCGCAGTCAGGCATTAGACGTTTCCTTGATGTCCCCTGCACTCCCTGTGCTCAAGCCCCTTTCTTAAGTATCTTCGGGAATGATATCATGAATATTATTGTGCAGCATATCGCAGCAGTTGCATCAGCGATGCTTTCCGCGGCAAACACTCCTTTCACGCCCCAGAATCCTGGAAGGACCAGAGCAAGAGGCACCAGAAGTATGACCTTTCTCAGCAGTGCGATGAAAAGGGATACCTTTGCCTGCCCGAGAGCGATGAACGTGTTCTGGCATGCTCTCTGGAGTCCGAATATCGTCATGCCGGAAAGGAATACGGGCATCATCTGGCTTACGGTATCTATAAGTTCCTGATCTGATGTGAACATAGATGCCGCTGCCTCAGGAAATGATATCATTGTAAGCATGACAACAACATTGAAAGAAAACATTGTCACAAGCGCTATCTTGTAGCATTCCTTTACCCTGTCTGTGTTGCCGTGCCCGAAATTGTAACTTATTATCGGGACAAAACCCTGGGCGAATCCGGTTATCGGAACACTGCCGAACTGCATTGCACTCTGGAGAATGGTCAGAGCGCTGACATATATGTCACCGAACTGCTTGAGGCTTCCGTTCAGTACAAAACCCACGAGACTTTCTGTAGATGCCATTATGAACGGAGAGATGCCGAGACCGAGGATGGCTCCTATCGTCCTCATGTCAAGCCGCATATATCTGTGGGCAAGATTGAGTGATGCTTCCCTGGAAAAAAGAAATCTGAGCACCCAACCGGCACTGCACGCCTGTGATATAACTGTCGCTATTGCTGCGCCCCTGACCCCCATGTCAAGCATGTAAATGAATATGGGATCCAGTATGATGTTTATTACCGCCCCTATCAGTATTGAACACATTGCTATACCAGGTCTTCCCTGTATATTTATGAATGTGTTCAGTCCTGTAGATATCTGGACGAATATTGTCCCAAGAAGGTATATCGACAGATATTCTGTGCCGTATCCCAGTGTAGCCTCCGAAGCTCCGGTCAGGAGCAGAATCGGTTCCATGAAAAGATATGTCACCAGGGAGGTGAATATGGTGAATATCACTAGAAGTACAAAGCCATTGCCTAGGATCCGCTCTGCACGTTCCCTGTCTCCCTGCCCGAGGGCAATTGCGGCAAGGGGAGCACCGCCTCCACTGACAATTGCGGAAAATGCCGAAATCAGTATTATTACGGATGCCGTGACACCGACACCGGCCAGGGCATCCGTACCTATTCCCGGTATGTGGCCTATGAATATCCTGTCTACAATGTTGTACAGAAGATTAGCTATCTGGGCGGCAACTGCAGGAAGGGCCATCTTGAATACAAGTGGCAGCATCTTGTCTGTCCCCAGCTTTTCTTCATATACATTGCCTTGCATTTCTTCTGTCTTTTCATGTCATGTCAAAAGGAGACGTAGTCCTTATGTCCCCTCCTGCGTGTGTCCTGCTGTGACAGCCGGCACTATGCATTCCGGCTTCTGCAGATATGAGCTATCTTTTCAATAGAGTGTGCAGATATTTCCTGTATCCGTCCCAGTCTGTTATAGGCCGTTTTGCGACTCCGGAATCCATGGCGGCTTTCGCAACTGCTATGGAGACTGTCTCAAGCAGACGGCTGTCAAGGGCTTTCGGTATAATATAGTCAGGTCCGAAGCTGAGGCTTCCGACATTGTATGCCTTCAGGACTTCTTCAGGTACAGGCTCTTTTGCCAGAGCTGCGATTGCATGTGCTGCCGCCAGCTTCATTTCCTCGTTTATCTTCCTGGCACGAGTGTCGAGGGCCCCTCTGAAGATATAAGGGAAGCCGATCACGTTGTTGACCTGGTTAGGATAGTCGCTTCTTCCTGTAGCTATCAGTGCGTCAGGCCTGGCATCGCGTGCATCTTCCCAGCTGATTTCAGGGTACGGGTTGGCAAGTGCCATTATGATGGGGCTGTCTGCCATGGTCTTTACCATTTCCTTTGAGAGGACTCCGGCCTTGGAGAATCCGGCGAATACATCTGCTCCAGCTATGGCCTCCTGCAGGGTATGGATATCCCTGTCTGTGGCAAATCTTCTTTTCTGAGGGTTGATGTCAGTCCTGTCCTTGCGTACAACTCCTTTGCTGTCGCACATGACGATGTTGTCTGGATTTACTCCGGCCTTGATATACAGGTCTGTACATGCTATGGCAGCCGCTCCTGCACCGTTGACAACCAACTTGATTTCAGAGACTTTCTTCCCGGCAATCTCCAGAGCATTAATCAATGCTGCAGAAGTTATGATTGCTGTTCCGTGCTGGTCGTCATGCATTACCGGGATATCCAGCTCATTTACGAGCCTCTCTTCGATCTCAAAGCATTCCGGGGCCTTGATGTCCTCGAGGTTGATGCCCCCGAACGTCGGAGCGATGTTCTTTACAGTCTGTACAAAACTGTCGATATCCTGAGTGTCAACTTCTATGTCGAATGCGTCTACGCCTCCCAGTATCTTGAAAAGAAGGGCCTTGCCTTCCATTACAGGTTTTGCGGCAGCCGCTCCCTTGTTGCCGAGCCCAAGGATTGCTGTGCCGTTCGAAATTACAGCGACAAGATTTCCTTTTGCCGTATAGTCGTAGGCCTTGTCCGGATTTCCGGCAATCTCCATCGTAGGAGCTGCCACTCCAGGGGTATATGCGAGAGACAGGTCTTCCTGGGTATCTGTAGGTTTTGTGGCGACAATCCCTATTTTTCCTGCAGGGAAGGCGCTATGGTATTCAAGTGCTTGACGGTCAATTGAATTCATGATATTTACAATATAATAAGCCGTTTTATGTTGAAATGAGTCGCCTTTTTGCATCAAAAAAAATGCCGTAATCCATTAAAGGACATGTGCTACTGACATTTCTTGCAATTTGCGAATAACGGCCTTATGCCTTGCGGTCTGCTGTGCTGCTGGATCCGGAAGCTTCGTATGCATCAAGTGCCTCTTTCATCTTTATCCGTCCGGCTTCGGATATTTCCTCAGCCTTTGCATAGTCTGATATGGCACCGAAGTCATCGAACGGCATGCTGACAAGTATATCCGGCCGGGTTATCTTCAGGGCAAGCTTTGTATTCACGTGGTTCATCAGGCTGAATGTCCTGGAAAGGAGGGAGAAATAGTTCCTTTCCTCGTCCAGGAGGTCGTCCTGTTCAGGGCTTCTTTCTGTCATGTGCTTCATGAGCCGGTATCCCTCGTCCCTTGCTAGTCTGAGTTTCTCCATGAAAGTCAGGCTGCCATTATGTCGCACGGAATCGATGACAGTCTTGGTCATCGCTGCGCTGGCCTTGTCTTCCTCTTCTTTCCTTGTCTCCTTTTCTGCGTCATCAATGAGTATCTGCCTGATTCTGTCGACATTGACATCATTTACATCAATCGCTACCATTATGTCGCCTTCAGTGCGTGTGACCCTGTCCATCGGCATCGTGTTGGCGATTCCTCCGTCAATGAGTGTCCGGTATCCGTATTTCACCGGACGGAACAGGGACGGGATTGATATCGAGGCCCTTATGGCCTGATAGAGGTTGCCCTTGTCGAATATCACTTCTTCTCCAGTGTAGAAGTCTGTCGCTACGGCCTTGTATGGTATGTCCAGATCCTCGATGTTGACGTCCGGGACAATCTCCTTCATGGCCTTTATTATCCTGTCTCCATTGACAAGATGGTTCATGCTTACAGTGATGTCCATGAGAGTGAATACCTTCCATACTCCGAGGGAGAAGAGCCACTGCTTGATCTCGGGAAGCTTTCCGGCAGCGTACATCCCTCCTATGAGGGAGCCTATGGATGTACCGGCCACCGAGGTTATGTTGTATCCTCTGTCCAGGAGCTCTTCTATTGCTCCTATATATGCGAATCCTCTCGGTCCTCCGCTTGAGAGGACAAGTGCTACATTCTTTTTCATAAGTCGGATATATTGTGTGTTGACGGCTTTGCGCTTCAGTTGTATCAGTATTCTTTATTCCTGTGCTCCTGTGTCTGCCTTGGCGTTCGGGCTTTCTGTCTTCGGCTCTTTTGCCTGGGGCTCTTCGCTCCAGATATAGACTTTGTCTGATCTGCGGAGCTTGCCTTCACAGCCTTCGAGGAGCTCTGGGCTTACCGGTACTGAACAATATGTGCCTTTGCCGGCGCTGTCAGCCTGCTTCAGGTCAACACGTATCTCCGGGACAGTCATTTCGATGACTCCTGTAGACGGTCCCATTATAAGTATCCTGTCCCCTTTGTGGAGTGATGCGGATTCGACCAGTATCTCGACGACTCCTATCTTGCCGAACCAGTTGGTGACCTTGCCGCTGTAGATTTTCCTGCGTGTTGCCTTGCTTCCGTAGACCTCGCTCCACTGACCAAGCCTCGCCCCCTGGTAGTATCCGTCCCAGAAACCCCTGTTGAAGACTTCCGAGAGTTCTTCCTTAAGTCTGGCTGCGAGTTCAGGTGTATAGGTACCGTCGCATACGGCATCGGCAGCCCTGCGGTAGCAGGATGCGGTCTTCTTGACATATTCAGCAGAACGTGCCCTGCCCTCGATCTTGAACACTGTCACTCCGGCATCAATGATCTTGTCCATGAATTCTATGGTACACAAGTCCTTAGGGGACATGATGTATTTGTTGTCCACAACGAGCTGGTTGCCGGTCTCAAGATCTGTCACTTCATAGCCTCTGCGGCATATCTGGTAGCAGGAGCCTCTGTTGGCCGAGGCCCCGTATTCGTGGAGGCTGAGGTAACATTTGCCCGAGATGGCCATGCACAGGGCTCCGTGGGCGAACATCTCGATTTCCACAAGACGGCCGGAAGGGCCTTTTATGCCGTCACGGATGATGCCTTCCTTGATCTCCTTGACCTGATGCAGATTCAGCTCCCTTGCAAGTACTATGACATCTGCAAACTGTGAGTAGAATCTCAGTGCCTCCAGATTGGATATGCTGAGCTGGGTGGATATGTGGACTTCGACGCCTATCTGCCTGGCATACATTATGGCAGCCATATCGGAGGCTATCACGGCTGTGATTCCTGCTTCCTTGGCGGCATCAAGCGTGTGCCTCATGTCCTCGAGATCTTCATTGTAGAGGACTATGTTGAGGGTAAGGTAGGACTTGACCCCGTGGCTGCGGCAGATGCTGCATATCTCTTTCAGGTCGCTCATCTTGAAGTTGTTGGCTGAATGCGACCTCATGTTGAGCTTTTCGACCCCGAAGTAGACGGAGTCTGCTCCTCCCTGTATTGCGGCCTGCAGGCATTCGAAGTTGCCGGCAGGTGCCATTATTTCAAGTTCTTTTCTTGTCATTTGTTTCTCCCCAGCAGTCTGTCGGCAAATCTGTGCAGCATTTCATAGCGTACTTTCCCGAGTCCTGTCATACCTGCGTTCTCCATTGCGTCAGCATGGAGCTTTATTATTTCATACTTGGCATCCTCATCAATGCCTATTGCTTCATATATATCCTTGACTCTCTTTATCTTTGCATCTTTTTCGGCGTCATTGCTAACAGACATTCCCATGGCCTGAAGAAGTGCTTTTTTCCCGTTCTGAGGATCGATCACTCCTGATTTCTCCATTTCCCCGCTTTTCTCGAGAGCTCTGGTCAGAAGCCATGTCTTCTTGTTGTTGACGATGTCGCCTCCGATCTTCTTGCCGAATACGCTCTGGTCACCGAATGTGTCGAGATAATCGTCTGTTATCTGGAATGCAAGGCCGAGGTTGTAGCCGAACTTGTAGAGATAGTCGCATGTGCGGGCATCTGCCCCGGCAATGACAGCTCCCATCTTGGCCGAACAGGCAATAAGTACTGCTGTCTTGAGCCCGATCATCTTCATGTACAGCGGCATGGATACTTCTTCAAGTTTTTCGAAGTCCATGTCGTACTGCTGGCCTTCGCATACCTGTGCGGCAGTGGTCGTGAAAAGTTCAAGAAGCTGTGGAAGCTTGTCGGCCGGAGCCTTTGCAAGGCGTCTGTAGCTGTCGATGCACATGACATCCCCTGAAAGTATGGCAGTGTTGCCGTCCCATCTGCTGGCGACAGTCGGCTTGCCACGGCGCATATCGGCCTTGTCCATTATGTCGTCATGTATGAGTGTGAAGCTGTGGAATACTTCTATGGCTGCCGCCGGCTGCAGTATCTCCTCGCTGAATGAATCCTTGAAAAGGGAATATGCCAGCAGGCACAGGCGCGGTCTGATACGTTTCCCTCCTATGTCAATCATATATCTGAGCGGGTCATACAGCCCCTGCGGCTCCGATGCGAAGCCTATGCTCCCGAACAATTCCTTCAGAGAGTCTTCGATCTGGGTCTCGTTGATCATATCAAAATGGATTTGTAATGCAGAAACAAAATTAATAAATAAGTGCTGAAATACGAATTTCAGCCTTAATAAATAAAGATTATATTTGTGTCCGGAAAGCAAGGACGGACATGTCCGGACCTGGCGGACCCCGACCCGAATTATTCTCATGAAATGAAGACAGCGACTATAGTTAAGCATACCGGAAGCCATTATCTTCTGTCTGAACTGCCGGAATGGAATCTGTTTCCGGCTGTCCTCAGAGGAAAGATCCGCCTCAAGGGTTCTTCATCGACAAATCCTGTGGCCGTGGGGGACAGGGTGACCTATGAGTTCAATGGAGAAGAAGGCCAGGTGCCTACACCTGAGAATCCTGCGGTGATCACAGAGATACTTCCCCGTACGAACTATATGATCAGAAAGTCTGCCAATCTTTCCCGGCAGGCGCATATAATCGCGGCAAACCTTGACAAGGCATTCATCGTGGTGACGATGGATTTCCCGGAAGTAAAGCTTCCTTTTCTGGACCGTCTTCTTGTCACCTGTGAAGTATATGGCATACCTGCTGTAATTGTGGTCAACAAGACAGATCTCTATGACGGGCCGCTTCAGGAGAGACTTTCAGTCTTCCACGATATCTACGGCAAGGCGGGCTATACGGTGCTGGATGTGTCGGCAATGACAGGTGCCGGTATTCCAGAGCTGCGGGATCAGTGCAAGGGGGCGGTTTCGCTTTTCTCCGGAGTCTCCGGTGTGGGGAAATCTTCTCTAATAAAGGCGGTGGACCCGTTGCTTTCACCGAAGACAGGGGAAATATCTGAGGCTCATCTGCAGGGAAAGCATACGACAACTTTCTATGAGATGTATCCGCTTTCTTCTGGCGGCTTCATCGTCGATACCCCTGGAATCCGCGGTTTCGGCCTGGTGGATCTTGATAAAGATGAGATAGCCCTGTATTTTCCGGAGATGCGCAGGGTCGCTGACGGGTGCCGGTTCTCACCGTGTACGCATACCCACGAACCCGGATGTGCTGTGAAGGCTGCGGTAGATGACGGAGAAATAAGTGCAGAGAGGTATATCTCATACCTCGGCATGCTGGATGAAGACGGCAAATACAGGTAATGATTTCAATATCTCAATGGGAGACATCAATAAAGATATTCTTAAGCTGGCTGTTCCCAGCATACTTGCAAACATTACTGTTCCTCTTGTGGGGCTTGTGGACATGTCCGTGGCCGGTCATCTGGTCCCTGGCGATTCCATGCAGGCAGCTTCCCTGATAGGCGGGATTGCTGTCGGCACTATGCTTTTTGACCTGCTGTACTGGAATTTCGGATTCCTCAGGGCCGGGACGGGAGGCCTTGCTGCGCAGGCGTACGGCCGAGGTGACGACAAGGCGGCAGGACGCATCCTGACCAGGGCAGTCGGGCTGGCAATGCTCTCGTCGGTTGTACTTATTGCCATACAGTGGCTTTTTGTCAAAGGAGCCTTTCTCTTTGTGGACTGTTCCCCGGAGGTGGAAGCCCTTGCGTCCGGATATTTCTTCATCCGCATATGGGCTGCTCCTGCGACTCTGAGCCTGATGGCATTAAAGGGGTGGTTCATCGGTATGCAGGACGGTATAAGTCCTATGGCGACCGATCTTGCCGTAAATGTGATCAATGCCGTTTCAAGCATTGTCCTCGCTCTCGGGATCCATGCAGGAGCCGTGTCCTTTGACGGGATCGGATTCAGCGGCATAGCCTGGGGAACAGTCATCGCACAGTACACAGGTCTTGCTGTCGCCATGGTCATCATATTCTCCAGATACAGAGAAAGGCTTAAGGGGACATTCAAGGCAAGGTATCTTCTCCTTGCTTTCTCGGGAGAAGGGGCCGGGCAGTTCTTCCGTCTCAACCGTGATCTTTTCATCCGTTCCCTGTGCCTGATCTGTATCTATATAGGCTTTACATCAATAGCGGCGTCATATGGGGATCTCATTTTGGCTGTAGCTTCGGTACTGATGAAGCTGATGATGCTCTTCTCCTATTTTACGGATGGATTTGCGTATGCAGGCGAAGCCCTGGCGGGCAAAAGCATAGGGGAAAAAGACCCTGTGGCCTTGAGGATTTCAGTAAGCTGCGTCCATGCGTGGAGCATATTCCTTATGGTCTTGTCCGTTGTGGCATATGCCTTCGGTACCATGCCGATGGTCGGCCTGATGACTGATGACAGTTCTGTCGTGGACCTCTCGGACTCTTATGTGCCTTGGCTCATAGCAATGCCGGCGATAGGGTGTGCAGCATTTACATGGGACGGCATCTACATAGGGGCGACGGCGGTGAAGCCTATGCGCAATGCCATGCTCCTGTCCACCGTGGCTTTCTTTGGAGCATATCTTGTCTGCATGGCTGTCAAGGGCAGCGAAGGAGATGAGTTCCTGCAGGGAAGGACAGCCCTGCACGGGCTTCTTTTCGGATACCTGCTCCATCTGGCTGTGAGGTTTGTATATCTTACGGCAGCCTACGGGAAGGAAGTCCTGCCAAAGGCTGTGCCGGAGCAGAGATGACAGGTACTGCCATAATTCGGATTGGACATAAGTTTCAATAATACATCGAAAATTCATAACTTGCCGCATCTTACAAACAGATCAAGATGAGTCTATATAGTTTCTACAGGATAAGCAAACCTTCAGGATACAAGGTTCCTGCGCAGGAAGCGGATGCAACATACAAGAGATTGAGAAACCGTACATTCTGGGGGGCAGTAGTAGCCTACAGTCTGTATTATGTGTGCCGGCTCAGCCTGAGTATAGTGAAACAGCCTCTGATTGACAGCGGTACTTTCACCGCCGGTCAGCTGGGTGTCATCGGATCTTCACTTCTTTTTGTCTATGCCGTAGGGAAATTCATGAACGGCTTCATAGCTGACTACTGCAATATCAGGCGCTTCATGGCCACCGGACTTCTGGTGTCCGCCGTAGCAAATCTTCTGCTCGGAGTGCTCGGCTTCTTCCATGGGTCTTCAGGAGCGGCATCTGCGGTATTCTTCATCACATTTGCTGTACTTTGGGGTGTGAACGGCTGGGTGCAGTCGATGGGATCGCCTCCCGGGATCATAAGCCTTTCACGCTGGTTCCCGCTTTCAAAAAGGGGTACCTATTACAGTTTCTTCTGTTCAAGTCCATATCTGGGGGAGTTCCTTTCATTCATCATTGTCGGGCTTATCGTAGGTGCGCTCGGCTGGCAGTACGGATTCGTATTTGCATCTCTGGGCGGCTTCATCGGTACAGCCATCATATTGCTTTTCGTCAGTGATACTCCTGAAAGCAAGGGACTCCCGTCTGTCCAGGAACTCTCTGGAGAGCAGATGCGCAAGGAGGATATGATGCGGACTGCCGATATCCAGAAAAATGTGCTCAGACATCCCGGCATCTGGATAATTGCCGCATCAAGTGCATTCGTCTACATAGCCAAGTATGCCATAGCCAACTGGGGAGTGCTCTTCCTGCAGAAGGAGAAAGCTTTCACCCTTGAGTCCGCAACCCAGATCATAGCATTTTCCGCTGCGCTCGGTGTCCTCGGGACAATCCTCGCAGGATGGCTGTCAGACAAGGTCTTCAAAGGAAGCAGGATATTGCCGGTGCTGATTTCTGGTCTGCTGAGCTTCATCTCGTTCGCCTTGTTCCTCTTCGCAGGAGGCGGCTATCTTGCCAATGTCATATATGTGTCCATGTTCAGCCTTTCGGTCGGGGTGCTCTACTGCATAATCGCCGGACTCATGGCCATGGACATTGTACCGAGGAAGGCTACCGGAGCCGCACTGGGTATCGTGGGCATTTCAAGTTATGTAGCGGCCGGCATACAGGACATCGCCAGCGGCTATCTGATCCAGGGCTATACGGAAAAAGCTGCGGACATGGCTGATGCGGTCTACAATTTCACTCCGGTCTCGCTCTTCTGGCTTTTTGCGATGCTTGTCGCCTTTATCCTGCCGGTCGTCAGCTGGAGGAAGATGAAAAGGAAATGATTCCTTATCTTTGGGAAAAACTATACAATGAAACTGATAACAGAAGTCGAATACCGTACATCCTGGGGGGAGGATCTGTTTCTCAGGAGCAACGGACAGCTGTTCCCGATGCAGTATACGGACGGAGGCGTGTGGCGCGCCTGCATTGACGGTCTGAAGCCGGGGCAGAGCCTTGAATACAGGTACGAAGTGCATAGGAACGGTGTCTGTTTCCGGACTGAATGGGCTGCTCACCACGTCAATCTTCCGAAGGAAGGGACTGCTGAGGTCCGCGATTCATGGTCTGATGTGCCTTCCGGACTGCCTCTGCGCTCTGATCCTTTCGTGTCCGGAGTGTTCCATGTCGATGAAGGCCATATGTGGAAGGCTGCCGGTACTGCAGTACCTGTGTTTTCACTGAGGTCTGAACAGAGTTTCGGAGTGGGGGAATTCAATGACCTCAAGCTGCTTGTGGACTGGGCTGTGGCGACAGGTCAGAAGGTGCTGCAGCTGCTGCCGGTCAACGACACTACCATGACCGGTACTTGGGAGGACTCCTATCCGTACAATGCCAATTCAAGCTTTGCCCTTCATCCGCAGTTTGTCCATCTGCCGGATGCAGGTGTGCCGGAAGATGACGGATACATCAGGCTCAGGGATGAGCTCAATGCCCTGCCGCAGGTGGATTATGAAAGGGTCAACAACGAGAAGCTGAGGATGCTCCGTCTCTCCTTCAGGAAAAACGGGAAGAAACTCCTTTCATCTGCCGGGTATAAGGAATTCGCTGCGGAAAATGCTTCATGGCTGCTGCCTTATGCCGTGTTCTGCGTGCTGAGGGATGAGTACGGCACTGCGGATTTCACAAAATGGAAGTCGGAAGATGCCGATTTCAGAACATATAGGGAAAGGAAAGCCATGGAATATGCCGATGCCAACAAGGACAGGACCCTCTTCTATTGCTTTGTCCAGTACCATCTGCATCTGCAGCTTTCAGCGGCAAGGGACTATGCCCGCTCCAGAGGCGTTGTGTTCAAGGGTGACCTGCCTATCGGAGTAAGCCGGACGAGTGCCGATGCCTGGGTGGACAGGAGGCTTTTCAACATGGATTCACAGGCCGGTGCCCCGCCTGACGCATTTTCGACCGAGGGCCAGAACTGGGGATTCCCGACCTACAACTGGGAAGAGATGTCCCGAGACGGCTATGCATGGTGGAAGGCCCGCCTCAAGACGATGTCGCAGTATTTCGATGCCTTCAGGATCGACCATATCCTTGGGTTCTTCCGTATCTGGGAGATCCCTATGGATGCTGTCCACGGACTTCTCGGCCATTTCAACCCTGCTCTTCCTTATTCTTCTGAAGAGCTTGCCGGGCTGGGCTTCGACATGTCTTCGGGGAAATATTCAGAGCCATGCATGGATGACAGTCATCTGGACAGGATATTCGGCCAGTATGCAGCCAAGGTGCGGAAACAGTGCATGAAGGACGGACATCTGCGTCCGGCATATTCGACGCAGCGTAAGGTGGCGGACAAGTTCCCGGGAGATGATCCTGACATCGTCATGGTCCGTAGCGGGCTGATGCGTCTGCTGGATGACGTGCTCTTCGTCGAAGATCCACGCCAGAAGGGCATGTGGCATCCTCGTATTGCAGCGCAGTACACTTATGCCTACAGCTGTCTGGACGAGTACCGCCGCAGGGCCTTCGACCGCCTTTACGATGACTTCTTCTACCACAAGCACAATGCATTCTGGAAAGAATCGGCCATGAAGAAGCTCCCTTCACTGCTCACAGCCACCGGAATGATGGCCTGCGGCGAGGATCTCGGGATGATTCCGGCGTGTGTTCCGGAGGTGATGTCCGAATACAGTATACTTTCTCTGGAGATCCAGCGTATGCCTAAGGATCCGCATCGTGCTTTTGCCGATACGGCTTCATATCCGTATTATTCGGTTTGTGCGACATCGACCCATGACATGAATCCGATCCGGGCATGGTGGGAGGAAGACCGTGCGGTTACAGGTCGCTTCTGGCATGAAGTACTTGGGCAGCAGGGAGATGCGCCTTGGTTCTGTGAGCCGTGGATATGCAGGAAAATAGTGAAGATGCACCTTGAGTCACCATCCTTGCTCGCTATCCTGCCGCTGCAGGACTGGCTGGCAATGGACGGGAAGCTCAGGCTTGAAGACCCTTCGGCAGAACGGATCAATGTCCCTGCCGTCCCGCGCTACTACTGGCGCTACAGAATGCATCTGACCCTTGAGAACCTGCTGGGACAGAGGGAGTTCAATGATTCAATAAAGGAGATGACAGCTTCTTCCGGACGGTGATCCGGAGCGGACTCACGTCCGGACAAGGCCTCCTGGTGACTCTGGTCAACGGCCTTCAAGCCATCTGAGGAAATCATCTGTCCTTGACCGGCTTACCATCATTTCAAAAGATGCGCGGGGAGTGGATTCGATCCTGAATCTGCTCCCTGTCTTTGTTATGCTTGATATTGCCTGCATGGATATGATACAGTTGCGTGAGATCCTGAAAAAGGTCTCCGGAGAGAGCTGGTCCATGATTATGTCAAGGGAAAAATCAACGATATACCGGCGGTTGTCTCTGGTGACGACATATGTGGACTTGTCTTCGGAATAGATATAGGCTATGTCGGAAGATTTCAGGGGTACGATCATATCGTTCAGTTTCACAAGGAACCTTTCCTTGAAGTGCCGTTCCATCTTTCTGCGGCATCTGTCGACGGCTCTCTGAAGCGCTTCCGGCTCGACCGGCTTCAGGAGATAGTCGATGCTTTCCACCTCGAAGGCTTTTACGGCATAGCTGTCATATGCGGTTGTCATTATCACCTGGGCCTTTATGTCAGCCCTCTTGAATATTTCAAAGCAGTTGCCGTCTGAAAGCTCCACGTCCATGAAGATTATGTCGGCATGGTGCGAAGGGTCTTTCAGCCATGCAAGAGTCTCCGACACTGATCCGGTCTCTCCGGTTATCACAGCATCGGAATAGAGCCTTCCGATGGTCCCTGCCAGGCTCTTTCTTGCCATCATCTCATCTTCGACTATCAGTATGTTCATGTCGTTCTAAGGTTATCAGGTCTTGTGTCATTCTCTGTCTGAAGCTCCAGCAGAGGAACGGTTACCTTGAATGTCTTCCCGTCATTCTCAACTGTTACTTCTTTGCCGTACAGCCTGTACTGTCTTTTCAGGTAGTCCAGACCTATGTGGGTGGAGGTTACGGTGCCGAGCTTCGGATGTAGCGTGTTGGAGACTGTTATACAGCCCTCTCCTGCCGTCATGGTGATCTCAAGAGGGTCATCTTCTCCTATGCGGTTGTGCTTTATGGCGTTTTCTATCAGCATCTGTATTGAACACGGGATCACGTGGTATGACAAGGCCGTCTTTTCAGGAATCAGGTCATTCACCTTGAACCCGTCGTTGAATCTTTCCTTAAGCAGATCAGTGTACATTGTCATGAATGTGAGTTCATCTTTCAACGGTACAGTCCTGTTGTCGTTGCGGAGCATATAGCGGTATATACCTGCAAGCTTGTGGATGTAGGCACTTGCATGTTCGGTCTGTCCGTCAAGTACGAGGCAGTCAAGTATGTTGAGGGAATTGAAGAGGAAATGCGGGCTTACCTGCTGGCGCAGCTGTTCATACTGGAACTGAGCCTGGTCTGCCTGCCCTTTGGCTTCATACATGGCATCACGTGCGGATACGGCATAGTCTATCATATATACCACCGAATAGACGATGATATAGACAGCCAGCACGGCCACAGCCATTCTTGTGAAATCAATTGCCGTGAGTTCTCCAGGTTTTCCATCGAATATTCCTGAGCCGGCATATAGGGCTGTGGCGGCTGAAATGACACAGCCTGTTACCAGAGTCATGAATGTCTTCAGGATTATTCCCCGGCTCCGGTATCTTGTCCTCATGTATCTGACCATGAGGATTATGATGCAGAGCATTATTGTCATCAGCCCCGGCCTGTCGAATACGGCCGCTATGGTGTCAAAGATTCCACCGCTGTCCATGACCCCGTCAGGGAACAGCTGGGTCATGGTGATGCGGAACAGAAGAACCAGGAGGATTGCCAGGGCAAGCCACAGCACATGCTCCTTGCGTATGGTCCTGATGGGCCTGGTCTGGAGCAGTCTGCCGGCATAGTGATATCTTGAATTCTTCCTGAAGAGCACAAGGAAGCCGAATATTCCCCATCCGATGGCTTCAGTCGTCAGGAATGTTGACAAAGAGTGGATGAAAAGCTCCGACCCGGAGACCAGCATAAGGGCCTTTGCACCGTAGGTCCCGAGTATGAAGCCCAGCAGATTGGTTACAATGACGCAGGCTACAAGCAGTTCCACCTTTGCTCTCATCCGTATGCCTATGAGAACAACCATGGTGATTGTAAGCATTGTGAGCCAGATCTCATCAAGAATGCCTGCACTTCTGCATATCAGAGCCGTGATGACATGCAGAAGTGCAAATATGTGGATGATGATGCCGGTCCTTGGAACTTTCATCTTTGGATGTTTTCCTTTTCCAAAATTACAATTTTTCAGGAAATGGGCAAAGTCCCATATGCTTGTTTCTGTTTTTCATCATGAAAAATTTACCGTTCGTCATTGCGTTTTCTCCGTTCGTCTTGCGGGGATTTCATGTAAAATACCTATTTATTAGTTTTGCATTACCACAACAGTTGATGACACTCAGATGAAAAAACCGAAATTGTCTTTCTGGCAGATCTGGAACCTTAGCTTCGGTTTCCTCGGGGTGCAGATAGGATATTCACTCCAGAATTCCAACACCTCGTCGATTTTTGAATCTTTGGGAGCAGAGGTGAGCCATCTCAGTTATTTCTGGCTTGCCGCGCCGCTTGCCGGCATGGTTATCCAGCCTATCATAGGGATGTTTTCCGACGGCACTTGGACCAGGTTCGGAAGGCGGATCCCTTATATACTTGGCGGAGCACTCATTTCTTCTATCGCATTGATGCTGATGCCGAACTGTCCGCACCTCCTGGCTTTCGCGCCGCTTGCCATGGGGGCATTCATCCTCCTTTTCATGGATCTTTCATTCAATGTGACCATGCAGCCTTTCCGCGCTCTGGTAGCCGATATGCTGGATGATTCGCAGAAGACAGAGGGCTATGTGGTCCAGACATTCCTGATCAATCTCGGAGCTGTGGTCGGGGCATTCCTTCCGCTTGTGATGACATGGCTCGGAGTGTCTGACGAAGCCGTCCCTGGACATGTATCTGACCATATCGCCTATTCCTACTATGCAGGAGGCACGATACTTCTGCTTACTGTGCTTGTGACAGCCTTCAGGACAAAGGAATATCCTCCTGAGAAATTCGCTGAATACAACGGACTTCCGTCAGTCTCACAGGATGGGGCCCATACTGGAGATGCCGCAGCATGTGAAGTACAGGCCGGAACCAAAGGCAAGGCAGACTCGGAGAAGGAACCTAAGCCTGGATTCCTGACCCTTATGCGCAATATGCCTGAGGTCATGCTGCAGCTCGGTGTGACCCAGTTTTTCTCATGGGCTGCGCTTTTCCTCATGTGGACTTATCTCAAGCCTGCGATCACAGGTACAGTCACCGATCCTGCGACAGGAGCAGTCCTGACTGCAGGAGAGACGCAGACGTGGGTAGGAGTACTCAACGGCATTTATCCCATCCCTGCCTGCATCGTTTCTATCTTCATGAGCCGCATAGCTGCCAGGCTGGGCAACAAGACTGTGTATGCGGTCTGCCTTATTGCCGGAGCACTCGGCTTCGGCGGCCTTATGCTTATCCATGACAAGTATCTGATGATGATACCTATGGTGTTCATAGGCATAGCCTGGGCCGGCATACTTGCGATGCCATATTCAATACTCTCCAGATATGTGGATGCCGGCAATATGGGCGCCTACATGGGTATATTCAACTTCACTATAACCATCCCGCAGATTGTGATAGGACTTACAGGCGGTGTCATCGTAAAATGGATCTTCGGGTCCGACGCCCTCTCTATGCTTGGCCTGGCCGGAGTGTTCATGCTCCTTGCGGCCATATCCGTAGCCTTTGTCGGGAAAAAGAGCAGAAAATCATAAACAGACCATATAAATCAATAACACTCAATTCTATGAACAGACTCTTATCCTTATCTGCGATACTGATGCTCCTGAGCATCTTTTCGCTGCCTGTATCTGCCCAGGGCGGATATGAGGTGAAGGGTGTGATCCAGGACCAGGTGGGCCCGGTCATCGGTGCCACTGTCATCGAACAGGGGACAACCAACGGAGCTTCCTCAGGTCTTGACGGAGATTTCACTTTAAGCGTATCCGGTCCTGATGCAATGCTGGAGATCAGCTGCATCGGATACAAGCCGGTCGTGTATATGGCATCCCAGCTGCCTCCTGTCGTTACTCTGGAGGAAGATGCCATTTTTCTTGATGATGTAGTGGTGATAGGCTACGGTACCGTCAAGAAGGAAGACATGACAGGTTCGGTAGTTGCCATAAAATCAGATGAACTCAACAGAGGAGCAGTCGTCTCTACCCAGGACATGCTCAAAGGTAAGGTCCCTGGACTCCAGATCATTCCTGGAGACGGCGGCCCTGGCTCGGGTTCAACGATCCGTATCCGTGGAGCAGCATCGCTGAATGCATCCAATGATCCGCTTATCGTCATCGACGGTGTGCCGATTGCAGTCGACGGAGGTGCCGGAATGTCCAACCCTCTTGAGACCATAAACCCTAATGACATAGAATCATTTACAGTCCTCAAGGATGCTTCGTCCGCAGCCATCTATGGTTCAAGGGCATCCAATGGTGTGATCATCATCACCACCAAGAGGGGCAAGGGTGGAAGGCCTCAGGTCAGCTACAGCGGAAGCGTGAGCGTGCAGACCAATTCAAAGCGTATCCCTACCATGACCCCTGGCGAGTTCCGCGAGTATGTTTCAGAGACATTCCCGGCCGGGACTTCAACCGGTGACTATGTCCGTGAGCACATGGGGAATGTTGATACTGACTGGCAGGATCTGGTGTTCCGTACAGCCATCTCACATGACCATAATGTAAGCTTGAGCGGTAATGTCAAAGAACGTATGCCTTACAGGGCTTCCGTAGGCTGGACAAGCCAGCAGGGAACACTCCAGACCTCAAAGTATGACAGGGGGACTGTAGACATAAGTCTTTCTCCGAATTTCTTTGACAAGCATCTTACCATAAGTCTGAGCGGCAGGGGGGTATATACCCACCAGATATATGCCGACGGCGGTGTTGTGGGAAATGCCGCGTTCTTCAATCCTACCCAGGACCCTTATTTCAGGAATGAGGATGGTTCGATAGACTATACCACTACAAACGGTTTCTGGAACTATGGCTCAGGCCGTGGGGAAAACTTCACACCGAACACACTGCTTGGAGTAGGCCCACTGTCCCAGCTTTATGATGTCAACAACTACGGACGTGCAATGCGTATGATAGGAAATGCGCAGATCGACTATATGGTGCATGGCTTCGAAGCCCTGAAGTTCAATCTCAGCCTCGGCCTTGACATGTCCGACTACAATTCACATAACGGTGTCAATCCGGGATCTTTCCAGGCTTATGCCGACACTGAGAACAGAGGAATAGGACAGTATACTGATACACGCAATTTCAGACGTAACCAGGTGCTGGAGTTCTATGCCAACTTCAACAAGGAGTGGGGTATCCACCATCTTGATGCGATGGCCGGATATTCATGGCAGCATTTCTACAGTGCTGACCACAGCGTGACATATTTCAATGTCACGAATGAACAGAAAGGAGACGATTCGAGGTATCCGTGGAATTCGCAGGAAAGCTACCTTATATCTTTCTACGGACGAATCAACTATTCCATTGATTCCAGGTATCTCTTTACTTTCTCCCTGCGTGACGATGCTTCATCGAGGTTTTCTCCTGAGACCCGCTGGGGCCTTTTCCCTTCAGGAGCATTCGCATGGAACATCAAGGAAGAGTCTTTCCTGAAGAACGTCAGTCCTGTGACACAGCTCAAGCTCAGGCTCAGCGCCGGACAGACCGGCCAGCAGGAAATAGGCAACAACTACGCCTACATGGCCATCAATTCATTGTCGACCAATGTCTATCAGCAGTATCTGATGGGTAATATGGGCTATCAGTTCTATCTTACCCCGGCGGCATATGACCCTAATATAAAATGGGAGACTACCACAACCTACAATGTCGGTCTCGACTTCGGTTTCCTTGATGACCGCATCACAGGTAGCGTGGATGCCTATCTCCGTCAGACCGATGACCTCCTCAACAGTGTGATCACTCCTATGGGTTCGAACTTCGGCAACACGGTGCTAACCAACATCGGATCGATGCAGAACAAAGGTCTTGAATTCTCCCTCAATGTCATCCCGGTGCAGACGACCGACTGGCATCTCTCCATCGGCTTCAACGGTACTTTCCAGGACACGAAGTTCACCAAGCTCAACAATACGGATGGCCCTGACTATGCAATCCAGGTGGGGAGCATCAGCAAGGGAACAGGAAGCATGCTCAGCGTCCATAAGGTCGGCTATGCCCCGTATTCCTACAGGACATTCCAGCAGCTGTACGATGCTGACGGAAATCCTATCCAGAATGCCTTTGTGGACAGGGACGGTGACGGTGTCATAACAGACAACGACAGATATATCTCAGGCAAGAGTCCGAACGCGAAGTTCTACTATGGACTCAACGTGAAGCTCACATACAGGAACTGGGACTTCGGCTTCAACGGACACGGCTCAGCCGGGAACTGGCTGTTCAATGACTTTGCTTCAGCCAATTCGACATCCAATCTTGATGTCAATTCCGGAAGCCTTCCTAACTTCGCGAAGTATGTGAAGACTACAGGCTTTACTGCAGCAAACAGCGGTGAGCAGTGGTATTCCGACATGTTCCTTGAGAATGCATCTTTCTTCAGGATGGACGACATCAACCTCGGATATACATTCAGGAACATAAAGAACTGGAACGGAGACATAAGGCTCGCACTCAGCGCTCAGAATGTATTTGTCATCACGGGCTACAGCGGAGTAGACCCGGAGCTTCCTGGAACGACCGGAATCGACAATACCATCTGGCCGCGCCCACGTACTTTCTCTCTCCGTGTGAATGTTAATTTCTAAAGAACCGTACAATGGAAACATATAGAAAACTGATAGCAATGGCGGCAGCGGGATTGGCCGCAGTGTCGCTGAACTCATGCCTCGGGGATCTGGATACGATTCCTCTGAATCCTTATGACATCTCTTCCGAGACGGCATACGGGAAGGACGAGGCCGGATATGTACAGGGACTTACGAAACTTTATTTCCAGTTCATATCCAATGACACCAAGGACCTCCAGGTAAGTGACGGAGGTGCCTCTGAGCTGATTAGAGCATTCTGGTCAGTTCAGGAGACATCCACTGATGAAGCAAAATGTGCATGGGAAAACGATGCATGGGTGAGGGCCCTGAATACCAACACATGGTCAGAAGCACAGAATGATGCTACCTATGCAGTGTATGTACGTACCCTCCAGGGAATATCATACGCAAACGAGTTCCTCCGCCAGACGACTTCTGACAAGCTTGACAGCAGGGGCGTCGATGCCGGACTCAAGGCAAGGGCGGAAGGCTACAGGGCTGAGGCCCGCTTCCTCAGGGCATATTTCTACTGGATGCTCATGGATACCTTCGGAAACGTACCGTTCATAACTGAGGAATCTGATTTCGGAGTAGGGGTCAACCCTCAGCAGAAATCACGTGCTGAAGTCTTCAGCTTCTGCGTCAGTGAACTTGAAGAGCTTGCTGCTGACGGAAGCGCTATGCCGGCTGCCCGCTCAAACTATCCGAGGGCGGACAAGGGCGCTGTAAAGGGCCTGCTGGCAAGGCTTTATGTCAATGCTGAAGTCTATTCAGGCACACCAATGTGGGAGGAAGCCAAGAAGACTTGTGAAGACATCTTCGCCATGGGATATGACCTCTGCGGCAATTATGCTGATCTTTTCCGTGGGGACAACGGTGAGAATCCTGAAGCCCGCAAGGAAATCATCTTTGCAGCGGCATACGATGCAGAGCAGTCCCAGTCATACGGAGGCACATCATATCTTACTCTTGCTGCCGTGGCCGCGACCGACGTCACCGAAGGCGAAGGAGACAGCCAGGTGTTCCATGCACCGAACGGTGTCAACAACGGCTGGGCCGGAATCAGGACTACATATGAGTTCGTGTCAGAATATTTTGATGTAGCCAATCCGGACTATACCACAGGCACCTATGACTGTGCAGACAAGAGAGGACAGATGTTCTATATCAAAGGACGCACCGAAACTATGCAGGATGCCCTCTATGTATTTGCAAACGGATGGTCTTGCCTGAAGTTCAACAATATCCCTTCCGGCATGACTGCTGCTGAGTTCAACGAGACAGCAAGGACAAAGGCCTACAGCGACATCGACTATCCTCTGATCCGTCTCGGGGAAATCTATCTCATCTATGCTGAGGCCTGCATGCATCTTGACATGGTCTCTGAAGCTCTTCCTTATATGGAGAAACTGGCTGAAAGAGCTGGTGTAGAGGCTAAAGACTTCATTGACCAGAATTTCCTGATAGCTGAGCGTGCCCGTGAACTCATGTGGGAAGGACACCGCCGTACAGACCTTATCCGCTACGGAGTGTTCAATACTTCTGAATATACATGGCCTTACAAGGGCAATTCCTATCAGGGTACAGGCTTCCCTGAGTACATGAACATATTCGCCATTCCTCTTACGGATCTTGCTGCCAATGTGGACCTGAAGCAGAATCCGGGATATGCCGATGTACTGTAGAAGACTTTGACAACATAAAGGAACATATATGAAAACAGCAAGATATATCATGATGTCCGTTGCAGCTGCAGTAATGCTGGGAGGCTGCATGGACCTCGAGGAAGTGAGGATACTGGATCCTTCTTCCATTGTGCCGCCTGTCCTCAATCCTTTTGACCTTGAGGCTGTGGAGGTGACGAACGAGACTCTGGACAAGACCTTGACCTTCGCCTGGGACGAGGCATATTTCGGAGTCCAGACACATATCAGCTATTCGATTGAAGCCACCTACGGAGACAGCCCGAAGGTCGTGCTTTTCTCAGGACTCAGCGGTACTTCAGCTTCAATCACCTACGAGGACCTGAACTATACCCTTGCCCTTGATCCTGCTCTGGGAGGACTTGGGGTTCCTCTCGATACTCCGAGTGAAGTCAACTACTATATCTCGGCAAGCATAGGGAACAGTGCTGACAAATATTATTCGGAGCCACGCGCCCTTGCCATGACAGTGATCTATGCCGAACCTATCTATCCTAAGGTTTGGGTAATCGGAGATTTCTGCGGCTGGGTACACGACAGTTCACAGTATCTGTTCAGCTTCAACTACGATGCAAACTATGAAGGTGTCGTATATTTCGGAAGCAAGGCATCCAACGGCTTCAAGATAACAGGAGCCGCCAGCTGGGAAAATACCACAGGAAACTGGGGCTATGAAGGTCAGGATGATCCTGAGGCAGAGACAATCACACTGACCAACGGAGCTACGACCAATATCATGCTCTACAGCCGTCCTTACTACAGCTTCAAGTACAATACATCTACGAGAGTCCTTACCAAGCAGATGTCCTTCGACAAGGTGACATGTACAATCAACGGCGCTGAAGAGGACATGTCTTTCAATACCTTGACACAGAGATTCTATCTTGACAAGACACTTGCCGAGAGCGATGTGATCGTATTCACGATAGTTGACGGAGACAACAGGACAGTCCTGGGCTCCCTTGAGGACGAGAAACTCAACGGAGGCGAAGCCGATGCTATCACAGCCGGAGTATCAGGCAACTACAGGATACTTGTCAACCTTAACAACTCTGCTGACCGGACATACCGCTTCAGCGCTGAGGAATACATGAACGGTGACGGAGGCATGGATCCGGACCAGCCGGGAGACGGCGATGATGAGACAGCTTCCGAGTCCTGGGGTATCGTAGGCGGCCCTAACGGGTGGGGCAATACACCTGACCTGGTGATGGTGGAGGAAGGCGGATTCTATGTCTACAAGGGTCTTGCACTTGAGGCAGGCTCTGATGTCGGATTCAAGATAAGGTTCAACAACGAGTGGAACGATGCCGCCAACTACGGAGTCCTCACTGATGATCCTGCTGTGATAGGACCTGATGGCAATCCTGTCGAGACGAGCGGCGGATCAAAGAACATCTATGTGACTGCTCCCGGAACATTCGATGTCTATTTCAACCTTGCCGGAAAGATGGTATATCTGATGAATGCCGGTGATCCTGCTCCAGTATTCGATACATGGGGCGTATGGAGAAACGGATATGAGCAGGATATCACAATGACAGAAGAAGGCAGCTGGTATGTGGCCAGAGATGTTGAACTAAATGGAGAAATATTCAAGATAAGGTATGCATCTGCATGGGACCAGGACTACGGAACTGCTCTCTCATACGAGAACGGAGTACCTGTAGGAGCAGCTGTCCTGATGAATCCTAAGGGTGTCGACATGTCCGGACTGACAGGTACATTTGACATATACTTCAACCCTACCGACGGTATCATCCAGATCAACGAGGCCGGTGAGCCGGCACCAGAACCAGTGTCTTGGGGAATAGCAGGAAGTGTCACCTCCTGGGGAGACTATGCTGATCTTACTATGGTCCTGGACGGAGGCTCGTATGTATGCCGTAACCTGATATTCACGGGACCGGACAACGGTGAGTTCAAGATCAGGGCAAACAGCAGCTGGGAAGCTTCCCTGGCCGGCACATACGCTTCATCAGGATCTACGTTCAATGTTTATGCTGGAGGAGCAAACATATCTGTCCCTGCCGGTACGTATGACGTGTGGTTCAATCCTTCGGCCCGTACAGTGACGATAAATGCTGTCGGCAGTTCATATGTCGCAGACTGGTATCTCTATGGAAATTTCGGCGGCAATACCACGGACTGGACAAATGTGGAGATGGCATCTGCTTCTGTCAACATCAAGGCTTACATGTCTGCATCAGTCTCTATTCCTGATGACGGGCAGTTCCTGTACAAGAGCGGAGACGAGACACAGTGGCTCGGGCCTGACAGAACGATGGCATCCTACACAGATCCTTATACATTGACAATAGGCACGGCATTCACAACATCTGCGGACAAGGTCAATGCCCGTATCCCTGCAGGCGGAACATACGATTTCTGGCTGCTTCCTGAGGCTGGCAGAGCCTATGTCATGCCGGTAGGTGTAAAACCGGAGTATGTCCCTGACACTTGGGGTATCTGCGGAAGCATATCCGGATGGGGTGACCTCGGCGACTTTGCCATGTCCGACAACGGCGACGGTACATATACCCGCCGGGATGTACGCCTGAGCACCTCTGACGAGTTCAAGGTACGTTTCGGAAATGCCTGGGACAGACAGTATTCTGTGAACGGGACAGCCTCTGAAGGAGTCAACAATGTCACTTCTGACGGAGTTGCCGGAAATACCAGGGTGGCAGCAGACGGTGTCTATGACATCACGATCAATCCTGCGGCCGCAACAATGACACTGACAAGAAAATAGAACCATATCCATCATGAAAAGATATCTTACAATACTTCTGCTTGCTGCAGCTGCAGCTTTCGCACCGGGCTGTACTGACATCGAGTCAGATCTTGTGCAGAATACAGCCCTGACTGTCACGGTTTCCGAGCTCTGGTTTGACTCGGAGGGCGGAAGCCAGATGCTGGAGTTCCGTACCATCGCAGGCTCATGGACCCTGACCCAGACACAGGGTACGGAGGACTGGTGCCGTCCGGACCGTACTTCAGGTACCACTTCAAGTGCATTCTATGTAAGGACAGAGCCTAATCCGGATCTTTCCAGAGAGTCAGTCCTGACGATTTCCTCTCCAGGTTGTGAGCCTGTGCAGGTGAAAGTCATACAGAACGGTCTCCAGGATAATGCCATAAGCTTTGAACCGGCAGTCCCGGATGCCGACCAGCCTCTGGTGATTACATACAAGGCTGTACCTGAGACTCCTCTCTATGACTATGAGGGAGACCTGTATATCCACACAGGTATAGTAGACGGGGATTTCTGGCAGTTTACACCGGCTGACTGGTATTCCAACATCGACAAGTGCAAGATGACACATGTCGGAGACAATACATGGACCCTTTCCATGACTCCTACGGTCAGGGATTGGTTCGGGTCTGGAGAGACAGAGGTTACACAGCTGGGTATAATCATCCGTAGTGCAGACCGCACACTGAGGGCATTTGAGGACGACTATTTCCTGACTGTGACAGACAGTCGCTTTGAATTCGTGCATCAGACACCTGAGCAGGCTCCTGTCCCGTCAGGAGCAGAATACGGTATCAACTATAATTCTGACGGAAGCGTGACATTCGTGCTGTATGAGAAAGACAAGAACGGGGCACATTATGACTATGCCTATGTCATAGGCGAATTTTCAGATTGGGGCCCGGCACATGAATATGCCATGAAGCGCGATGAAGCCAGCGGATGCTGGTGGTACACCATGACAGGTGTCGAGTCAGGCCGTGAATACATGTTCCAGTACTATCTGGTCAAGGATGAGCCGTCTTCAGGCTTCAGCAAGTCAGTGCGCATCAGCGATCCGTTCTCAGAGATAATATACGATGGGGCCAATGACCAGTATATATCGGCCGCTACTTATCCGGATCTTCCTGACTATCCTAAGGAGACGACAGGACTTGTGTCCGCGTTCTGCTATGGAGACGATGAGTACCAGTGGCAGATCCCGGACTACCAGATCAGGGATGAGAACAATCTCATCATATATGAGATGCATTTCAGGGACTTCTCCTCAACGGGGGACATCAACGGAGCAATGGCGCATCTGGACTATATAAAGGATCTGGGTGTCAATGCCGTTGAGGTGATGCCGGTGCAGGAGTTCGACGGAAATGACAGCTGGGGCTACAACCCATGCTCTTATCTCGCCATGGACAAGGCATATGGAACAAGAGACATGTACAAGCAGTTTGTTGATGCCTGCCACGAGAGAGGCCTTGCCGTGATCTTCGATGTGGTGTACAACCATATGACAGGAGCCAGCCCTATCGCCAAGCTCTACTGGAACAAGGATGGCGGAGACGGTGGCCTTACTGCCGAAAACAATCCGTGGTTCAATGTCACCGCACCTCACCCTTACAGCGTGTACCATGACCTCAACCATGAAGATGCCTTCGTAAAGGAATATGTAGGCCGGAGCCTTGAATATCTCATAGAGGAATATAAGGTGGACGGATTCCGCTTTGACCTCACCAAGGGCTTCACCAATACTCCGAGCGACGAAAGCTCTGCCAGCAGGGAAGACCAGTCGAGGGTCAATATCCTTGACGGATACTGCCGCAGGGTAAAGGCTGCAGATCCGAATGCAGTTGTCATCCTTGAGCATTTCTGCGATGACGGAGAGCAGATATCCCTTGTCAACAAGGGAATGAAGGTCTGGAGAAATGTCAATTATGCCTATGGCCAGAGCGAGATGGGCTACTATGAAGGCAGCGGATTCAATGCACTCTGGACAGGGGACACTCCTTGGATGCCTTTCGGAGGATATGTCGGATATATGGAAAGCCATGACGAAGAGCGCAATGCCTTCCGTTCAAAGGAATATGGCGATGAGTCCATAAATGACAATCTCGCGGCAAGGATGGCAAGGGCAGCCCTCAATTCTGCATTCTTCTTTACCGTACCTGGCCCTAAGATGATCTGGCAGTTCGAGGAAATCGGCTATGACATATCCATCGAAGAAGGCGGACGTACGGCCAAGAAGCCTCTCCACTGGGAATATTATGATGTACCTGAACGCAAGGGTCTCTACGATGCCTATTCAGAGCTTCTCAAGTTCCGTACTGAAAATCCCGGATTCTTCACTTCAGATGCATCCTTCTCCTGGAATGTACTCGCCAGCAACTGGCCTACAGGCAGGGACATAACCTGTGTGGCAGGAGACAAGGCTTTTGTGATGATCGGCAATTTCGACACAGTCACAAGGAACCTTACGGCAGAGCTTCCTGAGGTCCAGGGGACATGGAGGAACTGGCTTGACCCGGACGAAGCAGTCACGGCAGCCGGCGGCTATGTCACATTCAAGGATGTCGCTCCTGGGGAATACAAGCTCCTCGTCAATTTCTGACGGACCGATGCCGGTATAAGATAACAGTATTTCAGTGTACAATAATATTCAGAAGCCTGTATAGATATGCTTAGAATATTCTTTTCAGCGCTTGTATCAGCCCTTGTCCTTGCATCCCTTGCCGGATGCTCCGGACATAAGGCTGATACAGCCGTTTCTGCCCATCCGCAGTGGGCCTATAATTCTGTGGTATATGAAATGAATGTGCGGCAGTACACCCCTGAAGGGACATTCGCTGCCGCCTCAGAGCAGCTTCCTCGTCTGAAGGAGTTAGGAGTAGATGTCCTCTGGCTGATGCCGATATATCCTATCGGTGTCGAGCAGCGCAAAGGTACCCTCGGGTCGTACTATGCCATCTCGGACTATTGTGATGTCAATCCGGAGTTCGGTACCATGGCTGATTTCGAGGATTTCCTGGGCAAGGCACATGAAGCCGGTTTCAAGGTGATCCTGGACTGGGTGGCAAACCATACGTCACCTGACGCTGTCTGGGAATCATCCTGTCCTGCAGACTGGTATGTGAGGGACTCTCTGGGCAACACCGTGACCCAGTATGACTGGACAGATATCGCAGAACTCAACTATGACAACCGCGACATGCGCGAAGCCATGAGAAATGCCATGCGCTTCTGGCTTGACAAGGGTGTGGACGGCTTCCGCTGCGACATGGCCTGTGAAGTCCCTGTGGATTTCTGGAGAGAGACCCTGCCGCAGTTGAGGAAGGAGTATCCGGATACATATTTCCTTGCAGAAGGGGAAGATCCAGGGCTGCATGAGGATGCTTTTGACGCATCTTATGCATGGAAGCTCCATCATCTGCTCAACAGCATTGCCAAAGGAGAAAAAGAAGCCTCTGACCTGAAGGCATATGTTGCTGAAGACGCTGTTCTTATGCCGCGCGAGGCTTTCCGTCTGATGTTCACGTCCAACCATGATGAGAACTCATGGGCGGGAACAGAGTTCGAGAGAATGGGTGATGCCGCAGATGTGATGGCACTGCTCACATTTGTGCTCCCGTCCGGCCAGCCTCTTATATATACCGGACAGGAAATAGGCTATGACCACAGGTTTGAATTCTTCGAGAAGGATCCGGTCCCGGCCTGGGAATGGAACACATGGTCGGATTTCTACAGGAGTCTCGTGGAGCTGCGTCATGCCCATCCTGCACTTGCGGCAGGTGAAAAAGGCGGACCGGCTGTCTTCCCTGAGGATACACCTGAGGGGCTGCTCCTGTTCTCAAGATCGGTGACTGCTGAAGAGAGCCTTGACGGAGAGGCTGATACTGTCCTTGTCGCTGCCAATCTCAGTGATTCGGATGTGACATTTGCTTTGCCGTTCGAGGGAGAAAAGACAGAATATTTTTCAGGAAAGGCCTTTACCGGAGGCTCGGAAACGGTACTCGGCCCTTGGGAATATCTGGTCTTTGCCGAATAATGTCGTGAAACTGTATTAAATTTACGGGAAATATGATTTTGAGGAGAATATTCATGGCAATCGCTTTCGCCGGGCTTGCATCATGTGCCGGCAATACAGCATTTGATCCAGCATCTGTGCCAGATGCCGCCGGTCAGGTGGACCGTGTGGAGCCGCTTTCCTGGTGGACAGGAATGAAGACTCCGCTTCAGCTCATGGTGCATGGAGAAGACATATCTTCTTATGATGTGAAGATAGAAGCCGGGCAGGATGATTCCGGCAGACCGCTTGCCGGCCGTCAGGGTGTAAAGGTCGCATCTATACACAAGGCGGACAGCCCGAATTATCTGTTCGTTGATGTGGAGATTGATGAAAATGCCATTCCCGGCACTTACTGGCTTGTGTTTGAAGGCAAGGACTCCAGCTTCAAATATCCTTATGAGATAGCGGCACGTGCCGACGGGTCGGCCCGGAGAAAGAGCTTTACGACAGCCGACATGATATATCTGATAATGCCGGACCGTTTCGCAGACGGGGATCCGTCCAACGATTCGACAGACGATACTGCTGAAAAGGCAGACAGAGATGCTTTCTTCGGACGGCATGGCGGAGACATCAAGGGTATAATGGATCATCTTGACTATATCTCTGATCTAGGTGCCACAGCCATCTGGTGTACTCCGCTCCTGCTTGACGACGAGCCGGAAGGATCATACCACGGCTATGCATGCTCGGACTATTACCATATTGATCCCCGCTTCGGCTCCAACGCCCTTTACCGGGATTTTGTCTCGGCGGCACATGGACATGGTCTGAAGGTCATCATGGACATAGTCACCAACCATTGCGGTACGGCGCACTGGTGGATGAAGGATCTTCCTTTCAAGGACTGGATACATGTGTTTCCTGAATATACGGGGACAAATGTCTGCTTCTCCACCAACATGGACCCGAACGCCTCGCAGTATGACCTGAATCTCCAGGAGAGCGGGTGGTTCGTGCCTTCGATGCCGGACATGAATCTTGACAACCCTTATGTGCTCCAGTATTTCAAGCAGTGGGCCGTGTGGTGGATTGAATATGCAGGACTCGACGGCTTCAGGGTCGATACCTACCCGTACAATGAGAAAGAGCCTATGAGCCGGTGGTGTGCCGCTGTGCTTGAAGAATATCCAGATTTCAATATTGTGGGAGAGTGCTGGACTTCGTCAATACCTCAGCTCGCCTACTGGCAGGGTGGCAATCCGAACAAGGACGGATTCGACTCACATCTTCCTTCAATCATGGACTTCCCTCTGCAGGAAGCCATCTGGAAGGGTGTTCCTACGGATTCCCAGGCCTGGGGCGAAGGCATGACAAAGGTCTATGACTGTCTGTCCCATGACTTTGTCTACCATGACCTGTCGAAGATGATGATCTTCCCGGGCAATCATGACACAGACCGCATAGGAGATGTCCTCCGCCACAATCCTGACCGTCACAAGATAGTGATGGCCATGATGGCGACAATGAGAGGAATCCCTCAGATATTCTACGGAGATGAGATGATGTTCGTGTCCAAGGACCGCTCCCAGGGCCACGGCGGACTCCGTGTGGATTTCCCTGGCGGATGGCAGGGTGACAAGCTGGATCTCTTTACTCCCGAGGGACGTGCCGCAGCCAAGGTCAGCACAGACGGGCAGCTTGTGCCGGAAAGTCAGCTTGCTGATCTGCATGACTATACAAAGAAACTCTTCCAGTGGCGCAAGGACAAGCCTGTGATACACAACGGTCGCACTATGCATTTCCTGACAAGGGACAATACCTACGCATATTTCCGCTACGACGATACCGATGCAGTCTTTGTCTACATCAACAATTCCCGCGGAAAGAAGCATATCCCGTGGTCTCATTATTCGGAGATAGCTTCCGGCCTTACGGACGGACGTGATGTCATCACAGGAGAGGCTGTGGCAGTCAGCGATTCCACTGTCGTAGGCCCGCGTCAGGTGCTTATAGCAGAATTCAAGAGGCCTTCCAAGTGAATCTGATCCACATATATATGGTAAATCAATAGCAACCAAGTAGAAATGAAAAAGATAACAATGCTGCTGATGACTTTTGCCGCTGCGGCTTCGCTTTCCGGACTGTCCGGGACGGCTTCAGCACAGCCTTCGGAGACCCCGGGACAGCCCTCGGGAACCACGTCTGATTTGAGACTTTGTTCTCCGGACAGGAATCTTGCCCTCACATTCACATTGACAGAAGAGGGAGAGCCTTGCTACAGCCTTGACTATGGGGACAGGCATGTGATCCTGCCGAGCACCCTGGGATTTGAGTTCAGGGGAAAGGCTGCGGATCCGAAATATGCATATGGAGAGACTCTTGAAGTACTCCCTTACGGCAAGCCGGATGATTTTCGCAGAGGCTTTGGGATTGAGAAGGCAGATACGTGTTCATTCGATGAGACATGGACCCCTGTCTGGGGAGAGGAATCCCGGATCCGCAACCATTACAATGAACTGGCTGTTACTCTCCGTCAGAAGGATACCGACAGATATATGATCGTACGTTTCCGCCTCTATGACGACGGACTCGGCTTCCGTTATGAATTCCCTGAGCAGGATCATCTGCAGTATTTCGTGATAAAGGAAGAGTACACGAAGTTCGCTATGGCGGGAGACCATGTGGCTTTCTGGATTCCTGGAGACTATGATACCCAGGAATATGACTACACCGAGTCCCGCCTGTCCGAGATCAGAGGCCTGATGCCGGGAGCGATTACAGGCAATTCTTCCCAGACTCCGTTCTCGATGACAGGAGTGCAGACCGCTCTCCAGATGAAGACAGATGACGGCCTCTACATCAATATCCATGAAGCCGCACTTGTGGATTATTCCTGCATGCACCTTGACCTGGACGACAGTACCATGGTGTTCACCTCACACCTGACCCCTGATGCCCAGGGATGGAAAGGATATATGCAGGCACCATGCAAGACTCCGTGGAGAACTGTGATGGTGACTGATGATGCCCGCAAGACCCTTGCTTCAAGGCTTATCCTCAATCTCAACGATCCTTGTGCCTATGAGGATGTGTCATGGATCACTCCGGTGAAGTATATGGGAGTATGGTGGGAGATGATAACCGGCAAGAGTTCATGGGCCTATACAGATCTTACCTCAGTTAAGCTAGATGACATCGACTACAGCAAATGCGTCCCGAGCGGAAAGCATGCCGCAAACAACGGAAATGTGCGCAGATACATAGATTTTGCCGCGGAGAACGGCTTTGACCAGCTTCTGATCGAAGGCTGGAACATAGGCTGGGAAGACTGGGCCGGCAAGTCAAAGGACTATGTGTTCGACTTCGTGACCCCTTATCCTGACTTTGACATCCAGGCACTCAACGACTATGCCCATTCAAAGGGGATGCGTCTTATGATGCACCATGAGACATCAAGCTCCGTCCGCAACTACGAACGCCACATCGATGCCGCATACGACCTCATGGACAAGTACGGGTACAATGCCGTGAAGAGCGGCTATGTCGGGGACATAATCCCAAGGGGCGAGCATCATTACGGACAATGGATGAACAACCATTATCTCTATGCCGTGAAGAAGGCTGCGGACCACCATATCATGGTCAATGCGCACGAGGCGGTCCGTCCTACCGGACTTTGCAGGACCTATCCTAACCTCATAGGCAATGAATCGGCAAGAGGCACGGAGTATCAGGCATTCGGAGGTACGAAGCCTCATCATGTGACGCTTCTTCCTTTCAACCGTCTGCAGGGAGGCCCTATGGACTACACTCCGGGCATATTCATGATGGACATTTCTAAGCTCAACCCGAACAACAATTCACATGTCAATTCCACGATAGCAAACCAGCTGGCTCTCTATGTGGTGCTTTATTCTCCGCTTCAGATGGCGGCCGATCTTCCGGAACATTACCAGGCCCACATGGATGCATTCCAGTTCATCAAGGATGTGGCTGTGGACTGGTCTGAGAGCCATTACCTTCTTGCAGAGCCCGGGGACTATATCGTCACTGCCCGCAAGGCAAAGCAGCCTGAGGAAGGCAAGCCTGAATGGTTTGTAGGAGGTGTGACAGATGAGAATGAGCGGACTCTTGAGTTCCAGCTTGATTTCCTGGAGCCAGGCAAGAAATATGAGGCTGTGATCTATGCGGACAGCAAGGATGCCGACTACAGGACCAATCCTGAGTCCTATGAGATTTCAACAAAGAAAGTGACCTCGAAGACAAAGCTCAGGATGCACATGGCTCCGGGCGGCGGATTTGCCATCTCTATCAAGGAAGTCATATAGGAGTTATGGATACAATTCAGACAGGAAGAATAGTATTTCTGGATTACCTGAGGTTTTTAGCGTGCTTCATGGTAATCCTGGTACATTGCATAGAACCGTTTTATCTCGGAGGAGAAGGGACTCAGGTGAAGAATCTATCAGATGCCGCCTGGGTGACATTCCTTGATTCAGCGCTCAGGGCAGCGGTGCCGCTTTTTGTCATGGCATCAAGTTATCTGCTGTTTCCTCTGAAATACGATACGTCCACATTCTTCCGCAAACGTTTTGTGCGGGTGTTCATTCCTCTTCTTGTCTGGATCCTTCTGTATGCTCTGATTCCGTATTATGGTTCGTCAGACGGATTTTCCAGGGCAGAGAACCTCAAGGGCCTGCTTGTGAACTTCAATTTCCATGCAGGACACCTTTGGTTCCTCTATATGCTGCTCGGAGTCTATCTTGTGATGCCTCTTCTCTCCCCATGGATCGAGAAAGTCTCCAGAAGGGGAGAGGAGGCTTTCCTGGCTCTCTGGGGCTTCACTACCCTTATACCGTTCTTCAGACAGCTGGCAGTATATCTCACAGGCTCAGATGCATTGTGGGGCGAGGCAAGCTGGAATGAGTTCGGCGCATTGTATTATGTCAGCGGTTTCATCGGTTATGTGGTCCTCGGCCACTACATAAGGACATACCTGGGTGACTGGTCTTGGGAAAAGACACTTGCCGTAGCTCTCCCTGTGTGGGCAGCCGGTTATGCTGTCACTGCCGGATGGTTCTGGGGCATGATGCCGAAGGACTTCCCTGTCTCAGGTCCGATAGACATTGCCGTCTATCTTGAGACAAGCTGGGTGTTCACAGCGACCGGAGTCGCCATGACGTCATTTGCATATTTCATGATCATAAAGAAGCTTACATCAGACGGCCGGGTGTACAGACATCTTATACTGCCTGTCTCAAAAGTGAGCTACGGTGTGTATCTCATGCACATGTTCATACTGGTGTTCTTCAACCAGATCGTATCGGCATGGGGATTGTCCACTCCGCTCCATATCCTTGTGACAGCAGTGCTTACCTTCACCGTGTCATCAGTAGCTGCCAAGGTCCTGTCTCTTGTCCCTGGAAGCCGGTATCTGATCGGCTGACGATCGGCTGACCTCTGTCCGGTACGGCACCGCATATGTACGGTGACTGACAGGATTTCAGTTTGTGACTACGCAGCTGAAATATTCCTTGAAGAGCTTTTCTGCCCGCTGAAGCTGTTCTTTGGTGTTCAGCGGTACATTCTTGAGCTTGTATTCCTGCCCCAGGGCTTCGTATTTGTTGATTCCGAGCGTATGGTATGGGAGGATCTCAACCTTCTGGATCATGCTGTAGCCGTTGTCCTGGCCTGCGGATTCCTCTGCTCCTGAATTTCTGTCTGCAGAAGTAGCAAGGTTGCCGAAATGTTCCCCAAGAGCCCGGATGTCTTCCTCATAGTCGCTGTATCCAGGCACAAGGACATATCTCAGCCAGAACGGTTTCCCATGTTCCTGAAGCCATGCCGCTGTCCTCAGGGTCTGGCTGTTGCTCCTTCCGGTAAGCGCCTCGTGTCTCTGCGGATTGAATTCCTTTACATCAAGGAGTACCAGATCCGTAAGGCTCAGAAGTTTTTCAACATCACTGTTCCAGATGCCTCCGTTCGAGTCTAGGCAAACGTTGATCCCGTTTTCATGCAGCTGCTCGACAAGAGGTATGAGGGCCTTTGTCTGCAGTGTCGGTTCTCCTCCGGAGAATGTAACGCCTCCGCGTTTCCCGAAGAAAGGCTTCTGTCTTATGGCCATCTGCAGTATTTCGGTGATGTCAGTCTCTGTACCTCCTTCATAAGGTATAGTGTCTGGATTGGCGCAGTAGAGGCATCTGAAAGGGCAGCCCTGTAAAAAAACGACGAGCCGGAGTCCCGGCCCATCGTAAGTTCCCATCGATTCGTATGAATGTACTTTGAGTGTCATGGAATTACATGCTCTGGTGGAAGGTACGTGCTATCACTTCAAGCTGGTGTTCTCTGCTGAGCTTGGTGAAGTTTACGGCATATCCGGATACCCTGATTGTAAGCTGAGGGTATTTCTCAGGATGCTCCATCGCATCTTCCAGCATTTCCCTGTTGAGGACGTTCACATTCAGATGGTGGGCACCTTTTGTAAAGTATCCGTCCATCATGGTCACAAGATTCTCGATTCTCTCGGTATCTGTAGGACCGAGGGATTTCGGTACAATTGAGAATGTGTTGCTGATGCCGTCCATCGCATCATGGTAGTCGAGCTTGGCGACTGAGCTGAGGGAAGCGATCGCACCGTGGCAGTCGCGTCCGTGCATAGGGTTTGCACCCGGAGCGAAAGCGACACCCTTGGCTCTGCCGTCTGGTGTAGCTCCTGTCTTCTTGCCGTACATCACATTTGAGGTGATTGTAAGGAGAGAAAGGGTAGGTTTTGCATTCTTGTAGACAGGAAGCTTGCTGAGCTCGTTGCTGAAGAAATGCACGAGATCCACAGCTATGGAGTCCACCTTGTCGTCATCGTTGCCGAAGCAAGGATATTCACCCTGTATGTCGAACCCGTCGGTGAGACCGTCGGCATTGCGGTGGGCAGTGACCTTTGCATATTTGATTGCGGAGAGCGAGTCTGCTGCAATCGAAAGTCCGGCTACTCCGTATGCAAGATTGATCTCAGGATCAGTGTCGATGAATGCCATCTGTGAACGCTCATAGTCATACTTGTCATGCATGTAGTGTATGATGTTCATGGCTTCGTTGTAGACCCTTGCCACCTGATGAAGGACTTTCTTGTAGTTGCTTACCACTTCTTCGAAATCAAGCACATCGCTCTTGAGCGGCTCTATGCCTTCAACCATGAGTGTGCCTGTGTTTTCACAGCGTCCTCCGTTGATGGCCAGCAGGAGAGCCTTGGCAAGGTTGGCACGGGCTCCGAAGAACTGTATTGCCTTTCCTATAGCCTGATATGATACGCAGCAGGCGATGCCGTAGTCATCACAGCTGCGCACATGACGCATAAGGTCATCGTTTTCGTACTGGATGGAGCTTGTGTCTACAGATACCTTTGCGCAGAACTCCTTGAAGCCTTCCGGAAGCTCCGGACTCCAGAGCACCGTCATGTTAGGTTCCGGGGCAGGCCCGAGGTTGTAGAGCGTCTGAAGGAAGCGGAATGAAGTCTTTGTCACCTTCACTTTCCCGTCATTGAACCTTCCTCCCAGAGACTCGGTCACCCATGTAGGGTCGCCTGCGAATATCTCGTTGTAAGACTGCATCCTCAAGTGTCTTACCATCCTGAGTTTCATCACGAACTGGTCAATCAGCTCCTGTGCATAGCTTTCATCAATATTTCCGTGGTCGAGATCGTACTGGATGTATATGTCAAGGAATGACGATACGTTTCCGAGCGACATTGCTGCTCCGTCCTGCTCCTTTACTGCAGCAAGATAAGCCATATATACCCACTGTACTGCTTCGCGGGCATTCATAGCGGGTCTTGAAAGATCAAGTTCGTAGAAGCTTCCCATTGTCTTGATCTCTTCCAGTGCTCTGATCTGCTCTGAAACCTCCTCGCGGAGCCTTATCCTTGCATCGGTCATAGGGCCGGTGAGATTGTGCAGATCTTCTTTCTTGGCTTCAATGAGCCTGTCCGCGCCATAGAGGGCAAGCCTTCTGTAGTCGCCTATGATACGTCCCCTGGAGTAGTTGTCAGGAAGACCTGTCAGGAAGCCCAGAGAGCGGAATCTCCTGATTTCTTCTGTATATACGTCGAATACTCCATCATTATGCGTCTTGCGGTAGTGTGTGAATATCTCCTTGACCTTCGGATCAAGCTCAACACCGTTTTCACGGCAGGCTTTCTCAACTACCTTGTAACCGCCGAACGGTTTGATGGCTCTCTTGAGAAGTTCATCCGTCTGGAGGCCGACGATAAGTTCACAATCCTTGTCGATATATCCGGCTTTGTGGGAGGTGATTGTTGATATGGTCTTCGCGTCGATAGAGCGTATGCCGTTGTTCTTCCTTTCCTCTTCAAGGGCGACGAGACATTCGTTCCACAGCTTCTTTGTCCTTTCTGAAGGTCCTTTCAGGAAAGACGCATCGCCAGTGTATGGCGTAATGTTCCTGTGGACGAAGTCCGATACATCGATCTTGCGGCTCCAGTTGCCGTCTTTGAATTTTTCTTTGATTTCCATAAACCGTCAGTTATTGTTTCCTCGTTATTGAGCAGGCAAAGATAATCTGATATATTTAATAATTCAATTTTATTTTCTGCTCCGGAGACTGTCCCGGATTTCTGACGGCAATTGTATTTTCCGGCCTGGAGAGTCCTCCAGACCGGATTTGACAAGGCGTCCTACTGGCCGTCTTCCTCTATGGCCATCTTATTCGCAATCACTTCATATATCTGTCTCTCAGTGCCGTCGCCTGCAGTGTACTTCGAGCTTCTCAGCCTGCCGCAGACATAGACTGGAGTACCTTTCCCTATCCTGCTGAAGTCCGGCATGTTCTTTCCGGACCATGCGACTATGTTGTGCCATGTCGTCTCCACAACACCTTCTCCGTCTTTGCTTTTGTACATGAAGTTGGTCGCCAGGGAAAATCTTGCGACCTGGCTGTTGCCTACATTCGAGATGCGAACATTCCCCACATTCCCTCTCAATTCGATTCTGTTCAGTTGTTCCATAATCAGTGAAATTTTGTTATTCCATCCTATATTGTGCGCACCCGGACGGTATGGGCAAAGTAAAGCAAAATAACCGGACCAGCATCGGTATTTGCCGGATGCCATGTCGGTTATTTCTGTTTTTTGTGCTTTTTTCTTTTTTATATGAATCAGGCTTTGCGTGTGTTAAACCAAGTGAAGACCAGTGTCGGACAGGGTTAAGCAAAGACTTGACTGGCAAAAAGAGAAGAATATTTAAAAAAGAGAAAAAGTATGCCTGAATCCGCCACATTGATTTGCCGGTGTCGCATCAATTCGTCACATTTGAAGCGACCAATAAGTCCCTACTGACTATAATAATAGTCTCTAAGGTTATAATCACGACTCTATGGACTATAATAAAGAAGAACGCAGGTATTCAGTCTGTCTGGAATGCGGAGATGAGATCCATTACGGAAGACAGGACAGGAAGTTCTGTTGTGAAGCCTGCAAGAACCGCTACAACAATAGGAAGACCAGGAGCAGCCGCAATACGAGACTTCGGGTGATGAACGCCCTTGACCGCAACTACCGGCTCCTGGACAGGCTCCTGAAGCTCGGCATGGATTCCCTCGACCTTGTGGAGCTGAGGCACATGGGCTTTGAGCCTTCCTATGTCACGTCATACAGGAGGCTGCGCTGCCATGATGAATTCTGCTGCTTCGACATAAGATTCATAATGACAGCAACAAAGATATGTTCTCTGTCCAGGCTCCAGTCCCCGTTCTATAAGTCTGCGATGTCCGACGGAGCATCCTCCTGCCGCAGTAATGCCGGGGTGGAGAACCCCGGATCTGTGAAAAAATCCGTAAATTCGCACTCTGATGACAAATGACCATCGAGAAAGAGATGGAGGAAAAGGAAGACGTAAATAAATTTTTGAAGAAAAAGGGAAAAGATATGGACAAGGAAAATATAATAGAAAATGAAAACTGTCGGCAGACAATTGGAAATGAAAACGGCCTGCAGACAGGGGAGAACCCTCTGCTGACGGAGTCTCCGTATCCTTTCGGGGCACCGCAGTTCGACAAGATACGCAACAGCGACTATCTGCCTGCCTTTGAAGAAGGGATAAGGGAGGCCAAGGCTGAGATTGATGCCATAGCAGGAAATCCTGCCGAGCCTGATTTTTCAAATACAATAGAGGCTCTTGAGTTCAGCGGAAGGAAGCTGGACCAGGTCTCGGACATATTCTTCAATATCCTTGAGGCAGACACAGATGACGAAAAGCAGGAGATCGCCGAGAAGGTGTCCCCGATGCTCACGGAATACTCCATGTATGTGTCAATGAATGAGAAACTTTTCAAAAGGGTCAGCTATGTCTACGGGATGAAAGACTCTCTCGGGCTTTCTTCTGATGCGAAGAAGCTTCTTGAAGATACCTACAGGTCCTTTGTGCGCAACGGTGCAGCCCTTGAAGGTGCCGACAGGGAAGAATTTGCCAGATGCGTTGAGCAGCTGTCTCTGCTTTCCCTGCAGTTCGGGAAGAATGTCCTTGCAAGCTCGAACTCATTCAGCTTGCATGTCGAGAATGAAGCTGACCTTGACGGACTTCCTCAGTATGTGCGTGATATGGGTGCTGCTTCTGCTGCCGAGAAAGGTCTTGTCGGATGGGTATATACCCTGGAGTATCCGAGCTACAGTCCTTTCATGAAGTTCAGCCGCTGCAGGGAGCTCCGCCGGAAGATGTACATGGCGAGGAGCACAAGGGCTTACGGAGGTGAATTCGGCAATGAAGGCATTGTCGGGGATATCGTGGCCCTCCGTCTCAAGAAGGCCAGGCTCCTGGGCTATAAGACATATGCGGAATATGCTCTGGAGGAAAGGATGGCCCGTACACCGGAGAAAGTGTCTTCTTTTCTGACTGATATGCTTGTCAAGACCTTGCCTTTCGCAAGAAAAGACGTTGATGATGTACTTGGCTATGCCCGTCGCAACGGCTTTGAAGGAGAGGTGCTGGAGCCATGGGATTTCTCCTACTGGGCTGAACGCTACCAGGAGGCTGAATATTCTCTCAATGAGGAGCAGCTGAAGCCATATTTCAGGCTTGAGGACTGCATTTCAGCTGTATTCGGACTGGCCGGAAGGCTTTATGGGCTACGTTTCGATGAAAGGAAAGATATCCCGGTATATCACAAGGATGTGAAGGTCTATGACGTGACCGATGCTTCAGGACGCCACATGGCTCTTTTCTATGCCGATTTCTTCCCTCGTCCGTCAAAACGGGACGGTGCTTGGATGACAGAGTTCCGTGGACAGAGCATCATAGACGGTGTCGAGCATCGTCCGTTCATAAGCATAGTAACGAATTTCACCAAACCGTCGGCTTCTGCCCCTTCTCTGCTTACCCATGGTGAGTTTACTACTTTCCTGCACGAGTTCGGGCATGCGCTGCACGGTATACTTGCAGAGGGCCGTTATCCTTCCCTTACCGGTACAAATGTCGAAAGGGATTTTGTGGAGCTGCCGTCCCAGATCATGGAGAACTGGGCATGCGAGCCGGAATACCTTGACTCCTTTGCAAAGGACTACAGGACAGGCGAAGTGATTCCTGACGAACTTGTCAAGAGGATAGTGAGGGCGCAGAATTATCTTGCCGGCTATCAGCAGGTGCGCCAGCTTCAGTTCGGCATACTGGACATGGCCTGGCATACCCTCAGGGATGAGGCCGAATGCAGAGAAGCCGGTAAATCTGTCGAAGAGTTCGAAAAGAAGGCCCTTGCCGGATCTGAGGTGCTTCCTCATGCGGAAGGTACCGTGATCTCGACATCCTTCGGACATATATTCTCTGGCGGATATGCGGCAGGATATTATTCTTACAAGTGGGCGGAAGTGCTTGAGGCAGATGCGTTTTCTCTATTCAAGGAGAACGGGATATTCGACCGCGCTACAGCGGAGTCATTCCGCAGCAACATACTTTCCAGAGGAGGTTCGGAAGATCCGGACGTGCTGTACAGGAATTTCCGCGGCCGGGATCCTCAGCCTGATGCCCTCATGAAGAAGCTGGGTCTTATCTGAGCTGCTTCTTGTCTGGATCTCTGAAAAGCAGAGCGAACAGTATTGCGACTACGAGGGCGTAGCCCGCGAAGATGTACCAGACCGTGCTCCAGTCCCCGACTGTGTAGATGGTCCCGTTGACTTCTGCTGAATGTGTGAAGCTGTTCACGACGGCCTGTGCTCCGATCATTCCTATCGATGCACCTACTCCGTTGGTCATCAGCATAAAGAGTCCCTGTGCACTTGACCGGATGTCTTCAGTTGTCTTCTCGTTGACGAAGAGAGAGCCGGAGATGTTGAAGAAGTCGAATGCCACTCCGTATACCAGCATGGAGAGGATGAACATCCATACGCCTGATCCAGGATTTCCGATGCCGAAGAGCCCGAATCTGAATACCCAGGCTATCATGGCGATGAGCATCACCTTCTTGATGCCGAACCTCTTCATGGCAAACGGTATGAGGAGGATGCCGAGGGTCTCTGATACCTGCGATATTGATATGAGCGCATTGGCATTGTCCGCTCCGAATGTCCCTGCATATTCAGGTATGGCCTTGAAGCTGGTGATGAACGGATTGGCATATCCGTTGGTTATCTGCAGAGCTACGCCGAGAAGCATCGAGAAAATGAAGAATGCCGCCATATTCCTGTCCTTGAAAAGTGTGAAGGCCTTGAGCCCCAGAGAGTCCGCCAGGGTCTTCCTCTCTTGTGATGCTTTTACAGGGCAGTCAGGAAGGGTGAACGAATAGATCATGAGGACGATGCCTAGTATTCCGGAAGTCAGGAACTGGTTGTATGTGGACTGGAACTGTACTCCGTCCCCGTCTTTCATGAAATTGACGAAGAGCATGCTGCAGATGAAGCCGATCGTGCCGAATACCCTGATAGGCGGGAAGTCCTTGACGGTGTCGTAGCCGTTGTTTTCAAGTACCGTGTAGGCCACAGAGTTTGAAAGTGCTATCGTAGGCATGTAGAAGGCTACGCTGAGCGTGTAAAGAGGGAAGATCACACCGAATTCGATGGAGTTTCCTGCTGTCATGCCGTAATATCCTGCAGCAAGCATGGCTACACCGGCGATGCCGTGGCAGAGCGCGAGTACTTTCTGTGCCGGCATGAGCTTGTCTGCCAGTATTCCGATGAGAGCAGGCATGAATATCGATACGATTCCCTGCATTGAATAGAACCAGCCGATGTTCTCCGCCAGGCCGGTCTTTGCAAGGTAGTTGCCCATTGAAGTGAGATATGCTCCCCAGATGGCAAACTGGAGAAAGCTAAGGATGATCAGCCTTGATCGAACAGCTTTGTTTCCCATATTGTGCTATGATTATGTTGTCAGTGCCGTAACAGGCATGTATTCCGCGCTGCGGCATACAAAGATAAGAGTATTTCTTCAACTTTTGCTATCTTTGAAGTTTGAAAATTTTACTGTTCAGAATACTCAGGAGATGAAATTCGTAAAGACACATACTGATCCCGGTTCATCAGCCAGGTGCGGTACTATAACCACTGACCATGGCACTATTGAGACCCCTATCTTCATGCCTGTAGGCACAGTGGGCTCCGTAAAGGGAATCTATCACCGCGACCTCAAGGAAGACATAAAGGCAGAGATAATACTGGGAAACACTTATCATCTGTATCTCCGACCGGGCCTTGATATACTCAGGAAGGCCGGAGGACTGCACAAATTCATTTCCTGGGACCGCCCTATCCTGACTGACAGCGGCGGATTCCAGGTCTTTTCTCTTTCTCCTATACGTAAGCTTACTCCTGACGGCTGTACTTTCCGTTCGCATATAGACGGGTCTAAACATGTGTTTACCCCTGAGAACAATGTTGACACCCAGCGGATAATAGGTGGCGACATCATCATGGCCCTGGACGAGTGCACCCCGGGGAACGCTTCATACGAGTATGCCCGCAAGTCCCTGGATCTCACCAAGTCGTGGCTGGAAAGATGTATAGCCCATTTTGACAGTACCGAACCTCTCTACGGATATTCCCAGACATTCTTCCCGATTGTACAGGGCTGTGTCTATCCTGACCTGAGAAGGGAAGCTGCCGAGCATGCCGCTTCATTTGACAGGGAAGGATATGCCATAGGCGGTCTTTCAGTAGGGGAGACTACGGAGCAGATGTACGAGATGCTTGAAGTCGTGTGCCCGATCCTTCCTGATGACAGGCCGAGATACCTGATGGGTGTAGGTACTCCTGCCAATATCCTGGAGGGAATAGCCCGCGGAGTGGACATGTTCGACTGCGTCATGCCGACGAGAAACGGCCGCAACGGCATGGTATTTACCTGGGACGGCATAATGAACATGAAGAACCAGAAATGGGCGGAAGACTTTTCTCCGCTTGACCCGAAAGGCACGTCATTTGTCGACAGGACTTATTCCAAGGCATATCTCAGACATCTTTTCATAGCAAAGGAAATCTTCGCCGGACAGATCGCAAGTGAACACAACCTTGCATTCTATCTGGACCTTGTGCGAGAAGCCCGCCGTCATATCAAGGCAGGGGACTTCAGCCGCTGGAAGGACGAGACTGTCAGAAAGGTAATGACAAGACTTTAAACCGTACGGATATGGACCTCAAGCCGAGACTCCTTGATTTATATATAATCAAGAAATTCATATTCACATTCTTTATCGCGCTGATCCTCATCATAGGCATCGTGATAATTTTTGACATAAGCGAGAAGATCGATGATTTTGTGAGCAACGAGGCTCCCCTCAAGGCCATCATCTTTGACTACTATCTCAATTTCATCCCTTATTTCATGAACATGTTCAGTCCTCTGTTCGTGTTTATTACGGTCATCTTCTTTACTTCGAAGATGGCTGCCAATTCAGAGATCGTAGCCATACTTTCGTGCGGCATAAGCTTCCACAGGATGATGGTGCCATATATTGTGTCGGCTGCATTCATAGCGCTTTTCTCCCTTGCCCTCAACCTGTTCGTCATACCTCAGTCAAATGCCACGAGAGTGGAGTTCGAAAGCAAATATATCAAAGGACACACCAAGAAGACAGTCAGGAACATCCATTATCAGATAGCCCCCGGAGAGTTCGTGTATGTGGAGTCGTTCAGTACGTGGAACAATACAGCCTACAGGTTCACTCTGGAGGAAATACGCGACAACAAGCTGATTTCAAAGCTCTCGGCTGAAACCGCCGTCTGGGACAGCACGGCCGCCTGCTGGAAACTGAAGAAATATTTCATAAGGGACTATACCTCAGCTCTCGGTGACCAGGTGCGCAGCGGAGCAGAGCTTGATACCGTCATAGATCTCAGCGTCAAGGACCTTTATATACAGAAAGGCGAGGTGGAGACACTTTCCTATAAGAAACTCAACGAGATGATCGATATCCAGAAGATGAGGGGGGATGCCAATGTCAAGGTGGCTCTTATAGAAAAGCATACAAGGTTTGCCCTTCCGTTCTCAGCGTTCATCCTCACCATCATGGGCGTAGCCCTTTCTTCCAAGAAAAGGAGGGGAGGCATCGGCTGGAACATCGGTATCGGTATCGCCCTGAGCTTCTCATATATCCTTTTCCTGAGATTCAGCCAGATGTTCGTCTATACTGATTTCCTCCCGCCTGGAATAGCCCTGTGGGTGCCTAATATCCTTTTCGCTTTCGTCGCAGGATTCCTGTATAAGATAGCTCCTAAGTAGCATCCGGACAGTACGTCAGTCAGATCTTGAGGGGCAGAGTCGCATTTATTTTCTGAAACGAGAATGGAAGTTGAAATCACAGATGTACAGATCGATGTCATTGCAGGCATAGCATATTCGCAGGTCTTTACGGCAAGGAGCTGCCGTCCGTTGAGGATGACGGTGATGATTCCCCGGACAGGAGTGCCCAAGCCTGCCGTGGTCTATTTCCCTGGAGGGGGATTCGTGACATGTGATTATGAAAAGTTTGTCCAGATGCGTTTGGCACTGGCGAAGGCTGGATTTGTCGTAGCTGCCGCTGAATACAGGACTGTGCCGGACAAGTATCCGGCTCCTGTCATAGACGGGAAGGCTGCTGTCCGTTTCCTCAGGGCACATGCATCTCTTCTGGAGATAGATCCTGCGCGTATTGGAGTCCTCGGGGATTCATCCGGAGGGTATCTGGCACAGATGATTGCCGTGACCGGTGGAGATCCTGGTCTTGAAAAGGGCGAAAATCTCGGCTTTTCTTCCGAGGTGCAGGCGGCCGCTACTCTTTATGGAATAAGCGACCTCCGTAGCATCGGGGAAGGGTATCCTGATGAAATACAGAAAGTCCATGCGTCTCCGGCTGTGACTGAGGCTCTTATGCTTCATGGTCCTGCTTTCGGCAGTTTTCCCGGTGCCGGCATATTGTCTGATCCTGCAAAAGCTCTTGAGGCGAGTCCTCTTGGCCATATCCGGGAGAATCTCCCTCCGTTTCTCATAATGCACGGCACAGTTGACACTCTTGTGTCTCCGAAGCAAAGCTCCAGGCTCTACGAGGCATTGTCTGAGAAAGGCAATGATGTCTCTTACGTCACTGTTGAGGGCGCCGGACATGGAGATCTTTTCTGGTATCAGCCGCAGCTCATAGAGACAGTAACAGGCTGGTTCAGGACAATTATGTTCCGCTGAGGCGTCTTCGATATAGCAGTCCGCAGTATTGTACCATCGGTATTGTCCAGACTTCTGCCGTCTGTCACGAAGTCATCATTTTGACGTCTACTGTCAGTCAACGAAGACACACCAGCCGAACGGATCTTCTGTCTCGCCGAACTGTATGCCGGTGATGAAGTTGTAGAGCCTGAGGCTCTTCGGTCCGCACTCTTTCGGATAAGTGTATGAAGTGATTTCGTCAGACTCAAGGAACGGCTTGTCATCTACCTGATATACAGGAGTTATGACTACTGCAGTACCGCATTCTCCGACTTCGTCGAAAGTACTGAGTTCGCTGACTTCAACCTGTCTTCTCTCGACTTCCATTCCAAGATGCCTTGCTGCTGCCTCAAGTGATTTGTTGGTGATTGATGGCAGGATGGAATCCGACTTAGGGGTGATGTAGGTGTTGCCTTTGATTGCGAAGAAGTTGGATGAACCGAACTCATCGATATATTTCTTTCTTGCAGGATCAAGGTAGAGGACTGCCTTGTAGCCCTGCTGATGAGCCATGTTGTATGAGCAGAGGGAAGCTGCATAGTTGCCTCCGAGCTTGTAGCAGCCGCATCCGTTTGGCGCAGCTCTGTCGTAGTTTCTTGCGATGACGACTTTTATGGCTTCAAGATTGCCTCCGTTGTATGCTCCTACAGGAGAACAGAGCATCATGAAGAGACAGTCTTTGGAAGAATTCACGCCAAGTTGAGGGTTGACTCCTATCAGGGTCGGTCTCAGGTACAGCGATGCATGTGTGCCGTATGGCGGCAGGAAATCCAGATTTTCCTTTACCGAACGGATGCACATTTCGATGAAAAGCTCTGTCGAAGGCGCTGCGATGCCCAGGAATTTTGCAGATCTCTGGAGTCTCGCTGCATTCTCGTCAGGTCTGAAGAGGCGTATGCGGCCATCTTTCCCACGGAAGGCTTTCAGTCCTTCAAAGCATTCGATGCTGTAATGGAGAGCTCCTGCAAATGAACTTAACCTGATGTCGTCATCAGTGTGGCTTTCTACTTCGCCCCATTTCCCGTCCTTGTAGCTGCAGGTCAGGATCGTGTTGGTCTTCGTGTAGGAAAATGTCAGTTTTGTCCAGTCTACGTTAGCCATTGTTAACCTCCTTAAATCAATATTTCAAAAAGTTTGTTGTTTTCGTTGATGTATTCATAGGCGATGTTGTGCTCATCCATACGTCTGATGAGAGCCTCATAGTCTTTTTTAGATGCAACCTCTATGCCTATCAGGGCCGGTCCTTCCTCTTTGTTCGTCTTTTTTATGTACTGGATGTAGACCAGGTCGTCAGTCGGGCCTATGACATCTCTGACGAATGACAGTATGGCACCTGATTTCTGCGGGAATTTTACGATGAAGTAGTGCTTCAGCCCTTCATAGAGCAGCGATTTCTCGCGTATTTCTTCCATTCTGGTGATATCGTTGTTGCTTCCGCTCACGATGCAGCCTACTTTCTTGCCTTTGATCTTGTCTGCATAGAATCTGAGAGCTGCGGTAGAGAGTGCTCCTGCGGGCTCCACTACTATGGCGCTCTTGTTGTACATCTCGATGATCATGGTGCAGACTGCGCCTTCCGGCACAGCGACAATATCGTCAAGCACCTGCCTGCACACCTCGTAGGTGTATTCACCGGCTTTCTTTACAGCTGCTCCGTCGACGAATTTATCTATGTGGTCAAGGTCTACTATATGGCCTTGCTCTATGGCTGTCTTCATGCAGGCCGCTCCGGCAGGCTCAACTCCGATGAGCTTGACTCCAGGCCATATCTGACGGAGATATCCGCCTACTCCTGCTGCAAGTCCACCGCCTCCGATAGGGATGAACACATAGTCCAGCGGTTCACTGCACTGACGGGCAAGCTCGAGACCGATCGTGCCCTGTCCTTCAATGATCTTCGGGTCATCGAAAGGAGGGATGAATGTCTTTCCGCTCTTGCGTGCATATTCAATGGCGGCATTGTTGGCAGCATCGAAGGTGTCGCCGGTAAGTACGATGTCGATGTGGTCCTTGCCGAACATCTTGACCTGTTCGATCTTCTGCTTAGGTGTGGTTGTCGGCATGTATATCGAACCCATTATCTGCAGTTTGTTGCAGGAGAATGCCACACCCTGGGCGTGGTTGCCGGCACTTGCGCAGACAATCCCGTTCCTGAGCACATCAGGAGAGATGGACCTGATCTTGTTGTATGCTCCTCTGATCTTGTATGACCGTACTATCTGGAGGTCTTCGCGTTTCAGGTAGACGTCTGCTCCGTATTTTTCTGAAAGATGATTGTTTTTCATCAGCGGGGTAGGCTGTATTATTTCCCCGAGGACCTTGGCCGCCTTCTCAATATTTTCAACGGCCGGAAAATACTTTATCTCAGACATTTCTTATGTTTTTATCGCAAATTTCCAATTTTTATGCAAAAATATGACTTGATAGAGGATTTTCCTAATGAATTGAATTATTTTTTGCCGTTTTTGCTGTCTCAGTCAAGTATTATCACCGCAATTGACCTGTGGCTGAACACAAGCTTCACAGTGTCTGATGAGGCCCTGTTGAGTGTGGCTTTCCATAGGTTGTCGAATACCACATTGTCCAGAGGCCAGACAAGGCCTTCTGAATGTATCTTCAGGCTATTGTCAGGAGTTATCACAGATACTTTCCTGCCTTCCCCGCACATGAATTCAATTGTGTCTGTAACTGGAAATGCCGTATCATAATCCGAAACCATATCGATGGACAGCCCCATTGCTTCAAGGTCGAAGGTCCTGGCATATTCCATCAGCAGGGAGACATTGCCGATTGTATGGTCCACACTCTTGCCGGTGCCGCCGATTATATGGATTTCAGAAATGTCCTTGAAATGGCTGACGGCGTAGTTGAAGGCCTTGGTCTGGTCATTTATCTCCTGGTCTTCCACATGGACTATGATGTCGGAGTATTTCTCTTTCTTCTTTTCCGAGATGGAGTCGAGGTCACCTATCACTATGTCCGGAAATCTCATCTTGCCTCCGGATTCCTCGGAAATCCTCAGATATCTGTCAAAGGCACCGTCGCAGCAGATTATGTAGTCCGCATTTTCTACGAATGACCTTGGATATGGCTTGCGGGGAAATTCACCGTTGCCGATTATGACAGCACTCTTTCCCATTTTACTTAGATTATCTTCCATGACTCAGGCTCCCTGAAGCCTGCAAGGAAATCCTTGACATCCATTCTCTTCTTGCCTGACATCTGGAGCTGTGTGAGAGCTATGGCACCGTCCGCTGTCGTCACTGCAAGCCTTGCCTTCCCGTCGGAAAGGATGGTGCCCGGTGCCGGAAGTGCTGCGGTCTTTGCTCCTGGATCCTCTTCTCCTGGCAATGCTGCCAGGGCCAGAGCATCTTCAGCCGAGAGCTTTTCACTCTCATATATCTTTATCTGGGATGTCTTGCCGTCCTTTTCAATGTCCATGTAGGCTCCTGGATATGGTGAAAGTCCGCGTATGAGATTGTACACATCCTTTGTCTTCCTGTTCCAGTCGATCTTGCAGAGCTCCTTGGTGATCTTAGGTGCCGGCTTCAGCACTTCATCGCCCTGGATGAAGCTCTTCTGCATACGCAGCTCGACGTTGCCTTCTATGATGGTCTCCACTGTCTGCACCACTACCTTTGCACCGAGCTCCATGAGCTTGTCGTGGAGGGTGCCGGCTGTGTCGGTGTCGGTGATGCGGCACTGCTCCCTGAAGATTATGTGGCCTGTGTCCATGCCGTCATCTATCATGAATGTGGTGACTCCGGACATGTGTTCTCCGTTGATGATGGCCCAGTTGATAGGGGCGGCACCCCTGTACTGAGGCAGGAGGGCGGCATGCAGGTTGAATGTGCCCAGGCGCGGTATCTCCCAGACTACCTTAGGAAGTATCCTGAACGCCACTACCACGAAGAGATCCGGCTTCCATGCCTTGAGAGCCTCGAGGAATTCAGGATCCTTGAGCGAAAGCGGCTGCAGTACCGGAAGCCCGTGCTCTACGGCATATTTCTTTACCGCACTCTCATTGACTTTAAGTCCTCTGCCGCTCGCCTTGTCTGCTACTGTGACGACTCCGACGACATGATAGCCCTGCCTTATGAGTTCGTCAAGCGGTGCTACCGCAAATTCCGGTGTACCCATGTACACTATGCGTGTCCTCCTTATGCTTCCCATTATTTTCATCTTTGCTTTCTTGAACCAGGTCTTCATGCTGTCCGTACTGAATATTGACGAGTCATTTATCGCCTTCCATGTGAGGAAGATGCCTATCGGGAACAGTACATATGACGATATGAAGACTCCTGCTGCTGCAGATATCGCCCCATCGTTGGCCAGCTTGGTCCCCGATATGTCGATGACCCAGTAGACCACGAAGAACAGGACCGATATTATGGCCGGGGTGCCGAGTCCTCCTTTCCTTATCAGAGCACCCAGCGGTGCCCCGATGAAGAAGAATATGAAGCAGGCTATGGCAACTGCGAATTTCTTCAGCTGTTCGACATCTATCAGTCTGAGGGTGTATGTGTAGTAGTATACTTCCCGGCCGAATGTGGTAAGTTGGGATATGTATTCATTGGTGTTCGAAAGAGCCTTCTCGTAGCCGCGTATCTCCTTGTCCAGATCGTCCCATTCTCCGGCACCCTCGAATTCAAAAGGTACCTTGATGTCAGTCTTGAGCGATGTGTCAAGCTGTCTGCTGTAAGACAGTGTGCCGCTGCGTATGAGTTTCTCAAACTGCTCTTTCCTTGCATCCAGGGTTATGCCTCCGATGGAGTCCTTCCCGTGTCTGAGCTGATGCAGGTTCATTGACTTGACCTGGTCTCCGAATCTGTCATCCTCCGATTTCTGGAAGGCATAGTTCTCAAGCGGGATCACAAGTTCCTGGCGGGTAAATTCGGATTTCTGCAGTTGGAGTGTCGTGTCCCTGAACTTCCTTGTGTTGGTCTCTTCGTAGTTGGCTCCGTTGAAAAGGGTGAAGGTCAGGTAGCTCTTGTCCTTGGACATGTTCATGATGGCCGAGTCGGCGAGAGTCAGGCTGGTGTTGCCTCTTTTGTCCTTGTGCCCGTACACCATCACGTCATGCATCATCCCGCTTTCTTCATCCCGTGTGTTGATCCTGAGGGTGTAGCCTTCGATTCCGTCATAGAAAGTACCGGTAGGTATCTTTATCTCTTCCTTGGTCTTGCCTATGTCGTCACGCAGCGTGTAGATCTTGTTGTATGCGACAGGTACAAGGTCATTGGTCGCGAAGAATGTGCCAACGCTTATGATGAAAGATGTTATGATGAGCGGTGCAAGTACCCTGCTCAGGGAGATGCCTGCCGCCTTGATGGCAAGCAGCTCGTTGTTTTCTCCCATCGTCCCCAGGGTCATCATTGAGGAAAGCAATGTGGCAAGAGGCAGGGACAGAGGCAGCAGGGTGGCGCAGCCCCATCCGAGGAATTCAAGTATGACCTTGAGACTCAATCCTTTGCCTACGAGTTCATCAATATATAGCCAAAGGAACTGCATCATGAGGATGAAGATGACGACAAAGAGGATCGCGAAAAACGGTCCTATGAATGATTTCAATATGAAAACGTCGAGCTTCTTCATCCTCAGCAGTCATTGTTTGTCGGCATCCGGCTGTCCGGTGCCGGTCTTGATATTGCAGATGGTCCTGCTTATCTTGTGGCCAGTTCGATCATCGTGTTGAGAGCCTCCTGCAGTCCGTCAGTGTTCTTTCCTCCTGCAGTGGCAAGGCCAGGCTGTCCGCCTCCTCCTCCGAGGATGGCTTTGGCAGCTTCTCTGATGTCCTTGGCTGCATTGTGTCCTGCCTCTACAAGGTCAGGTGAATACATCAGGAGCAGCTGCGGCTTGCCCTGGTATTCAAATGCACCTGCTACAACCATATCTGTAGTCTCCTTCTGGAGAAGAAGTGCTGCGTTCTTGAGTACGGAAGGGTCTATCGGACTGCTGAAAGAAATGACTTTGACGCCATTGATCTCACGGCTGTTGCTTATGAGAGTATTCTTGAGGGCAATGGTCTTTTCCTTGATCACAGCTTCCATCTCTTTCTTGAAATGGTCGTTCTCCTCGATGAGTTTCCTGATTGAAAGAGCGAGGTCCGGCGCATTGTTGAAGAGGGCCTTGGCTGATCTGAGCATTGATTCCATGGCATCAACGACATTCTCAGCATCTTCACCTGTGGTAGCCTCGATTCTTCTGATTCCGGCTGCTATGGCGCTCTCTGAAACTATCTTGAAGAAGCCGATCTGGCCGGTGGCAGCTGCATGTGTACCTCCGCAGAGTTCGACGGAGTCTCCGAACTTAACTATCCTCACCCTGTCTCCGTATTTTTCTCCGAAGAGAGCCATCGCTCCCATCTCCTTCGCCTGGTCAATGGTCGCGTACCTGTTCTCTTCAAGCGGACTGTTGAGCCTTATGAGCTCGTTGACACGTTTCTCGACCTTCTCTATCTGTTCGTCTGTCATCTTCTCGAAGTGTGAGAAGTCGAAGCGGAAATATGAAGGAGCGACATAAGAACCTTTCTGCTCCACATGTGTGCCGAGGATTTCCCTGAGGGCCTGATGGAGAAGATGTGTCGCCGTGTGGTTTGCTGTGATCCTCAGTCTTCTTGCGGCATCAACATGGAGGGTGAACTCTCCGCTGCAGTCTGAAGGTATGCGTTCAGCGATATGGATGGTAAGGTTGTTTTCCTTTATGGTGTTGAGTATCTCTATCTTTTCACCTGACTCTGACATGATCCAGCCTGTATCTCCGACCTGTCCTCCCATCTCGGCGTAGAACGGAGTCTTGTCGAATACCAGCTGGTACATCACCTTGTTCTTGGCCTTGACAGTGCGATGGCGGACAAGTGATGCACCGCTGATCTCGGTGAAGTCGTAGCCTACGAACTCGACATTGTCGCAATGGTGGAATTCTACCCAGTCACCTGATTCGAGGGCAGTGGCGTTCCTTGCCCTCTCCTTCTGCTTCTGGAGCTCTTTCTCGAAATTCTCCAGGTCGATGGTGAAGCCGTTCTCTGATGCTATCAGCTCACTCAGGTCGATAGGGAAGCCGTATGTGTCATAGAGCACGAAGGCGTCTTCTCCGCTTATCACCTTTGTGTCCTTTGATTTCTCCATTATTGAGTCCATGAGCCTTATGCCTCTGTCGAGGGTACGGAGAAATGCCATCTCCTCCTCCCTGATGACTTTCTCAATGAGGCTTTGCTGGCTCGCGATTTCAGGATATGATGAGCCCATGTCGTCGACAAGCTGGCCGACAAGCCTGCAGAGGAACGGTTCGTTGAATCCGAGGAATGTATGTCCGTATCTGACTGCCCTGCGGAGGATTCTTCTGATGACATATCCTGCCTTCACATTTGAAGGAAGCTGTCCGTCAGCTATCGAGAAGCTGATGGCCCTGATGTGGTCGGCGATTACCCTCATCGCCACTTCTGTCTTTTCAGACTCATGGTATGAGTGTCCGGAAAGCTCTTCGATCTTGTGGATCATGCCGGTGAACACGTCTGTGTCATAGTTGCTCGTCTTGCCCTGGAGAGCCATGCAGAGCCTTTCGAATCCCATTCCGGTATCTACGTTCTTGTTCGGAAGCGGCTCAAGATGTCCGTCAGCCTTGCGGTTGAACTGCATGAACACCAGATTCCATATCTCAATGACGAGATGGTGCCCTTTGTTGACAAGTTCGCGTCCCGGAAGGGCAGCCCTTTCTTCGTCGCTCCTGAGGTCGATGTGGATCTCGCTGCACGGACCGCATGGACCTGTATCTCCCATTTCCCAGAAGTTGTCGTGCTTGTCTCCGAGCAGGATCCTGTCTTCAGGCAGATATTTCTTCCATTCTTCGAAGGCTTCTGTATCCATTTCGGTGTGGTCTCCGTCATTTCCCTTGAAGACTGTGGCATAAAGCCTGTCCTTGTCTATCTTGTAGACTTCCGTGAGAAGCTCCCATGCCCATGCGATCACCTCTTTCTTGAAATAGTCGCCGAAGCTCCAGTTGCCGAGCATCTCGAACATCGTATGGTGGTATGAATCGTGCCCGACTTCTTCAAGGTCGTTGTGCTTGCCGCTGACCCTCAGACATTTCTGGCTGTCGGTGACCCTTTTGTACTTAGGGATACTGTTGCCTAGGAACCAGTCCTTGAACTGGTTCATGCCTGCGTTGGTAAACATGAGTGTCGGGTCGTTCTTTACTACCATAGGTGCAGAAGGGACTATGACATGTCCCTTTGATGCGAAAAAGTCCAGGAAAGCCTGTCTTATTTCTTTGGAAGTCATATTGTTCATTATGTTTTTTCTGTTTTATCCAACAAATAACCTGCAAAATTATAACTTTTTTGGAAATAATGGACTATATTTGCGACATGTCAAAATACCGGAAGTACAGATTCAACAGCGATACCCTCTCCTACGAGATCATCAAGGAGAAATCTGCACGCCGCCGCCTTTTCAAAAGCATCTTCCTTTTCGTGGGAAGTGTAGCTGCGGCTGTGTTCTATGCTTGGGTATATACGTCTGTGCTTGGCAATGAGCTTCCGAAGACAGTGATCCTGAGGAAGGCCAATGCCCGCCTGAGCTCAAAGGTGGAGGTGATGAACCGTCAGCTCGACCGCTACGATGAAATCCTTTCCGCTCTGTCCATGCGCGACAATGATATCTATCGTGCGGTATTCGGAATGTATGAGATACCTGATGAAGTAAGGAATGCAGGATATGGAGGAGTGAACAGGTATTCATATCTTGACTACGGAGACTGCTCCGGTCTTCTGCGCAATACCGTGATCCGTCTGGATGTCCTGACGAAAAAGACTTTCGTGCAGAGCAAGTCCTTTGATGAAATCGCTGCAATAGCAAGACATTCCGGAGACATGGTCCTTTGTGTCCCTGCGCTTTCTCCTATCTGCCCGGCTCCCGGCACCTACCATATTTCCAGCTATTTCGGAAGGCGTACTGATCCTGTCTACGGACGTACTGCATTCCATGAAGGAATGGATTTCGCACTGCAGCCCGGCAACGGCATATATGCTACTGCTGACGGAGTCGTTGAGAAGGTGCGTCATGAATTCTTCGGGTACGGCAATTCTGTGGTCATAGACCATGGATTCGGCTACAAGACAAGATATGCACACATGAAGTCGATCTCTGTCCATGAAGGAGAGAAGGTAAGACGCGGCTCCCTGCTCGGTCAATCCGGCAATTCCGGCAAGTCCACAGGTCCTCATCTGCACTATGAGGTCATATATAAGGGAAAGGCAGTCAACCCGTTGAACTATGTGGACCTTTCAATGGACAAGGATGAATACATGTCTCTGGTGGATAATGTCAGAGAACAGTCCGGACAGTCATGAGCAGCCGCTACATAATCGACAAGGACGACTTCAGGATCAGGAAAGTCCGTCCGAATGCAGCCAGGATCTTGCGCAGGGTACTGAAATATTTTCTGGTCAGCATTTCTCTTGCTGTCGTGTATTATATGATCTTTGCGCTCATATTCAGCACAGATACAGAACGGAAGCTCAAGCAGGAGAACCGCATGTATGAAAAGCTTTATCCTGGCATGCAGGATAAGGAAGCTCTTCTGGGTGGTGTAGTGTCAGAGCTGGAGGCGCGGGACAACAGCATATATGAAGAGATTTTCAACTCTTCGTCCCCTCTTTCTCCGGATTTCGGCTATACATTCTTCATGGATTCAGCAGATTCGGTCTCTGATGAAGGTCTTGTACGTTATACTGAAGCCAAACTGAATGATGCGTCGGCAAAGGCGGCTTATGTGGGGCAGACTCTGAAGGATGCGGTGGACATGTGTCTGGCGGCAGGAGATTCTCTTCCGCCGCTTGTGCTTCCTCTGAAAGATTTTCCTTATGCACAGACAGGTGCATCTGCCGGCATGAAGATGAGCCCGTTCTATAAAGTGTATCATAAGCATAAAGGGCTGGACCTGATTGTCCCTTCCGGGACACCGGTATATGCTCCGGCCGACGGCAAGGTCGTACTTGTCCGCAGGTCCGGACGAGAATCAGGAAATGTTCTTGTCCTGGATCACGGCAACGGATATTCAACAGGATATGCCCATTTGAAGGAGATACTTGTGCGTGACGGACGTATGGTTAAGAAAGGTGACCAGATAGCGACTACCGGATCTTCTGGAAAGTCTTTCGCCCCTCATCTGCATTATGAAGTGATCAAGGATACGCTGCCTCAGGATCCGGTCAATTATTTCTTCGGGTCAGTTACACCTGAGGAATATATGGAGATGATGATCCTGGGTGAAAGCATAGCCCAGTCTATGGAGTGATTATGGAAAAATTGTATTACAGCATAGGAGAAGTCGCTTCTCTTCTCGGCGAGAATGTCTCTCTTGTCCGGTTCTGGTCAGATTCGTTCCCGAAGCTTCTGAATCCCAGACGCAATGCCAAGGGCAACAGGATGTATACCGCGGATGATGTAGAGACTTTCCGCCAGATATATTTTCTCGTCAAGGTCTGCGGTATGACACTCGAAGGAGCATACAGGAGGTTGCTGACGGAGAAGGTCAAGGTGGGCCAGGCAGCGAGGATGATGGCGCTTCTTCAGGAGGTCCGCTCTGAGCTGGAACTTGCCAGGAAGAACATATGATACGAAACTGTCTCCGGCTGCCAGACGTGAGAACGGCAAGTCGAGAGCCGCATCATCTGGATTAATAGACCTTATTATATATTATAGGTATATTATCATATATTATAGGCATAGACAATTGACATAGGCTATGGATACAGTATACAAGGTAAAAGATGTAGCAGCCGCCATCGAGGAGTTTGCTCCTCTGTCGGTCCAGGAGAAATGGGACAACAGCGGACTGTGCATCGGATCCATGGAGGCTCCGGTCGGGTCAGTGCTGCTTGGGCTGGACTGCACTCCTGATCTCGTGGATGAGGCTGTCTCTGTCGGGGCGGACATGATAGTGACTCACCATCCTCTGATATTTTCAGGACTGAAGAAGATCTGTCCTGACGATCCGGTGGGGCTGGCGGTGATGAAAGCTGTCTCTGCCGGGATTGCAGTATATGCTGCCCATACTTCGGCTGACAAGGTGATAGCTGGAGTGAGCGGGGCAATGGCCCGCAGGCTTGGCCTTGAAAATATACAGATACTTGATGTTGAGGGAGACGGTATCGGGCTTGGAACAGTGGGAGATCTCCCTTCTCCCATGTCTTCGGACGAAGCTGTAGCGTTTGTCAAGGAGCGTTTCGGACTGAAGGCAGCAAGGGCATCAAAGCCATTGGATATACCGGTATCCCGCATAGCGATGTGCGGAGGCTCCGGAAGTTCACTGATTCCAGAGGCCATTGCGAGCGGCGCCCAGCTGTATCTTTGCGGAGATGTATCATATCATCATTTCTTCACTCCGGAAGGTTTCATGATCATGGATATAGGCCATTATGAAAGTGAGATTGAGATAGTTGATATTTTATTTTCGCTGTTGAAGAAAAATTTTCCTACATTTGCAGTCCGAATTACGCAGAATATTTATAGTAACCCGATATATTATTATTAAGCGATATGGCAAAGAAGACTAAAAAAATCGAAACTCCTATCGACCAGAGGGAGACTTTCGTGTCAATTCAGAAAAGTTTCGCTGACTCTGACCTGAGTGTCGAGGAGAAACTCAAGACGCTGTATGCTCTGCAGCAGGCAGATACTGAAATTGACAAGATCATCCAGCTCAGGGGAGAACTTCCTCTTGAGGTTGAGAATCTTGAAAATGAAATTGCCGACCTCAAGAACAAGTCAGCCAATATCACAGCAAAGATTGACGAAGCCAACAAGGCTATCGCAGAATACAAGCAGAATATTGTCGAGTATTCTGCCCAGATAGAGAAGTACAAGGCTCAGCTTGACAATGTGGCAAACAGCAGGGAATATGATTCTCTCAACAAGGAGCTTGAAAACCAGGATCTTCTCTGTCAGATAGCTGAAAAGAACATAGGAGAGACCAAGACTTCCATCGCAGAGAAGAAGGAAGAGCTTGAGAACATCAAGAACAAGATTTCAGTCAAGAACGATGATCTTAAGGCTAAGAAGCAGGAGCTTTCTACAATCATCGAATCGACAGCCAAGGAGGAAGAGAAGCTCAGGGCAAACCGTGATTCTCTTGCCGCCAAGATCGATGCGAGGACAATGAGCGCATATGAGCGTATCAGGAACAGCTGCCACAATCATCTTGCTGTCGTGTCTGTATTCAACGGCGACTCCTGCGGAGGATGTTTCAACACTATCCCTCCCCAGAGGCTTATCGATATCGCTTCAAACAAGAAAATGATCATCTGCGAATATTGCGGCAGGATACTGGTAAATCCTGACTTCGATTAATCTATGGCAGAAGAACGGAAACGCCGGCCTGCACGCAAGAAAGACAGTGTGGACTTGGAAATGCTGGGGCTTGAGGTGGGAAACAGACCGCCTCAGGCTCTTGACGTTGAAGAGGCTGTCATCGGAGCGATGCTCATAGAGCCGAACTGTGTGGACGAGGCCATGGAGGAGCTCTCCCCGGCCTGCTTCTATGATGAGAAACACAGGATGATCTATGAGGCTATGGCTGCTCTTGTCACAGAGCATACGTCGATAGACATACTTACTGTCACACAGAAGCTCAAGTCCCAGGGCAATCTGGAGATTGTGGGCGGTCCTGTGGCACTTGCCCGCCTTTCCCAGAAGGTCGGAGCGGCCGCGCATGTCGAATACTATATAAAGATACTCAAGCAGAAATGTATCCAGAGGGAGCTGATAACGGCTTCCTACGATATTCTGCGCAAAGCCTATGACGAGACGGTCAATGTCGATGACCTGATAGATATCTCACAGACAAAGATCTTCGCTGCCATACAGAACAATGTCAAGAGGGATGTCCAGGATGTCGGGTCTGTAATCAACCAGGCCATCAGCGATATAGAAAGGCTCCAGAACTCCACGGGTCTGAGCGGAGTCCCGTCCGGATATCCTTCGCTTGACCGCATCACTCTCGGCTGGCAGCCGTCCGACCTGATAATCCTTGCTGCAAGGCCTTCTGTCGGAAAGACTGCGTTCGTTCTCAACATAGCCCGCAATGCCGCAGTGCAGTACAATATCCCTGTCGCGATCTTTTCACTCGAAATGCCTGCGATACAGCTGGTAAAACGAATGATGGTGTCCGAGACAGGACTGGCGGCAGACAAGATCAAGGGAGGACAGAAGCTTGAAAGCTACGAGTGGACCCAGCTTGAGGTAAAGTGCCGCAACCTGGCCAAGTCACCTCTCTATATCGATGATACACCTTCACTTCCTGTCATGGAGTTCCGCTCAAAGGTCAAGAGGCTTGTCAACCAGAAAGGTGTGAAGCTGGTCATCGTCGACTATCTGCAGCTCATGCAGGGACCGGCAGAGCTCCGCGGTATGAGGGAGCAGGAAGTCGCCGCAATCTCCAGGACTCTGAAGGCTACGGCAAAGGAGATGAATGTCCCTATAATTGCTCTGTCACAGCTCAGCCGAAATGCCGTGCAGCGTACAGGAAGCAACAACCGACCTCAGCTCAGCGACCTCAGGGAGTCCGGTTCAATCGAGCAGGATGCCGATATGGCTGTCTCTTATACACATCTGACGCTGCCGACGATTG
>JADIMK010000011.1 GCA_017694785.1 Candidatus Cryptobacteroides intestinigallinarum
ATATTATATATTGTCTCAGGCTTACCATGACAATGCGCAGATCGGGTCCGGCTCAGCATCGGCCATCACATGGACGGATCATGTGGGAATGTGGGATGTTGTTGCAGCATTCGGAATGAAAGTCATGGAAGATGTTGAATTTGACGGAATAATTTCCACTGGTGCCATGCTTGAGAATCTGAGAACTACAAGTCTCAACAATGAACTTGGACTTACACGTGACGGTTATCATATGGATTACGGCCTTGCCCGATACGGAGCATCATGTGCTGTGTTTGAAGCATTGATTTCTCCGGTATACGATATTTTTCTTGACGGAAATACATATCGTTACAACAATTCGGGAACAGGAACCACTCCTGTCACAGACGCCAATGCTCCGATTGCTCTTGAGGCGGCAAGAAATGCGCTTGAACATCCATTTACCATAACTGACATGTCTTCTAAATAAATCTACTACTATGAAATCATTACTTAAGATAATTCCGTTATTGGCGGTAGCCTTGTTTGCATTTTCCTGCGGAGAAAAGCCGGATGCTACTGATGACTCACCTCCTCAGTCTCAGAACCCTTCTACGCAAGAGCCAGAGAATCCTACACCTCCTGTGACAACAGAGCCTATAGAGGTGAAGGTCGTGTCATTCAATGTAAGATACCCGGCTGATTCTGATACAGGTGAGCAGGCATGGGATTTCCGTTTTCCGGGCATATGCGCCATGATTGAGGAGGTCGCTCCGGACATCATCGGTACTCAGGAGTGCTATCCGAGCCAGAGGGAGGAAATCCTGGCTGCTTTCCCAAAGTATAAGGCTTACGGAGTAAGGCGTTCCGATGGTATAGATGCTATCGGCAAGAGTGAGACCACGTCCATAATCTATGATGAGGAAAGACTTGAAATAGTGGATAAAGGAACATTCTGGCTCTCGGAAACTCCCGATGTCCCTTCGACAGGCTGGGATGCAACCATCAAGAGGACCACTACTTGGATTCTCTTCAAGGAGAAGGAATCAGGAAAGTGTTTCTATCACTACAATACGCATCTTGATCACGCTGGTGTCGAAGCACAGAAACAAGGCGCGAAACTGATCCGCATGAAGATGACAGCGCAGAATACCGATAAACTTCCCGTCATTCTTTCAGGAGACATGAATGTGTCTCAGGGATCGGAGGCTTGCAAGAACTTTGAGATGAACAGTGTCCGCGCAGATGCTCCGAAGACAGACAAGTATCCTACTTGCCACGGTTATGGCTCGAAGACCCAGCAGATTGACCATATTTTCTATGAGAACTGTACGGCAGTAGAGTTCAAGACCCTTCGTGGCCCGTGGGCAGGATTGACTTATATTTCGGATCATCATCCTGTGATGGCTGTTGTCAAGATGAAATAATAGCAACATAAATGATAACACTATGAGAAAATTGATTTTAACCCTGGCAATAGCCTGTGCTGCCCTTGTGAACAGTTCAGGAGTGAATTATCCGGACATCAAGTATGGGCCGTGGATCCAGAATCTGACTGAGACAGGTTTTACTGTGATGTGGAAGTCGTCCCAGAAGAACTTTGCCTTTGTCGAGGTCGCTCCGGATGATGGTACTCCGTTTGAAATATCCACACGCAAAAGATTTTACAATGTTCTTGATGGAAGACGTCTTGCAGGTACGTTTCACTCCATCACTGTGACCGGACTTGAGCCGGGAACAGCATATCGCTACAAGATATATGCAAAGGTAGTTGAGAATGATGACAGTGCTTATGGTACCGATTACGGTCCTGAGCGCAAGGTCTCTGCAAAGCAGGAGGCTGTCATCAGAACTCTTGACCGCAATGCGGAAAAGTGCAGTTTCTTCATGATGAGCGACATTCACGGAAAAGATGAGAAGTACAAGGCGCTTGTCAAGGGAGTCGATAAGTCAAAGTTTGACTTCCTTCTGATGAACGGCGACATGATTTCATATATCAATGATGCCGACACCATGCTTCGTCATGTCTTTCATGTTGTTCCTGAACTTACGTCTGCCATACCTACCATATACACACGTGGCAATCATGAGACACGTGGCCGTGACGCACATTATTTTGCACAGTTCTGTCCTACACCTTCTGGCAGACCTTACTTTATGTTCCGTCAGGGACCTGTTGCATTCCTGATTCTTGACGGAGGTGAGGATAAACCTGATTCGGCACCTGAGTATTCTGGAACTGCGGAATACGATGTGTTCCGTCAGGCAGAACTTGAGTGGCTTAAGGAGGTGATAAAGGATCCTCTTTTTGTCGATGCTCCTGTCAAGGTGGCTGTGATGCATATTCCTGCTCTTCTTTTCCCTGACAGTTGGTATGCACAGGTATGGCTTAACAAGAATTTCGTTCCTGTTCTCAATGAGGCAGGAGTGGATGTGATGCTCAGTGGCCATCATCATCAACACCTGAATGTAAAGGTCGGAGACTGTGGCAATGAATTCCCGATAATCGCTAATGATGATACAGACCGTCTTGAATTTGAGGCGGATGATAGAGGTTGGCATATAAGGACATTTGATATGGACGGCAAACTGACTCACTCATATGATGTCCAAAAATAGTTAACAATCATGAGACTAATCACAGCAATCAAATCATTTTACCGCATCTCCAAACCCTCTAAAGTGATGGTGGAAGAAGCGCAGCAGGAAAGGAAATTCCGTATCTTCGGTTTTCAGTCTTTTCTTGCGGGTACTATAGGCTACAGTCTTTATTATGTATGCCGTACGAGTCTTAATGTTGTCAAGAAACCGATTATTGACAGCGGAATGATCGATGCAAGCCAACTCGGACTCATAGGCTCTGTACTTTTGTTTGCTTACGCCATAGGTAAGTTCGTGAACGGTTTCCTTGCAGACCACTGCAACATCAAGCGTTTCATGGCTACAGGACTTCTTGTGTCCGCTGTGGCAAACTTTATCCTCGGCATTCTTGGCTTTGCTAGCGGCTCGCTTCCTGCAGTTCTGATATTCACGTTGTTCGCTATTATGTGGGGTATCAACGGCTGGTCGCAGTCTATGGGCTCGCCACCTGCTATCATCGCTCTGTCGAGATGGCTTCCGCTCAGTAAGCGAGGTACATTCTACGGCTTCTTCAGCCTTAGCCACAATCTTGGAGAATGGCTTTCATTCCTCTTTGTGGGTATTCTCGTATCTGTCGCAGGATGGCAGTGGGGCTTCATCGGATCTTCTCTTGCAGGAGTCATCGGCGTGATTGTCATCATATTCTTTCTTCATGACAATCCTCAGAGCAAGGGGCTCCCAAGAGTAGAGGATATGTACGGAGAGGTAAAGGAAGAGAAGAAGCAGGAGTCAACAGGCGATCTGCAGAAGATGGTGCTTAAGACCCCTGCAGTATGGATTCTTGCGGCTGCAAGTGCATTCATGTATGTCGCACGCTATGCAATCAACGGCTGGGGTGTGCTTTTCCTGCAGGAAGAGAAGGGCTTTTCTCTTACGCAGGCCACTACTATAATTTCAATCAATGCGCTTCTCGGTATTCTCGGTACTGTACTTTCAGGATGGGTGTCAGACAAGTTGTTCAAGTCTGACCGCTATCTGCCGGCGTTGATATTCGGTATAATGAACTCCCTCTCGCTCTTTCTTTTCCTTCTGGGAGGCGATTCGTTGGTAATCAATATTATAGCGATGGTCTTCTTCGGTATTTCCATTGGAGTACTCATCTGCTTCCTCGGAGGTCTCATGGCAGTCGATATTGTGCCGCGTAAGGCTACAGGTGCTGCTCTTGGGGTTGTTGGTATGTCGAGTTATGTTGCAGCCGGAATTCAGGATGTGGCAAGCGGCTGGCTCATCGATACCAACAAGGCAATAGTGGAGGTCATGGACCAGACGACAGGACAATTGATTCAGGTGACCCAGTATGACTTTACCCCTGTGGCAATCTTCTGGATTGTCGCTTCAGTCATATCTTTCATCCTGCCTATATTCAACTGGAAATATAGAAAATAATCAATTAAGTTCCGATTATGCAGAAGAGATTCAATATTGTCATTTTATGCGTTTTGGCCGCAACCTCGATGTTTGCACAAGACCGGAAATGGTATGATCCGGAGGAGGCCGGTTATCCCGCTGTTCATGGACAGGCATTTCAGGACGAGCATAGAGAGGGATTCTATGACAGGCTACCCGACAGGGTCAAGGAAGGTCTGTCTCATGCAGTATGGAGTCTTAGCCGACAGACAGCAGGTGAGAGTATCTGTTTCACCACAGACTCGAAGGATATTACCGTAAGGTATAAGGTAAGGCTCAGGACTGCCATGCCGCACATGCCGGCAACAGGCGTCTCTGGTGTGGATCTATATACCAAGGATAAACATGGTAATGAGGTCTGGCTTGCACCGAAGTATTCTTTCAAGGATACTGTGACTTTTTCCTACTCTGCTATCGAACCTGTGAATATGCGTGGGAACACTCGCAGATATACTCTGTTTCTGCCGCTTTACAATGAGGTGGAGTGGTTGGAAATCGGTGTAGGTGAAGAGGACAAGTTCTGTTTTGAGCGTCCTTCTGCCGTCAAGCCGGTGGTTACCTATGGTACGTCCATCTGTCAGGGAGCATGCGCTTCCCGTCCGGCAATGTCATGGACAAATATTCTTCAGCGCAGATTGGACCGTCCTTTTGTCAATCTGGGATTTTCCGGAAGCGCTTATTTCGAGTCTTCCATAATAGATATCCTGTCAGAGGTGGATGCTGCAGTATATGTCATAGATGGAATGCCTAATGCATATGCGATTCCGGCACCTGCTCTTCGCGACACTGTCGTAAAGGCGGTGCGTAGGTTGAGGGCTGCAAGACCTGACACGCCTGTCGTTCTGACAGATCACTGCGGCTATCCTCATGGTTCTGTCTATAAGTATTACAGAGATGCTCAGGAACATGCCTTGAAGTCATTGGAGGAAGCATATCAGCAGTTGATTGCTGAGGGAGTGACGGGACTGTACCGTCTGAGATATGAGGATATAGGCATGAGCGGAGAAATGACAGTGGAGGCAATCCATATGTCTGACTATGGCATGACGACATATGCTGATGCATATGAGCCGTTGTTGAGGGACATTCTATGTGAGCCGTCAGGCGATGTTTCGGCCACCAGACCGGTCACTCAGCAGAGAGATAGTTACAACTGGTTGGAGAGACATGATGAAATATTGTCCAAGGGCAACGGAAAGCATTTCAGGAGGATTGTGATCGGAGATTCGATCATGCACTTCTGGGGTGGCTCAGATGTGGCTCCTGCTCAGAATGGGACAGACTCGTGGGCGGAACTCGGAGGTGAATCCCTCAATCTGGGCTGCGGTTACGACAGGACTGAGAATGTTCTGTGGCGTATTTATCACGGAGAACTCGATAATCTGACAGCAGACAAGGTCTTCATAAAGATTGGAACAAACAACATCTCCTGGGGAGATCCGGATGAGGAAATTGTTGCAGGAATAAAGGCTGTCATCAATGCCGTGAGGACTCGTCTGCCCCAATCGGAGATTACAGTCATGGGTATCCTTCCGAGAAGGAACAGAGAGGCTCGTGTCAAGACTCTGAACAAGGCGGTCAAGGCTATGGCCAGAGAAGAGAATGTTAATTTTGCCGATCCGGGAAAAACTCTTCTAGGCAAGGGTGGCAAGATTGATGAGTCGCTGTTTACAGACGGTCTTCATCCCGATGCGGATGGATATCGCAGGATTGCAGACTACTTCAGGTAGTC
>JADIMK010000012.1 GCA_017694785.1 Candidatus Cryptobacteroides intestinigallinarum
TTTTCTGCCAGCATGGTTGCGACATTGACCCAGATAGGTTATGTAGTCGGACTTGTGTTTGTCATTCCGCTTGGCGATTTGGTTTCACGAAAGCAGCTGATATTGACCAATTATATCATTTCATCGTGCGCATTGCTTGCCATAGCACTTGCCCCTAACATCTATTGGGTGTGGGGCGCATCCTTGCTTGCCGGAGCATCTTCGGTTATGCCGCAGTTCTTCATCCCGTTGGTGTCTTTCCATTCAGCACCAGCACACAAGGTACGCAACGTGGGGATTATACAGTCCTGTCTGCTCATAGGCATTCTTGGCTCACGGGTGTTAAGTGGTTTCCTGGCTGATATGTGGGGATGGCGTTCCGTCTATTTTGTGGCTTGTGTGTTTATGCTCGGATGCTTTCTTATGATTTACAAGATGCTTCCCGTTCTGCCTGCTCGTTCACGTGAAAATTATGCGGGTCTGATGAAATCCTTGTTGCGTCTGCTTGCCAAATACCCGTACTTGCGTATCGCTTCGTTGAGGGCGGCATTGGCTTATGGCTCGTTCTTTGCGTTGTGGAGTTGCCTTGCTTTCCGGATGAAGCAAGAGCCATTCTTTGCGGATGACGATATTATCGGGGCACTCGGTTTGTGCGGATTGGCAGGTGCGTCTACGGTTGTATTCATTAGCGGCTATATCCAGAAGTACGGCGTAAGGTTCTTCTCCATTGTCGGGGGATGTGTTATCTTGGCTGCATGGTTGTTGGCATTTTTTGGAAATGACAGCTACTTGTGGATGATAATCGCCATCCTTTTGATTGATGCAGGAATGCAATGCATCCATTTGTCAAATCAGACCAGCGTGGTCTCCCTTGACGCATCCGCCATCAACCGAGTCAATACCGTTTATATGACCATCTACTTCCTGGGCGGTTCTGCTGGTACGTTCGTTTCAGGTCTGTTTTGGCAACATTACGGATGGGCAGGCGTGGTTGGAGTAGGAGTTGCCTTTACCGTGGCTTCCCTGTTTGTCAATTGCATCAAGTTTAGGACGGCATAAATGTGTGATGTTAAAATCAGGCTGAAAGAAAATTTAGAATAACGGTTGCCAACTCATTACCCGAAAACGAGGTAATTCTTCTAACTCTCTTGATTTCAAAGAGGTGTATTCCTTATACAGATTTGAAATTTATGTGACCATCAGCAGGACTTTTTGAATATCTTTGCGCCCGTTTTTGAAAAAATGCATAAGGATATGGGACAGACTGATATGACGGGAAATGACATGAAGGGAAAAGACATGGAAGAAAAAGAGATGGCAGAAAAAGGACACATGACAACTGAGGGAAATAATACATCAAACGGCAATCCTGCGGCCTTGAAAGAAACCGGAGACCATCGTCATGGCCTGAAGGCCTGGCTGCCGGTCATAGGACTGACATTTTCAACATTCATATTCAATACATCCGAATTCATACCGATCGGACTGCTTTCAGACATAGCAGCAGACTTCAGGATCACTGAGGCTCATGCCGGCATGATGATCACCGTCTACGCGTGGGTCGTGGCACTGGCCTCGCTTCCGCTGATGCTGATATTTGCAAAGACAGAAAACCGTAAGCTGATGCTCTCGATTACAGCTCTTTTCACGGCCAGCCACGTGCTTTCCGGCTTCGCCAAGGACTTCTACATGCTGATGATCTCCAGGATCGGAGTCGCGTGCGCCCATGCCATCTTCTGGTCCATAGTCACTCCCCTGGCCGTACGGCTTGCGCCTGAAGGAAAGCGTTCGACAGCGCTGGGGATAATTGTAAGCGGCTCATCAATCGCCATGATAGTAGGACTGCCTCTGGGAAGGACAATAGGCATCTACATGGGATGGAGGGCCACATTCCTGATCATAGCAGCTTTGGCGGCAATCATCCTTGCGATCCTCGCCGTTGTCCTGCCTAAAGTTCCTGGAGACGGGTCGATGTCACTGAGGAAACTCCCTGCTCTCATCAAGTCCCCTGCCCTGCTGAGCATATATCTTGTGACTGTCATCGCCATAACCGGACATTTTACAGGCTACAGCTACATAGAGCCGTTTCTTGCACAGGTAGCCGGCATGGGAAGCACGTGGATCACAGCCGTACTGACAGTCTACGGGATAGTAGGCCTTGCAGGAAGCTGGATATTCTCAAGATGGTATGACCGCCACAGGAAAGCATTCCTTGCATTTGCTGTATGCGGCATCAGCCTGTTTCTGCTCCTGCTGCAGGCCGCAGCCCTCAATACCGCCACTATCGTCATCCTGTGCATATTCTGGGGCTTCGCCATCAATTTCTACAACCTGTCGTTCCAGTCTGAGATCATCCAGAATGCCCCTCAGGGTACGGCTGTAGCCATGTCGATATATTCCGGAATCTACAATATCGGCATAGGAGCAGGTGCTCTCATAGGAGGATATGTATGTTCCGGAATATCGATTTCATACATAGGTTATGCAGGCGGAGTGATTGCTGTAGTTGCAGCTGTCATCTGCCTGAAGAAGCTTATTCCTGCTCTGGGAAAATGAAAGCCGGCTCCGGGAAATGCATCCCGGCCATCACAAGATGCAGATCGGCGGCATAAGCCATGATCTTCTCCCTGGCAACTGTTGCCTGTGCTGAATACCTTCAGCTGACCATCTTGAGTCCGATGATCGACATCACGAGGGTAGAAATAAAGAATATCCGCCAGAATGTGACCGGCTCCCCGAGGAAGAATATCCCGAGCAGGACCGTTCCCACGGCACCGATTCCGGTCCACACCGGATAGGCCGTCCCTATCGGTATTGTCTGAACTGCCTTGGCAAGCAGCACCATGCTCAATGCCAGGAACACAATGAAACCAGTACCCCACAGATAGCCGGCTATACCCTCAGCCCCTTTGATCTTGCCAAGACAGAATGCAAATCCAGCCTCGCAGCATCCGGCTATGATAAGTATGACCCAATTCATGCTTTATATCCCTGAATTTCTATAATCTATAAACCTCGGCTCCATCCGCGTGGTTGATTCTGCTTTGCCTGACATAGCTATAAATCGACCCGCAACGGCCAAATATACGAAAAGAACGGCAAGTAAATGCCGGGAATATCAGGATTTTTATTAAATTTGTCACCCGCTCACGAAAGGTGGAGGCTAAATACTATGGCAGACAACTACGTTGAAAAGAAATATGACGAATATTTAGCGAGGAAAGCTTCAGCGGAAAAAGCCAGGAAACTCGCATGGAAAAAGCGGATGGACGTTTACAGGAAAAAGATGGAAGGAGAAATCAACATCATACACAAGCCTCAGGAGGAGGAATTCTCTACGACTGTCAACGGACATGAGGCTCATGTATCATACAGGATCGAAGACGGTGCCCTTGACATAAGGCATACGATAGTACCGGACGAAATAGCCGGCAGGGGCATCGCTGCAGCGCTTGTAAAGGCTGCCTACGACTATGCTATCGCCCAGGGGCTCAGATGCGTCGCCACTTGCAGATATGCCGCGATATGGCTTGACAGACACCCTGACTACCACGGGACAAAAAGCAGCGACTGGTGTGCAGACGGATCCTGCGCACTATGACACTAAACATACTTGACCACAAATAAAATCTAACTACAATGGAATCGCTCAGACAGCGTATTTTGAAAGACGGCAAATGCCTGGACTCAGGCACACTCAAGGTCGACAGTTTCATCAACCAGCAGATAGATCCCCAGCTCATGATGGAAATGGGCGAGGAATTCGCCAGGAGATTTGCCTCTTCAGGAGTCAACAAGATCCTTACGGTAGAGTCAAGCGGAATTGCTCCGGCGACAATGACAGGATGGGTGATGAAGGTCCCCGTAGTCTTTGCAAAGAAGAACAAGCCGAGCACAATGGAACATGAGCTTGTCACTAAGGTATTCTCATTCACCAAGAACCGCGAATATGAGGTGTGCGTCAGCAGTGAATTTCTCCATGAAGGAGACAAAGTACTCTTCATCGACGACTTTCTCGCAAACGGCAATGCTGCCAAAGGAATAATCAACCTGATCCATCAGGCCGGTGCGGAAATTGTCGGCATGGGATTCCTGATAGAAAAAGAGTTCCAGCTCGGACGCGGACCGCTCGAAAAGATGGGAATCCACGTCGAGTCCCTGGCAGTGATCGAAAGTCTCGAAAACGGAAAGATCAAGATACGTTAGATACCATCAATTCTCATGCAGTTTTCCCGATGCTGCTGTCATGCGCAAAATCACTGTTTGCCGTGAGTGTGATTAAATTCATATAAGGTAACTTTGAGAAAACTATATGACCATGAGAAATTATGTAATTCCATTTATCGCTGCAATCGCGATAGCTGCCGGCTGTGCCGGTTCCGGAGACAATTCATCGAAAGCTGTAGGCTCCAGCAGTATCAATTTCAAGCTTGATCAAGCCAAATTCGGTCTTCTGGGGAAAGTCAAGACAGTCACATACGACAATTACAGTCTCCAGTTCAGTCCTCACGGGTATTTAAATGACAATGACGAGACTGTCACAAGATTCAATGGAAGAGTAAGGACTGATGCCGGACTTTCAGGTATGTCCACCTACACTTTCGATGATCTCGGAAGGGTAATCAGCATGGAAGGGATGGATTATAAAGCAGACTACAGCTATGAGGGAGACAATTACTATCCTTCATCCATGACCGAAACCTCATACGATGAAATGGGGACAGAATCGACTGTAACTTACAATTACAGCTACAGCAGACCTGATTTTGACTCTGAAGGCAACTGGACAGCCAGGAAAGAGAACGGCAAGAAAATCACCAGAACGATAGAGTATTATCCAGACCCTTACAAATTGGACAAAGAGGGCAGGTACACCTCACCGGAAGCTGTATTGAAAGCCAATTGGAAAGCAAGAATCAAGCAGGATGCTGAACTTTTTCTCAGTACTTATGAATATAAAATCCGCAAGCATTACGAAATGACTGTAGAATCACAGGAAAATAATTTCGAACTTGCAGAGGAAAACGGATTCAAAGTCCTGAAATATCAGATAATGTCAATTGAAATGCGTGGAGATAACGAGGCTAAGGCAACTATTTTTGTCGATTATTCCGGCTACGAATCCAGCGATATAGTTCAGTCACTATATAAGGCAGATGACGGCTACTGGTACAGCAATTAAGACGCTTATCAACTTCTGGTAAGTACACACAGTTTTGTCAGTCCACATCTTTCAGTCCCGGTATCCGAGTTCGGAAAGCCGGGACTCTGCGTTTCTTATGACATTAATGGTAGAGGTATCTGAAGAGTACACTGAATAGAAACCCTGAGGCTCCTGGGCAGGATCTCCGCAGAATTCATCACCCGGATGCCACCAGAGCTTTTCTGCCGACTGGGAAGCACTTCCTCCCCAGGCCCAGAAGTTCACTCCACCTATCACTCCTTTCTCTGCTGCGGACTCAAGGAGACGTCCGAACATGTGGCTGTAATATATGTCCCTTGCAGTCACAGGCACATCCTTGGAATATCCGAGACCGTTGCGAGGATATCCGAACTCTTCAATCACGATAGGCTTGCCGAGCTTCTGCGCTGTCGCAAGATGCATGTCTATGTACTTGTCTGAAAGTTCTATAGCTACCGATGTGCTGTCAGTGAGATTGTCCTTGTCCACCCATCTCCAGTTGTAAGGCCACACATGTATGTTCAGATAGTCGATGTCCGGACAGGAGTGTACCTGCTCAAACAGATCCATGTCGACTTCACAACCATAGTATCCTTCGCTCCCTGTCGAGACCATGTGGTTCGGGTCGATTGACTTTATCAGGGCTGCAGTGCTCCAGATCCAGTCACGGAAAGCTGTCTTGGAAGAATCTGAAGGGTCAAGGCTCCTCGGCTCGTTGCATATCTGCCAGGAGAATATGGCCGGATCGTTCTTGTAGCTGACTCCAGTCACAGTGTTTGTCCTTGACACTATGGCGCGCACATGGTCGGCAAACATAGCCTTGGCCTTGTCATTGGTGACGAATTGGGCAGCAAAATCACGGAAAGCATCCCAGCCGTCATCGACTGGAAGAGGACATTTCCCTGCGCCTGCCCATTCAAGATAGGTACCGTAGCCGCCTGACCATTCCCATGTATTGTTGAGATACAGCACGGCTGTCATTCCCCTTCTTCCGAGCTCTGACATGAAATAGTCCAGTCCTTCCAGAAGGACGGTGTCATACTGTCCCGGGGCCTTTTGGAGGACCGGAGCCACCTTATAAGGAGTACCCTCTTCCCCCTCAGCACCGACAAGGACCCTGAGATTAGTGATTCCCATAGACTTGAGGGAATCAAGCTCATGCGCGAGCCTCTGTCTGTCACCTCCCGGGCCGGAGGAAGCCATCAGAGCGCCGTACCACATGTTGGCACCGATGAAATATATTTCTTTCCCGTCCTTGACGAACCGGCCGTCGCGGACATCATAGAATGATTGATCTGAAACGTCACATGAACACATGAGAGACAACATTGCTGCCAACATTGATATAAGTCTGATTGAAATGAACCTTATGGATACAAGTCTTGACATATTACAAAATTTTATATCAGCCGGATTGCTGAAATATCCGGCAAATATATGATTTTTCTGTAATCCAGGTAAATCATTTTCATCAACCGTCACTATCTTTGTCAGCTGTATCCGCATTTATTGCCAACTGTATTAAAACGACCTTGATATGCTGAAGAAAATCAGACTGACGCTGGCCGTCATCTTCTTTGCAGCCATCACCCTGCTGTTCCTGGATTTCACCGGTACAGTACATGCATGGCTCGGATGGATGGCCAAGATCCAGTTCCTGCCTGCCGTCCTCGCCCTCAATGCAGGAACAATCATCTTCCTCATCCTGCTGACCCTTGTCTTCGGAAGGATATACTGCTCAGTAATATGTCCGCTGGGCGTATTCCAGGACATCGTTTCATGGGCAAGAGGCCGGATCAGAAAGAAAGACCGCATGAGATTCACATGGTCACCTGCTAAGAACTGGCTCAGATATGGCGTTCTGGGGCTTTTCCTGATTGCCCTGGTGGCCGGTATAGGCTCATTCGTTGCTCTTCTGGCGCCATACAGTTCATACGGCAGGATAGCATCCAACCTCTTCGCCCCGATATGGCAATGGGGCAATAACCTCCTGGCATACTTTGCAGAAAGGGCTGACAGCTATGCATTCTACAGGACAGACGTATGGCTCAGGAGCCTGCCGACATTCATAGTTGCGGCCGTGACTTTCATCGTCTTGGTCATCCTTGCCTGGAGAAACGGAAGGACATACTGCAACACCATATGCCCTGTAGGGACAATACTCGGATTCTTCTCCAGATCCTCGCTTTTCAGGATCAGGATTGATGCAGACAAATGCAAGTCATGCAGTCTCTGCACACGTTCCTGCAAGGCTTCGTGCATAGACTATCTCAACCATAGCGTCGACACCAGCCGTTGCGTGGACTGCTTCGACTGCCTGAGTTCATGCAGACACGGTGCCATCAGCTACACATTCAGATACAGCCGTCCTGCCCATCAGGACGCAGGCAAGAAATCAGATGCCAAAGCAGATACTTCAACGACAGCACAGGCTCCGGCAGATGCCTCAAGGAGGAATTTCCTTGCTATCAGCGCTCTCGTGGCTTCCGCTGCCACTATCCAGGCACAGGAGAAGAAAGTGGACGGCGGTCTTGCCGTGATCCAGGACAAGAAGATACCTCACAGGAACACAAAGATAGTTCCTGCCGGTGCCATGAGCATAAGACACTTCTACCAGCACTGTACCGCCTGCCAGCTTTGCGTGTCCGTCTGCCCTAACCAGGTGCTCAGACCATCGACCGGACTGACAGAACTCATGCAGCCGGAGATGTCATACGAAAGAGGATACTGCAGGCCTGAATGCAACAAGTGCTCTGAAGTGTGCCCGGCCGGCGCCATCCGTCCGATAAGCATCGAAGAGAAATCTTCCACAAGCATCGGGCATGCAGTATGGATCAAAGAAAACTGCATACCTCTTACAGAAGGACATTCATGCGGCAATTGTGCAAGACATTGCCCTTCAGGAGCCATACAGATGGTCGCTTCTGACCCGGACAATCCTGATTCAATCCAGATACCTGTTGTCAACGAAGCACGCTGCATAGGCTGCGGAGCATGCGAGAATCTCTGCCCGGCAAGGCCATTCAGCGCAATATATGTGGAAGGACACGAAGTTCACAGCGAGTTCTGACATCAGAAAAGCCATCACTTCAAACATCAGCAGAAAAGACATGGGAAATACAAAATCTGATACACGGGAAGAAATGAAGCAGAATGAAATGTCAAGGAGACATTTCATCAAGTCAATGGGAGCGGCAGGACTTGCTGTAGCAGGACTGTCTGCCTGCGGGAGGGCATCTGAAAACGCCGGAGGAAGCATCTCCGGAGACTCCGCTCTTAAGGGAGGCCAGATGACATACAGGACGAATCCTACAACAGGAGACAAAGTCTCACTGCTGGGCTTCGGCATGATGAGACTTCCTTACACCAAAGGATCCGATGCTGAAAAAGGCAACGAGACCATCGACCAGGATATGGTGAATGAGCTCGTTGACTATGCACTTGCCCATAGGGTCAACTATTTCGACACGTCTCCCGCATACTGCCAGGGAAATTCAGAGAAAGCCACAGGAATCGCACTTGGAAGACATCCGCGCGAAAGCTACTTCATAGCCACCAAACTGTCCAATTTCGCACCTTCGACATGGAGCAGGGAGGCATCAATGCAGATGTACCGCAACTCATTCAAGGAACTCAATGTGGACTACATAGACTATCTGCTCTTGCATGCAATAGGACAGGGAGGCATGGAAGCCCTCCACAAGAGATACCTGGACAACGGCATACTAGACTTCCTGCTTGAGGAAAGGGCTGCAGGCCGCATCCGCAACCTCGGGTTCTCATACCACGGGGACATAAAGGTATTCGACTACCTGCTGGCAAACCACGACAAGTACAAGTGGGACTTCGTACAGATCCAGCTCAACTACCTTGACTGGAAATATGCCAAGACAATAAACGACAGCAATACAAATGCAGAATACCTCTATGGAGAGCTCGCCAAGAGGAATATCCCGGCCGTGATAATGGAGCCGCTCCTGGGAGGACGACTTTCGAACGTACCGGCAAATGTCGTGGCCCAGCTCAAGCAGAGAGAACCGGAGAAGAGCGTAGCCTCATGGGCATTCAGATTTGCAGGAAGCTTTCCTGACGTGCTTACCGTCCTGAGCGGAATGAACAGGATGGAACATCTTCAGGACAATCTGGCTACCTACTCCCCTCTGCAGACATTGACTGAGAGCGAATTCAATTTCCTCCAGGACACTGCCACTCTCATGATGCAGTACGACACCATACCTTGCAACGACTGCAAGTACTGCATGCCTTGCCCGTTCGGGATAGACATTCCGGGAGTGCTGCTGCACTACAACAAGTGCCTCAATGAAGGGAACATACCGGCATCATCACAAAGTGAGAACTACCGCAAGGCAAGACGTGCCTTCCTGATAGGATATGACAGGAGTGTTCCGCGTCTGAGACAGGCAAGCCACTGCATAGGATGCAACCAGTGCTCACCGCATTGTCCTCAGGGAATTGATATTCCTCACGAGCTCCACAAGATAGACGCCTTCGTCGAGAAGCTCAAGCAAGGCACACTATAGCCCTCCAGACCGGACTTCATGTCCGGCGTCTGTCAAAAGGTCCACATCATCGGAATCCTCTGCTTCAGACAGCTGCGGCAGAGGATTTCTGCTGCTCTGGCGGGCTCCCAGCATCTGAAGCTTCGCACAGGTACGGAGGATGCTCGGCCCGTTCGGAGAAAGCTTCTTCCCTGCCTCGTCATAGGACTTGACGGCATTGTCCAGAGCTTTGCCTATGGCCTCATATTTCTTCATGAACTGCCCCACCCTGTCAAGCATCTCGGAAGCAAGGGCATAGACCCTCTCGTGGTTCTGCGCCTGGGCTATCTGAGTCCATGTGAGATTGATGATCCTCAGTGCAGCAAAAAGGGTCTGCTCGTCAGCTATGAAGACATTCTGCTCCATGGCCTTGCGCCACAGGTCCGGCTGCTTGTCCAGAGCCGCCCAGAGAGCTCCGCTGTGAGGGACGAACATGATCACATAGTCCATCCTCACCTTCGGTGGCTGGACATAGCTTGAATAATCCTTCGCGGAGAGCTCCTTGACATGCTTCTGGATGCTCTCTATATGCGCCTTGAGAAATTTCTGACGGTCGGCGTCATTCTCGGCATTGACATAATCCATGTAGGCTGTCAGCGACACCTTTGAGTCTATAATCACATCTCTTCTGGTATCAAGGTGAAGGATCACATCCGGACGCATGGTATTGCCTGCATCAGACCTGACCACATTGCCTGCGGCATCCTTGATCACCGGCTGCACGTCATACTGGATGCCGGGGGTCAGCCCCTGCGACTCCAACAGCTCGCAAAGGACGGTCTCTCCCCAGTCCCCCTGCACCTTCGATCCATGTCGGAAAGCGCGAGTAAGCTCGTCCACACTCTTCTTGGCTACTTCGCTCTGCCTGATCATATTCTCCACAGTCACCTTCATCGCGGAGCTTATCTCCGTCTGCTTGAGAGTGCTGGCATTCATGGTCTTGCGCATCTCCTCCATCGTTTCCTTAAGCGGATTGACGATCTGGCCGATGCTGGTGCTGCTGGACTGGGAGAACTCCTGCTGCCTCTGCTTCAACATTTCTTCCGTAGCCGTCTTCATCTGGGCTGAGACCTTCTGGACCGTCTCGTCGAACTGTTTCTTCAGAGCTTCCATTGCTTCGGAATGACGTTTCTCCTGAGCTGCGATGGCTTCAGAATGCCGTCTTTCCTGCTCTGCCATAGTCCGGTCCTTCTCGGACAGAAGCATATCCCTGGCCTTGAGTCCGGCCTCAAGAGTCACCCTGCCGCTGCGGAAAAATATGACGGCTGCAGCTGCCCCTATTACAATTCCTATGATGAGTCCTGCTACTCCTATGATGATTTCCATAATATATCTGTCAGTTCTGCTTGTGGTAGGTAACCACGGCTATTATATTAATCACTACTGCAAATACGGAGAGCATGATATAGTCGAAAGCCATGTCCGCAAACTGGCTGCCTTTCAGGCACACGGCCCTGAGTATGTTCACAAAATACCTGGTCGGAAGGAAATAGGTCACATACTGCGACCATGTCTCCATTGAGCTCACTGGAGTAAAGATACCGCTCATGAGCATGAAAATGAGCACAAAGAACAGCATCAGGAACACTGACTGCAGCATAGTGTCAGAATAGTTGGATATGATCAGCCCGAAGCCTCCCATGAAAATCAGGAAGATCATTGCGCTGACATATATCTCCAGCAGGCCTCCGTGGGTAGCCAGGCCATAGACGAAATGTGCTATAAGATATGCGATTGTGAAGGCGAACATGCCGAGAAGCCCGTAGAAGACGACCTTGGACAGGATGAAATCCCTCTTGCGTACAGGAGACACGTTCATCTGTTCGATCGTACCGTTCTCCTTCTCGTTGACGATGCTCATTGTCGGGAAAAATCCGCCTACAAGGATTATCACCACGATCATAAGGGCCGGCACCATGAAGAGCTTGTATTCCAGATGCGGATTGTAGCTGTACTGGGGCACTATCTTAAGCGGCATGGGAGCAGAATTTCCCGTAGAGGTCGCAATATATGAAGAAAAATCAGTCACAATCGATGAAAGGTATCCTCCGCCCATCGATCCTTTTGTACTGTTGACAGCATTTGCCGCAATGAAGATCTCCACACTCTCCCCTCGCTCCACGGATTTTTCCATACCGGAAGGTATCTCAAGGATGATATCGACCTCTCCCTTGCTCAACTCATCCATTGCTGCGTCATAAGTTGCGTCAAATGACTTCAGGATAAAATAGCCTGACTGGGATATCCTGTCCGTAAGCTGTCCAGACAGAGACGAATGGTCCCTGTCCACGATGGCAAGATTGACATCCTTGATCTCCATGTTTGCAGCAAGGGGCACAAGAAGCATCAGGAGAACAGGGAGCAGGACAAGCACAAAAGGCATGAACGGATTGCCGAAAAACTGCTTGGCTTCCTTTATTATCAGATATCCGAAAGATGACATGATCTCATTGTATTAAATGTTGTTTGGATTCCGGCGGCAGACAGCTTCAGGAGCCGCATCCGCATAATCTGGCATGTCAGTCCAGACGGTCCTTGAACTTCTTGACTGCTGCTGTAAATACCACTGCAGTCATTCCTGCAAGTACCAGTATCTCCTTGATGACAAAACGCACCGGAACTCCTTCTATCATTATTTTTCTCGTCGCCTCTATATACCATTTGGCAGGAATCAGCTGCGCGAACCACTGCAGCGGAAGAGGCATGCTCTCGATAGGATACAGCATCCCGCTGAACATCATGACCGGGATCAGAAATATCATGCCGCATATGAGCGTAGCGATGATCTGGGTCTTGACTATAGCTGATACGAACATGCCCAGTCCCAGGGAGAGCAGGATGTAGATCACAGATATAAGGATCATCCAGAAGAAACTTCCCGCCACAGGTACCTTCAGGACAAAGACAGTCAGAAGAAGGATGATAATGAGCACCGCACAGCTTATAACAAAATACGGTATCATCTTGGACAGCACTATGTTTATAGGCTTTACGGGAGAGACAAGAAGCACCTCCATGCTGCCCGTCTCCTTCTCCCTTACTATTGAAACTGAAGTCATAAGAGAGCATATCAGCATCAGTATCAAGCCCATTATGCCTGGGACGAAATTGTACGAACTCCTGAGCTGAGGATTGTACAGCATCCTCATGTTAGGGACAAGCGCCCCCTGCTGTCCTGTACCCGAAAGCTTTAGGTCATTGCGGAAATATTCCGAAATGATGCCTGTAAGGTACATCACCTCCATCGACGCATTGTTTGGATTTGTTGCATCGGCAACAACAGCGACGGATGCTCCATCCGGGGTATACAGTCCTGATGAGAAACCGTCACCGAAGATCAGGGCTACATCTATCTCACCCCTTCTCATGGCCCTGTCAAGACCTTCTTCAGTTGGATAGGAATCGACATATGTGAAATACGCACTCTGGTCTATGTTCTCCAGAAGACGTTCTACCATGATGTCATCACCGTGGGTGCACACACCTACATTGACATTGCGGATCTCGGTGGAGATGGCAAAGCCGAAAAGGACAATCAGCATTGTCGGCAGCCCTATGAGCACCAGCAATGTCCTCCTGTCCCTGAATATATGCAGGAACTCCTTCTTAAGGAATGCATTGAACTCTTTCATACAAACTCTTCCAACACTTTCTTAAAGTATCCGGACTATCCGGTATACCAGGATCATTCTGAGCGTTTTGCACCTCGTGCAAGTATGTCGAATACCTCGGCAATCGAAGACGCCCCGTAGCGATGCTTGAGCTCCGAAGGACTTCCAAGAGCCTCGATGTGCCCGTCGACCATCATAGAGATCCGGTTGCAGTACTCCGCTTCGTCCATATAATGGGTGGTAACGAAAGCTGTGATACCGTCATCGACCGCTTCATATATAAGTTCCCAGAACTGTCTCCTTGCGGCAGGATCAACACCGCCTGTCGGCTCGTCCAGAAAGACAATCTCCGGACGATGTATGATAGCAACTGAAAATGCGAGCTTCTGCTTCCATCCCTGCGGAAGGTCTCTTACCATCGATTTCCTTTCATGGGTCATCGAAAGACGCTCCAGCAGGTTATTGATACGGCTTTCAGTCTCTTTCTTCGGCACTCCATAGATGCCTGAGAAAAGCTCCATGTTGTCCTGGACAGTCAGATCCCCATAAAGGGCAAATCTCTGGCTCATATAGCCAATATGCTTCTTGATCAGCTCAGACTGCGTCCAGATGTCAAATCCCGCCACATGTCCAGCTCCCGATGTAGGGAAACTCAGACCTGTAAGCATCCTCATGGCTGTTGTCTTCCCTGCACCGTTGGCTCCGAGAAAACCGAAGATCTCCCCTTTGCGGACATCGAATGTGATGTCATCCACAGCAGTGAAATCTCCGAACCGTTTTGTCAGATGCTCTACTTCTATCACCTTCGAGGGGTCACGGACGAAGTTCCCGTCCGCCGGGCGGGGTCTTCCTCCATGGAACATCCTGTATATGGAATCTCCTCTTTTCTCCATGATCTTTATCTCTTTATGATCCGGTGTGAATTACCATAATCAATCTTCTTCCAGATTCATGTAGCAGTCTTCAAGCGTAGCCTTGACATTCCTGACTTCTACACTTGAATGGCCGTATTTTTCCTTAAGGAGCAACTCCATGGCAGAAGCATCAAGACCTGAGGTGGATTTCAGCGTAAAATGGTGTGTGTCGCCGAATGTATAGCACCTGTCGACATCCGCTATGTCCCGAAGATTCTGCAGCAGACGGAACATCTCGTCAGATCTTGCGGACAGCAGCGGACGGTCGAACCGTCCAATGATTGTCCCAGGGGAATCAATCGCAAGGAAGCGTCCGGACTTCATCATACCCACACGGTCACACCTGTTCGCCTCATCCATATATGCTGTAGAGACCACTATCGTCATGCCTTCAGCCTTAAGCTGCGCCAGATTTTCCCAAAGCTCCCGTCTTGAAGAAGGATCGACGCCGGTAGTAGGCTCGTCCAGGAAGAGCACAAGCGGAGAGTGAATGAGAGAGCAGCAAAGGGCAAGCTTCTGCTTCATTCCTCCTGATAATTTTCCGGCCTTCCTGTCCTCAAATGGCTTCAGCCTGCAGTAGATGCTTTCTATCAGGCCGTAGTTACTCTTTATGTCCTTGCCGAAGACCGAGGCGAAGAATTCAAGGTTCTCCCTTACGGAAAGATCCGAATAAAGGGAGAATTTTCCGGGCATATACCCGATCTTTGTCCTTATCTGCCTGTAGTCCTTTATGATGTCCATGCCCTCTAGAAGAGCTGTCCCTGAATCCGGGGTAAGCAGAGTGGCGAGCATCCTGAAAAGGGTGGTCTTGCCCGCTCCGTCTGGGCCGATGATGCCGAAAAGCTCACCCTTCGGGATATAGATATCAGCCTTCAGGTCCACAGCAGGCGGAAGATTCTTCCTGAAACTCTTCTTAAGACTATGTATCTCTATGGAATTCATGCCAGGAATATTGCTATCACTTATCAGAATATAACCCCTCCGTACATGCCGAGCTTGATGAGCCCGTCATTCTTCACAGCCACCTTTATTGCATAGACGAGGTTCTTGCGTTCGTCAGCAGTCTGTATGTTCTTAGGAGTGAACTCACTTTCTGATGATATCCAGGTAACTTTACCGTCATATTCCTTTGTATATCCCTTGCCGTAGTCGGAATAGACCTTGACAGCCTGGCCGAGCTTTATCTGTGACAGCTGCGCTGAGGTCACATATGCCCTCAGATAGACCTTGTCCAGGTCTGCAACCTTGAAAAGCGGTCTGCCAGTGGAAGTGAATTCACCGGCCTCGGCATATTTGGTAAGGATTGTACCGGAAACCGGAGAGATGATACGACATTTTGCAAGACGGTCTTCGATCTGCGCTATCTGCATATCGATGCTTGAGCCCTGGGCATCGATGCTTGTCACTGAATTCTTCAATGCCGTCTCCTGAGCATCAAGCTGTACCTTGAGCAATGCGAGCTGCGCATCAATGTCATCCATCTGTTTCTGCGTTGCAGCACCGTCGGCAAGGAGCCTGGACACACGTTCCTTTTCCCTCGTTGCAGTCTTTATCTGCTCCTTCAGGGCCTGGACCTGTGTATTTATGTCAGGACGGTTGCTCAGGACTGACTCCGAGCTAAGGAGAAGCTGCTTTCTGGTGAGATAGAGCTGCACCGTATCTACGCAGCCTACCTGGCTTCCGGCCTGTACGGTATCTCCTTCCTGCACATCAAAGTCAAGTATCCTTCCCGTAGCCTCGGAAGATACTGTGACTTCAGTCGACTCGAAATATCCTTCTGCATCAAACTCGCTGCTCACATTCCTGCAAGAGACCGCAGCAAGAAGCAAGGCAGCAGACAATATAGCGGTTATTATTTTCATGATATGATGTTTTTCTTACAATATTATGTGATGTATATTGACAATATCCTGTGATCAATACCGATGTCTACTGGTTGAGCATCACTTTCAGGTCATATATGTTCTTGAGCAGCTCCAGCTCATGGCGGGAGCGCTCCTGCATAGCATTATTTTCGTTCATTATGTCCCTGAGGAGGTCATTGACAGTTATGACTCCGTTGCGGTACTTGGACTCAGAGGCCTGGCGGACAGACTTACGCAAGTCCACTATCTCATCATCGGACGACTTTATCTCATACATCCTGTCTATCTCTTTCTGGATCTGGGTCTGCTGGATGTCCGTATTCCACTTGTAGGCATCTCTCTGCAGCTCGATTGAACGTCTGGAGAGGTCAAGTTTCCTCAGATCGTTCTTCCTTGTATAGAATCCGGTGATGTCCCATTTGAATGAGATACCTGCGATCCCGTTCCAGCTCATGGTATTGTATGCCATGTCATCGAAGATGTTGAGTCCTGGCTTTCCGTACCAGCCCTGAGCGAAGAAAGAAAACTTCGGCATTATCGCCACATCAAGCATCCTCTTCTGGGAGTCAAGGGCCTTGATGCGGGCATCAAAGAGCTGAAGTTCCGGCCTCAGATTGACATTCGGGTCTACAAGCTGCACCTGCGGTACCTCAAATATCTCGTCATCTTCTATCTTCCTGCCGATCATTATCGCTAGCATATCCTTGTAGGTACGTATGGCTGTCTCGATCTGGCGGCGCTGCTGGCGCAAAGACAGGAGCTCTACCCTGATATTGTCCATGTCGCTCTGCATGGCCGTACCGTTGGATACAGCCGACTGCACCGATGCCAGATTGGCCGACATCAGTGTGTCCATCTGGAGATTCGTCTTGAGATTGGACTCCATGACAAGGATCCCGAAATACATCTGGTTGACCCTGTTCTTCAGAGCCTCCATATCCTTGTCAAGAGTCAGCTTGGATACCTCCTGCTGGGCCTTTACAGCCTCCCTCTGAGCCTTGGTATAACCTCCGTCCCATATAGTCTGGGTGATATTGAGCTGCACCTTATACTGATCGTGCGAAAGTCCGACCATCTCTACGCCTGCAAACTTCAGAAGATTGTCAAAAGCTTCAGGGAATGCGGTGACATCACTCTGGTATGTGGCCTGGCCTGAAAGCGATATCTGCGGCACATAGCCCATGGCCGCATTCTCAAAAGAGTACCTTGACATAGCTTCCGTCAATTCGTACTGCTTGATCAGCGGATAATTGTCCCTGACCATACTGTAGCACTCTTCCAGGGATATCGCATGGATATTTGTCACGCCAAGGGCCAGAACAATTGAAAATAGTATCTTTTTCATACTTCTGCTGTTTTGAATGAAGCAAGCAACCATATACAAAATTGACGCCAACAGCATCATAATGCATATTTATCCAAATATACATTATTATTTTGATATACTGAATTTTATTGTCCGACAGCAGGCCCGATGCCGTAGTGTCAGAGGAGGCTGATCAGAGCTCGGACATCCTCTTCTCTTGTAGCCCAGCTTGTTGCAAAGCGTACAGCGGTATGGGAAGCATCTGTCTTTTCCCAGAATGTGAATGTCGCATGCTTCTTCAGCTCTGCCATAGTGTCATCATCAAGTATGACAAAAAGCTGGTTTGTCTGCGGCTCCACAAGAAACCTGTATCCTTTGCTGCGGAAGCCTTCGGCAAGGATTCCGGCAGTTCTGATGGCATTGCGCGAAATCTCCAGATAAAGCCCGTCAGTAAAGAGAGTATCAAACTGAATGCCGAGAAGACGCCCCTTGGCAAGCAGAGCACCGCTGCTCTTCATGATCGGAGGAAGATCCCGTGCAAGCCCCGGATGTGTCACCACTACCGCTTCTCCGAAAAGAGCCCCGACCTTTGTACCTCCTATGTAGAAGACATCGCACAGGGAAGCTACATCCTCCAGTGTCACATCAGTACCGTCTGCCACAAGACCGTATCCCAGCCTGGCACCGTCGAGATAAAGAGGAAGGTGATAACGGCGGCAGACTTCGGAAAGAGCAGTGAGTTCAGCCTTCGTATAGAGAGTGCCGTACTCCGTCGGATGTGAAATGTAGACCATACCAGGACGTACAAGATGAACCTTACCGTCGTCGGCAGAATATGCCTGCATGAATTCTTCCAAGGCAGGTGCAAGAAGCTTCCCGTCAGTCTGAGGAAGAGGTATGACCTTGTGGCCGGTGGCCTCGACAGCTCCGGTCTCATGCTGGTTTATATGGCCCGATACCGCAGCAACAACCCCCTCGCACGGAGAAAGTATCGAGGCAATCACCACCTTGTTGGTCTGTGTACCACCCACCATGAAATGAACCTTGGCTTCAGGACAGCCGCAGGCCTTGCGTATCCTTGCCCTTGCAGACTTGCTCCACTTGTCGAAAGTGTAGCCGGGTGTCTGTTCCCTATTTGTCTCCATGAGCCTTTCCATTATCTCAGGGCAGGCCCCTTCCATGTAGTCAGAATCAAAATGAAGCATAATTTTATATCTGTTAGTCCGTCATTCAATTGTCATATAATGCACATAATAGCTGCCCAAACCTTCCGGATGCAAAGCCAGTCCGTTCATCTTATCACCACTTCCGTCACCCCCGGCTTGCCGACAGTATAGATACAGCTGAGGGCAAAGACCTCGTCAAGCTCCTTGCGCACAAGTGAACACAGGACTCCGTCTCCCACTCCATGCACTACCGTGATTCTCATGCCACGGTGCCGGAGATTTTCCCTGATCACCCTGCGGAATACATTCATCTGAAAGTCAAGTTCCTGGCCATGCGGCACTCCATGTCCACCAGGCAAGGCATCGATATGAAGATCAACTGTCATATGACCTGTAGTACCCTGACGGCTCTTCCTGACAAGCGAAGCCTCATCAGCCCTCTCCTTCCTGACCTGGCTACCGGCGGGAAGTTCCCTGAGTACCTTTTCCTCAGACTCGAAAGTCACGGTTATCTCGCACGGGTCGGCATCTATCACCAGATCCTCATCGACCTTTACTCTAACTGTCTTCCCCAGCGACACTATCTCGCCCCTCAAATCTGAATCCATGAAGACCACATGCTGTCCCACCTTGAATTCCCTGCCGCGGTCTATCGTGTCTCCATCCAGATCACAGGCTGTCTTTCGGGCATGCCTTGAGCTGCCGGCATGCTTTTCTGCCGGCCGATTCACGGTAACATCCGCACCGGAAGTCCTTTCCGAGCCAGATCTGCCGGAGCCCACAGGAGAAGCCTCTTCTTGTGAAGCCTTCTTCATCAGGTCCTTGAGGTCGGAAAGTCCGTATTTTTTCAATTCATGTCCCATAGCCAGCCGGCAAAGATACTAAAATCCATGGGACCATGTATCAGAATATGCAATGTAATCCTGCGGGAAGCTCCTGCCCGTCATATATTGGGGTCACATGTAAGGATTTCACAGAATTTTGTCTAAATTTGACATGGAAAGGCCCGATACGGGGAAATGAAGATACGATGCTGGACGCTGTCATCCTCATAATTGCTGCATTTGCAGCAGGTCTGCTTTCCGGAACCGTCGGCTTCGGAGGCAGCATGATCCTGCTCCCGGCCATGACGTCCTGCTACGGGATAGAGGTTGCCGTACCAATGTCAACGATCGCACAGCTGCTGAGCAACCTTTTCCGGGTCGGTGCCGGATTCAGATGCATCAGATGGCGCAAAGCTGCATTTTTCCTGATTCTCGCGGCGCCGCTCACACTGCTCGGTGCATATTGGTTTGTAGTTGTCCCCAAAGAACTGATGACAAGGATACTCTGTCTTCTTCTGATAGTCTTTGCTTTCCTTGACATGACCCAGAAGCTGAAGCTTCCTCGCTCAAGATGGACAATGCTCGCAGGGGGCGGCATTTCCGGCATCATCAACGGTCTTCTCAGCCTCTCAGGACCGATCAGCAGCGCCGTTTTCCTCACCCTCGGGCTCGCGCCGGTCGCCTACATAGCCACCGAAGCTGCGGCTGCCACAGTCATGCATATCATCCAGCTTGCGGCATACGGCGGATTCGGCCTGATATCCAAGGATATAATATTTGAAGGAGTCTACACTGGGGCAGCCATGATACTCGGCAACTGGATAGCCATCCGCCGCATAAAGACTGTCAAGAGAAAGATCTACCGCCGTTCGGTAGCCATAGTCATGATCATCTGCTCGATATGGCTGTTCATGTCAGTCTGAAACCCACAATGACAGAAAAAGATACTCCATAGACAACAAATCAAAATAAAATGTATTTTTGCACCCTCTACAAAGGAGGAAATGATATGGAGAAGAAAACGATCCCGGTCCTGCTTCTGACCGGTTACCTCGGAAGCGGAAAGACAACTCTTGTCAACAATATCCTTGCAAACAAGAAAGGAATCAGATTTGCCGTAATAGTCAACGATATAGGTGAAGTCAACATCGATGCAGACCTCATACAGAAAGGCGGAGTGGTTGGTAGCAAAGACGACAGTCTCGTAGCCCTTCAGAACGGCTGTATTTGCTGCACCCTCAAGGCAGACCTCGTGGAACAGGTCTACGAACTGATGAAAATGCAGAGATTCGACTACATAGTCATCGAAGCCAGCGGCATCTGTGAGCCAGAGCCTATAGCACAGACCATCTGCAGCATCCCTAGCCTCGGAGAAGGCTACAGGAAATACGGCATCTGCAGGCTCGACTGTATCGTGACTGTAGTGGACGCTCTGAGGATGCAGAGCGAATTCGCGTGCGGTGACGACCTCACCCGCAAGAACATCGATGAGGAAGACATCGAGAACCTCATAATCCAGCAGATCGAGTTCTGCAACATCATCCTGCTCAACAAGGCTTCGGAAGTCAAGCCGGAGGAGCTTTCACGCATAAAGCAGATCATACGTACCCTCCAGCCTAAGGCCCAGATAATAGAATGCGACTACACCAAGGTCGACCTGGACAAGCTCATCAACACAGGACTCTTCAACTTCGACAAAGTCTCCACATCAGCCGGATGGATCCAGGGCATCGAACGTCAGGCCACAGCCGAAGAGGAATTCGAAGCACGCAACTACGGCATGCACCTGGAGTTCAAGCATGGCGATGAAGACCACGACGACCATGACGATGACCATCATGACCATGAGCACGACCATCACGACGATGATCATCATGACCATGAGGAAGGACACGGACATCATCACCACCATCACCACGAAGGAGGCGAGGTCGAGGAATACGGCATCGGCACATTCGTCTACTACAGGAGACCGGCCTTCGACATCAACAAATTCGACAATTTCGTTGCCAAGAAATGGCCGAAGAGCGTCATAAGGGCAAAAGGCATCTGCTACTTCAGCGAAAATCCGGACATGTCCTACCTATTTGAACAGGCCGGAAAGCAGAAGATGCTCCGCGAAGCCGGGCAGTGGTATGCCACAGCACCAGAAGAAGACCGTCTGGAACTTATGCGCCAGGACCCTAACTTCTTCAAGGACTGGGACGAAAAATACGGAGACAGAATGGAAAAGATTGTCTTCATCGGCCAGCACATGGACAAGGAACAGATCATCCATGACCTTGACCAGTGCCTTGAATAGCAGAGAAAGAAAATAAATATCGTGAAAACGGGATCCCGAAAAACAAAACTTTCGGGATCCCGTTTTTAATCTTCATTAATTTATTTATAAATTTGTGAGATTAAGAACGAAAATGACCGGGACATGTACCAAAACTGAAGTAAAACAAGACACGCCATCGGAATTCATGTCCATAACAGTTCAGGAGACAAAAGCAACTTCCGCTACTGTGATCTTTGTTCCAGCCGACAATAATGAACCGTATTCCTATGGTGTAATTGCCAAGGAGGAGTTCTACAACGGTTTCATACCTTCGGATGTCAATGACATGTCAAGCTGCAGTAAATCCGTATACTCCCATACATTCGAGAATCTCCAGCCTGAGACAGAATATGTAGTCTATGCCTATGGTGTAGACGGGAACGGAAGTTATGTTGAGGGCCGACTTGAATCAGAAGAGTTTGCACCCTTGAGAAGCCGAAGGAGTCGACTTTCGGGGTAACAGTCGACAACATGATCCCAGGTAAAGTTGATGTCCACATAGATACCAAGGACTACAGCGGTACCTACTTCTACGGATGCATCACAAAGGAGGAATATGATGCATGCGCCGATGAAAAAGCAGTTTTCGACAGGATAATCAACAGGTTAATTGCACTTAACAGCAATCTCATTGAAAACGGATGGACAGAGACTGATGTAATAGGTGCTGTGCTAAAGACAGGAAGCATGGACATGTCGGTGTCTTACCTCAGACCGGATACAGAATATGTAGTCTGCGTCTTCGGATGCAACACGTCCAAAGCCCTCCTCACCGATGTCTCGACAGCAGAGTTCAAGGTACCGGCCCAGGACATGGTCGATGATGTGCAATTCACTATCGGTGATGTAGATGTCAAAGTGACAGCACAGACTCTTGCGTCAGTGACATATACGGTAAGGGCGCCTGAAGATTATGACGGACTCTTCTTCGTATGCTCGCTGGACAAAGCTGTCTATGATGCGTACAACAATTCATACACAGGAGAAGAAATACCGGTAGAAGAATATTGCTGGTATGATTATTTCGACATGTTCAACTACTATATCGAATATGTCGATCTCAGCTGGATCTTTGAAAACGCCGTATGGTCCGGTGAGATAACATATCAGGAGAACAAGGCAAGGCAGCAGCAGGATACAATCATGTACGTATATGCCATCGCTGTAGACGGACAATACTGCATGCCTAGGCAATCAAAGGCTTCAGTCTTTGAGATAGTTATCCCTGGATATGGAGAAGATCTTTAATACCTATATGCTTTTGTAGATACGCAATGACGGCTGTCTCTCAGGCGACATCGGCTCCCGAGAAGGGAGGGGACCCACATTGTGGGGAGGATCGCCGGATGACAGCCGTCATTGCGTCATGTCAAGCCAAAAGGATGCTGATTAGAGGGAAATCACATAACCGGCAGTGAAGGTCTCTGAAGGAGCGAGCCTGTTCACCCAGTCACGCCTGCTGAAATCGCCCTCAAATCCGGCCCTGTCGCAGCGTCCGTACCAAGGTTCGATACACACGAACGGAGCCTTGCCTGACACAGGAGACCAGAGGCCGACAAGAGGAGCATCAAACGAAAGGCTCACCCAAGGACGGCCGTCCTTTGTCAGCAAAGTCACCTTACCCACCTGGCTGTCTTCAAATATCAAGGCATCCTTCTCAAAGGTCCTGTCATTGATATCTATCCTTGAGCCGCACTCATATTTCGTATCAGGATCGGCACAGCCCTTCTCCTTGATAAGGTCATATACAAATCTAGCCTCTGCCTCAGTTGCGTCTGATTCCGCAGATGCACCTTTCTCGGATGCAACTGTGCCACAGCCCGCTGTGCTTTGCCTTTCGAGGATGAAAGAGCCTCTCTCATGCGACTGAGGGTCGAAATCCGGATAGAAGAACGCAGGATGGGCCCCGATCTGGAAATACATATCTCCGGAAGCCGGATTGGTCACCTTCCAATGTACTTCTACGCTGCTTCCTGACAGGGTGTAGCCTATCTCAAGCACAAACGGGAACGGGTAGCGTCTGAGTGTTTCTTCATCTGACTCAAGCCTGTACCAGATGGCCTCGGAAGTCTGGGATACCAGAGTGAAATCCATGTCCCTGGCAAACCCGTGCTGGGACATCTCGTATTCCTTGCCTCCGATGCGGTATCTGCCGTTCCACAAGCTGCCGACAATCGGGAAGAGCACAGGTGAATGCCTCTTCCAGAAGGCAGGATCCGCCTGCCAGAGATATTCCCTACCTTCTTTCTTTATGCTGCAGAGCTCTGCTCCGTGCCTGCTGACTTCGATTGTCAGGATTCCATTGGAAAGTCTTTCCATAACTATGATATTTTAATGTTACCTTATTTTCTGAAACCATTGTCTGCTTCTGCTGCTGGCTGATTGCCAGGACGACATCATGGTATTGACATCAAGTTTACTTTGAAGTCTTCTGGTCTTCGATAGTCACCGTCCTGAGTGAGTTGTCAGAAAGCACTGATATTACGATGTCCCTTGCCATCTGCTTCAGCTCGTCGATGAACTCCCCTGCCTCGTATGTCCCTTTCTCGATCATCCTCAGCTTCTTCTCCCACTGACCCGTAAGCTCAGCGCTCTTGAGCAGGTCCTCCTTGATCACCCCGATCAGCTCCCTGCCGGTTGCGGTCGGATACAGGCTCTTGCGCTCCTTACGTATATACCGGCGCTTGTACAGGGTCTCTATGATGGCTGCTCTTGTGGACGGACGGCCTATGCCGTTCTCCTTCAAGGCATCACGCAGTTCCTCATTGTCCACTGTCTTGCCGGCTGTCTCCATCGCACGCAGAAGAGTCGCCTCTGTGTATGGCTTCGGCGGCACAGTCCAGGTCTCCTTCAGCATCGGCTCATGAGGACCGCTTTCCCCAGTGCGGAAATCCGGCAGCACCTTCTGTTCGTCCTTCTGATCGTCATCCTTCTGTCCTTCATCGGTCTCTTCGTCACTTGCCTGCCCGAAGACCTGTCTCCAGCCCGGATCGAGGATCTGGCGGCCTGTAGTCTTGAAGCCGACATCTCCAGCCTTGCCGGTGACAGTTGTCACTGCTATCTGGCAGTCCGGGTAGAAAGCCGCTATGAAACGTCTTGCCACAAGGTCATAGACCTTCATCTCCCTTTCATCGGCATTGGTCGCAGGTACTCCGGTAGGTATTATGGCATGGTGATCCGTCACCTTTGAATTGTCAAAGACCTTCTTGCTCTTCGGAAGCTTCGCACCGGCAAGCGGAGCGGTAAGAGCCTCATACCCGCGGAGGCCAGAAAGGATTCCCGGAACCTTCGGGTAGATGTCATCGCTCAGGAAAGTCGTATCCACACGAGGATAAGTAGTAAGCTTCTTCTCATACAGGGACTGTATGATCTTCAGGGTCTCATCGGCGGTGAAGGCATATTTCCTGTTGCATTCCACCTGGAGTGAAGTCAGGTCAAAGAGCCTCGGAGGTGCCTCCTTGGCCTTTTTCCTGGCTACATCCGTCACAGTGAACTCAGAAAGCTTCACCTTCTCCAGAAGAGCCTCCCCGTCCTCCTTCGCCGAAAACTTGCCTTTCAGCGATGAAAAGACCACATCCCTATATTTAGTCTTCAGCTCCCAATAAGGCTCAGGCTTGAAATTCTCTATCTCCTCCTGACGCCGTACGATCAGGGCCAGAGTCGGAGTCTGCACCCTGCCGATCGAAAGCACCTGCCGGTTCTGCCCGAACCTGAGTGTATAGAGCCTCGTGGCATTCATACCCAGGATCCAGTCTCCGATGGCTCTGGAAAGTCCTGCCTCATACAGCTTGTCATAAGCCTTCTGCTCCTTCAGGGAATTGAAGCCTTCCCTGATAGCCTCCTCCGTCAGGGACGACACCCACAGCCTGTACACAGGGCACTTAGCCCTCGCCTTGAGCATCACCCACCTTTGGATCAGTTCGCCTTCCTGCCCGGCATCGCCGCAGTTGATGATCATCTCCGCATCCTTCATCAGCTGCTCAATCACAGCAAACTGCTGTTTGTATGTCTCGTTGTCTATGAGCTTTATGCCGAACCTTGCCGGAATCATGGGAAGAGTGGAAAGAGCCCAGTGCTTCCACTGCGGAGTATAGTCGTCAGGCTCTTTCAGCATGCACAGATGCCCGAATGTCCATGTCACCTGATAACCGTTGCCCTCAAGGTAACCGTTCTTCCTGGTCTTTGCCCCGAGCACATCGGCAATCTCTCTCGCCACACTTGGCTTTTCCGCTATACAAACCTTCATTCTTCTCTTAAAAACAAGGGTACAAATTTACAACTTTACCCGCTATTACTAGCTATATTTGTCCCGTAAAAATGAAAATCAGGAGAAGCCGAATGAAAACTACAGAAAGCCACCCACTTACACCGTTCCTTCCTGAAGGGGCCAGAATACTGATGCTTGGAAGCTTTCCTCCGAAACGGGAAAGATGGTCAATGGATTTCTTCTACCCGAACTTCAACAATGACATGTGGAGGATAATGGGGACCGTCTTCTTCGCTGACAGGCACAGGTTTGAAGTCCCCGGAGAAAAGAGGTTCGACCGGGAGGCGGTAATGGCTTTCTGCACAGACAAAGGCATCGCACTCTTCGACACAGCCACAGAAGTCTGCCGTCTCAAGGACAACGCATCTGACAAATTCCTGGAAATTGTCACCCCGACCGACATCTCAGCCATCCTGCACAAGATCCCGTCATGCCATGCCGTCATAGCCACAGGAGAAAAGGCAGCGGAAGCAGTTGCAGCACACTTCGGATGCCAGGCACCGTCCCCGGGACATTCCTTGGAAATATCTCCGGAACTGAGATTCTGGAGAATGCCTTCGTCATCGAGGGCATATCCCCTTCCGATAGAAAAAAAGGCTGAAGCCTACAGGAAAATGTTCATTTCCGAAGGCTTCAGCCTGTAATTCCTAGGATGCTTTCCTGAAAGACTACTGTTTCTCAGGGAGATGGCGACGGACAATGGCCATGAACTCGTCTCCCGTGATGGTCTCCTTGTCGATAAGATATGCAGCGGCCTCATCCATTATGGCCATATTGTCTGAAATTATCTTGCGGGCCTTCTCATGTGCCGACTTGATTATTTCAAGCACAGCCTTGTCCACTTCGGCAGATGTCCTGTCGGAGCATGCCGTCGAAGCATCGCCGCCGAGATACCTGTTGCCGACAGTCTCCAGCTGCATCATGTCGTAATCATCACTCATACCGTACATTGTCACCATCGCACGGGCCAGTCTCGTAGCCTGCTCGATGTCGTTTGATGCTCCGGTAGTCACGATATTGCAGGCAACTTCTTCAGCTGCACGGCCTCCGGTAAGGGTCGCTATCCTGTTGAAGAGGTCTTCCTTGCTCATCAGGTACTGCTCTCCTTCATCCACCTGCATCGTATATCCGAGTGCTCCTGAAGTCCTCGGCACAATGGTAATCTTGTGGACAGGAGCAGAATGGGTCTGCATGGCTGCCACAAGGGCATGGCCTGTCTCATGGTATGCCACTATGCGTTTCTCCTTGTCGGAAAGGACCTTGCCCTTTCTCTGCGCTCCTGCCATTACAGTCTCGACACTTTCCTCAAGATCAGAAGTAGTTACAACCTGCCGCCCCTGACGGACAGCGCGAAGAGCCGCCTCGTTGACTATGTTGGCAAGCTCCGCTCCTGATGAGCCTGCTGTAGCACGGGCGACGATGTCCAGGTCGACATTGTCGTGCCTTACCTTCTTCAGATGTACCTCAAGTATAGCCTTCCTGCCTTCAAGGTCAGGCAGCTCCATCTGTATCCTCCTGTCGAATCGGCCCGGACGGAGCAGCGCCTTGTCAAGGCTCTCAGGACGGTTCGTAGCGGCCAGGATCACGACACCTTTTCTGGAGTCGAACCCGTCCATCTCGGTAAGAAGCTGGTTGAGAGTCTGTTCCCTCTCATCATTTCCTCCGCCGAGAGTATTGTCCCTCTTCTTTCCTATGGCATCGATCTCATCGATGAAGATGATGCACGGAGCTTTCTCTGAAGCCTGCTTGAAGAGGTCACGCACCTTTGCTGCACCCATACCCACGAACATCTGCACGAACTCAGATCCCGAGATAGAGAAGAAAGGTACCTTTGCCTCACCGGCCACAGCCCTTGCTATCAAGGTCTTTCCTGTACCCGGAGGCCCGACCAGAAGAGCTCCCTTAGGAAGGTTTGCGCCTATGGAAGTGTACTTGTCCGGATTGTGCAGGAAATCCACGATCTCCCTCAGGGCATCCTTGGCCTCATCCTGCCCGGCAACATCGGCAAATGTCGTCTTCACCTGTGACTCGGCGTAGATCCTTGCACCGCTGTCACCGAACGACATGAAATTGCCCATGCCGCCCATCCTGGACTTCATGCCCTTGGCCACCTGTCTCCACACGACAGACATCAGCAGCAGAGGTAGCACCCACCACAGGATGAAATCCATAAGTGCCGAATTCTCTTTCTGGATTTTCTTTGTGAAAAGTATCTTTCCTTCAGGTGAAGGACTTGCGGCATTCAGAAGCCGGTCCACAAGTTCCGGATCATCCACCGATCCGGTCTGGAATGTAGCCGTCTTGGAATCAGCTGTATCAGCCCTGAAATATATGTTCTGGTCCTCTATCACCACTTCCCTGACAGCGCCGGAATCTACCTTGGCGATGAAGGTTCCGTAATCAGTAGGGATTATCCTGTTTGCTCCGACCTTAGGAAAGACCAGGGCATTCAGGAGGAAAACGATGACAAGGATGATGAACAATCCCCAGAGGACATTGCCCTGCCTGAGCGGGCTGTTCCCCTGAGGATCATTTTTCTGTTGGATATTGTTTCCCATAAAATTCAGTTTTCCGTCACAATTGACAAATAATGTTCCTTTGTCCAGAAAACTGAAAATATGTCATGAATACAATCCAGACATACCTTAAAACTGTCATGGATGCCGATCACTTCCTGCCAGACATTCCGGAAAAGGACATGACCTGTCAGGTCAATGCCAAAGCGCATACGGTGACTCCGGCATCAGCGGCAGGCGTCCCTGAAGACTTCGCTGAGGGTCGGATGGACATGGACCATAGCCCTTATGTCATCCAGTGTAGCCCGGCGGAGGATCATTGCGGCTGCCTCATGTATAAGGTCAGATGCATGAGGGCCGAAGATATGACAGCCCACAAGCCTTCCTGAGCCGTCTGCCACTATCTTGCACATTCCTTCCGTCTCACCGCTGCAAAGAGCCTTGCCGTTTGCCCTGAAGAACGACTTGCGGCAGATGCATCCGGAACACTCTTCCTCTGTCAGGCCGACAGACGCAGCTTCCGGCATTGTGAAGACGGCAGCAGGCATCACCGACAGATCCACCTTGCTTTCCTCACCCATGATATGGCTGAGTGCCACTTCGCCTTGCATCGACGCAGCATGTGCAAGCATCACCCCGCCTGTGATGTCACCTATCGCATACACTCCAGGCACATTGGTCTGCATGAAGGCATCTGTGGCGATACCTTTTGGAGTATATTCCACGCCTATTTCATCAAGGTTGAGACTCCTGAGGGCAGGCCTGCGGCCTACAGCCATCAGCACCTTGTCAGCCTCGCATGAAGTGATGGTGCCTTTCTTCTCGTAGACGACCTTGACAATATTGTCTGTCACTCCAGTCTCTGAAACCCCACCATCCACTCCGGTCCCTACAGGCACGATTTCCTTGACGGCGGCGCCGAGACAGAACTCTATGCCCCTTGCCGAAAGGCTCTGCCGGAGACGCTTGGCGATGTCCTTGTCAAATCTCGGCAAGATCTCCTTGCAGTATTCCACCACAGTCACCTCGCTTCCGAAACTCCGGAATATCGAGGCAAACTCCAGCCCTATGACTCCGGCACCTATGATGCACAGCTTCCGCGGCACTTCACGGCATTCAAGAAGACCATCAGATGTCACCACAGCCGGAATGTCCTTGCCAGGGATGTCAAGCATCGCAGGGACAGATCCCGTCGCTATGATCACATTGTCTCCAGTCACTACAGAAGGATTCCCTTCACCGGTATCTACACTGACAGTACGGCTGTCTATGAAAGATGCACGGCCATGCAACAGGGTAATGCGAGGGTTGTCAAGCAGAGAAGCAAGACCAGCCCTCAGCTGGTCCACGACCGCATCCTTCCTGTCACAGGCTTTACCGAAATCAAACCTGTATTCAAGAGAGCATACCCCAGCCTCTTCTGCATGACGGAGCGACTCCAGCAGCTCGGCACTGCGGCACAGGGCCTTTGTCGGGATACATCCTACGTTAAGGCATGTACCCCCGGGCCTTAAAGCCTCGACAAGAGTCACATCAATTCCCCTGCGGGCAGCCAGGACAGCAGTCTCATAGCCTCCCGGTCCGGCCCCTATTATAATAAGCTTCATCTTGTAGCTATCTTTAACTGTTTCCCTTCAATTATCCATATCTTCGGCTAAAGGTATCTTTATTTTCCTCAGCTTATGGTCATTCTATGTTTCCGGGAATTTCTCCTATGCTCAGGCTTCAGTCGCATTCTGCACAGTCAGCACAGGGTGTACGGCAGCCAGAGTCTCGTCAGGACGGCGCACAGGCGTATTGTGCGGAGCAGTCTTCAGCAGTTCCGGTGATGTCTGCGCCTCTGATGCTATCTGCCTCATGGTTGCTATGAAAGCATCAAGTGTCTCCTTCGACTCAGTCTCAGTAGGCTCAATCATGATGGACTGGTGGAAGAGCAGAGGGAAATAGATAGTAGGCGCATGGAAGCCGCAGTCAAGCAGCCTCTTGGCCACATCAAGCGCAGTCACCTCAGTAGACTGGTCTGCAAGTCCGTCGAAGACGAACTCATGCTTGCAGATCCTGTCGATAGGAAGTCTGTAGACATCCTTCAGCGACTCCTTCACATAGTTGGCATTGAGGGTCGCAAGAGGACCTGCCATCCTGACATTCTCCCTGCCGAGAGTCCAGATGTAGGCAAGTGCCTTGACCTGCACCGCGAAATTGCCCATGAATCCGGACACACGTCCTGCGGACTCCTTGTCGTGAAGAAGGTGATATGCTCCGTCATCACCGAGGATGACGCGAGGATAAGGCAGGAGATTCTCCAGTCTGCGCGCCACTCCGACAGGACCGGCGCCAGGACCGCCTCCTCCGTGAGGTGTCGAGAATGTCTTGTGGAGATTGAGATGCATTATGTCAAACCCCATGTCTCCAGGACGCACCTTACCAAGGAGAGGATTCATATTGGCTCCGTCATAATAGAGAAGGCCACCGCAGCCGTGGACGAGGTCCGCGATCTGCCTGATCTCAGTCTCGAAAAGTCCGAGTGTATTCGGATTGGTCATCATGATGCCGGTGACAGTGTCGTCCAGAAGAGGCTTCAGATCCTCAACATCGATCGTCCCTTCTGGAGTGGACTTCACCTGAACCACCTTCAGCCCGCACACGGCGGCACTTGCAGGATTGGTGCCATGGGCACTGTCCGGTACAATCACCTTTGTCCTGCCGAGATCGTTGCGGAGGATATGGTACTGCCTCATTATCATCAGCCCGGTAAGCTCCCCATGTGCACCTGCAAACGGATTGAGAGTAAACTCAGCCATGCCTGTCACTGCGGAAAGGGCCTTGCAGAGCTCATGGTAGACCATCAGGCAGCCCTGCACTGTAGACTCCGACTGCAGAGGGTGAATGCCCGTAAATCCGGAAAGTGAAGCCACCTCCTCATTGATCTTCGGATTGTACTTCATGGTACAGCTTCCCAGAGGGTAGAAACCGTTGTCCACACCGAAATTCATCTGGGACAGGTTGGTATAGTGCCTTACTACATCAGGCTCGCTCACCTGAGGAAGCGGAGCCGGAGTCTCCCTCCTGAGGGCAGCCGGGATCTCTGACAATGATGCCTTCCAGCCGTTCTTCGGAAGAGAATACCCCTTCCTGCCCTCACGCGAAAATTCAAATATGAGTTTATCGTAATATTTCATCTTGAGTCACCTTTGGGAAGTTCATTTCAGCTTTAGCACACAGTCCACGAGGGCATCGATTTCCTCCTTTGTACGTTTCTCAGTCACACAGAAAGATACATAGCCCTCCTCAGTAGCCAGGGCTGCGAAAAATCCTCCGTCGCAGAGAGTCTGCTGGAGAATCTCCGGCGCCACCTTCGGGCGGAGAACGAATTCCTTGAGGAAGGGCCTTGTGAAGACTTCTTCAAAGAGCCCTGTCTCAAGAAGCCGGTCGTGCAGATAATGTGCTCCTCCATAAGAGAGACCGTTGACCTCCCTCAGGCCGTCGCGACCCATGAGAGAAAGGTAGATGGTCACATAAAGAGCCATCAGAGACTGGTTCGAACAGATGTTGCTGGTAGCCTTCTCACGCCTGATATGCTGTTCGCGGGCCTGGAGGGTAAGCACATAGCAACGTTTGCCGTCAGCATCCACAGTCTGCCCGACAATCCTTCCCGGAAGCTTGCGCACATGCTCCATGCGGCAGGCAAGATAGCCGGCATAAGGACCTCCGAACGACAGCGGAAGCCCGAGGCTCTGGCAGTCACCGCAAGCTATGTCAGCTCCCCATTCTCCTGGAGTCTTTACCACAGCGAGTGCCGACGGATCGGCATAGACAGCGAGCAGACCCTTGACAGAATGGACGGCATCGGCGAAGCCCGTAAGGTCTTCGATTATGCCGAAGCGGTTGACTGAAGGCACGAGCACAGCAGCCACATCACCGGAGGCAAGCTCAGCCTTAAGGCTTTCAAGGGAAGTACTCCCCTCCTCAGCCTCGACATAGCCAATTCCTATCCCATGGTATCGTGCATAGGTCAGCACAACCTCCCTCACCTGAGGCAGGAGCGTGCGGGAAAGCAGCACCCTTGTCTTCTTCTTGGTACAGGCAAGGGACATCATCATGGCCTCGGCAGCAGCAGTGGCACCGTCATACATGGAGGCATTGGTACATTCCATGCCTGTGAGCATAGTGATCATGCTCTGGTACTCGAATATATATCTTAGAGTACCCTGGGAGACCTCAGCCTGATAAGGCGTATAAGCAGTCTGGAACTCAGACCTCGATATGAGGTAAGGAATCACAGCCGGAGCATAATGGTCATATGCACCGCACCCGCAGAACACTGTGAGGCTGCGGTTGCGCCCGGCCATCTCGGAAAAGCGCCTGCGGATCTCCATCTCTGACATGGCTTCCGGCAGACTGAACTCATCCTTGTAGATGAATTCCTGAGGTACATCGCTGTAGAGCCCGTCCAGGGACTCCACACCGATCTTCCTCAACATCTCACGGATATCATCCTCCGTGTGAGGAAAATATGCAAAGGCCATCTGTACTATTTCAGAGTTTCACAGAAAGCGGAATATGCCTGGGCATCCATCAGGTCATCGAGCTCGGACGGATCCGAAAGCTTCACCTTTATGATCCATGTGCCGTAAGGATCGCTGTTGAGAAGTCCTGAAGCATCCTCCAGGGCGCTGTTGGACTCCAGCACTGTTCCTGATACAGGAGCGATGAGATCACTGGCAGCCTTGACGCTTTCCACTGCACCGAACTCCTCGTCCTTTGTGATTTCGTCATCCTCGTCAGGCATATCGACATAGACCACATTGCCCAGGGCATGCTGAGCATAGTCCGTGATGCCGACCAGGGCCTCTTCGCCCTCAACCTTCACCCATTCATGTGTCTTGCTGTAATACAGCCCTTCTTCTATCTTTGCCATTGTCATCAGTTTTATTTTGTGTTATAGACTTAATTATATAAATAATCAATTATGAATCTTGATATAAGATATTCTTGATGCCATTACTCACAGCGGCCCTACTTATGGTAGTTCTTGTCGTAGAATCTCTTCTTGCACACTATGCCCGGGAAGACCTTCTTGCGGATGCGCACGCTGACTTCTGTGCCGGGAGCCGTATATTCCTTCTTCAGCATCGCCATGCACACGCTCTTGCCGGTGGAGATGGAGTTGTAGCCTGTGGTCACCGTACCGATCTCTACACCGTCAGCCTCGACAGGATAGCCCGCCCTTGGGATGGCCTTGTCCTTCAGCTCAATGCCGACGATCTTCCTTGTGACTCCTACTGTCTTCTGAGCCACCATGACCTCCTTTCCGATGAAAGCAGGCTTGTCTGTCTTGACGAACATGCCCAGGCCAGCCTCGATAGGGGAAATCTCCTCACTCAGCTCATGGCCGTAGAGAGGCAGCCCGACCTCAAACCTGAGGGTATCGCGGCAGCCGAGACCGCAAGGGGTCACACCTGCTTCGAGAAGCCGGTCCCAGATGTTGCGGATAGCGGCGAACGACCCATAGAATTCAAAGCCGTCTTCACCGGTATAGCCTGTACGGCTCACAATCAGAGGCTCGGACTTGCCCACGGCAGCATCGCCTGCAGATGCACCTGCCGGCAAAGTAGTCTGGATAAATGTGTAGAAGGCCAGGTCCTTGAGATCGAGCCCGAGGGCCTTGAGAGCGACCTTTTCAGAATCAGGTCCCTGCAGGGCTATCTCACCGTAGAAATCGGACAGGTTATCCACCTTGACATCGAAGCCGGAGGCATTCTCCTTTATCCATAGATAGTCCTTCTCTATGTTTGAGGCATTCACAACAAGAAGCCAGCGGTCAGAGGAGAACCTGTAGACAAGAAGGTCATCGACTGTACCGCCGTTGTGGTAGAGCATCATCCCGTAGAGGATCTTTCCGTCCGGGATGTTTCTCACATCATTTGTAAATATGTATCCGACAAACTCCTCCGACTGGGGACCTGAGACAAGGATCTCACCCATGTGGGAGACATCGAACATGCCGCAGCTGTGACGTACGGCATTGTGCTCGGATATGATATCAGTGTACTGGATAGGCATGTCGAAGCCTGCGAAAGGACTCATCTGAGCCCCGAGGGCTACATGCCTGTCATGAAGACATGTGGTTTTAAGTGTTTCTTCCATGATTTTGGACTTATCAGTCCAAATTTATGCTTTAATTCTGACTAAAGCAAAGAAAAAATCGCCTCTCTGAGCATATTGTCGTCAAGTCCAGGCACGAACCTTTCCGCCCCGAATCCGTCAAGCGCCTTACGCACCTGATCTGCAGTACATACGCTGCCGGAGATATCCCCTGATGATAGATCTATACCCTTCAGCGCAGCAGAAAGAGCCTCACCGAGTCCGTCAGCAACCTGTAGAAAATCTCCTGAAATCTCCACACCTGAGATCCGGCCATGCCTGAGTGACAAAGACAGGCGCAGAGTTCCGGCACCGGGTACAGCCAGATCGGTGGAGACACAGCCCGAAGGATCCCTTCCATAGAGGAAGTCAGTATCAAGATAGGTCTGCTCTATCTTGCCTATTTCTGCAAGATCTTCCTCTGAGAGTATCATGTCTGAATCGCAGAAACTGCCGATGACCGCCTTCTTGAAGACCTCTATGTCGGTGTACGGTTGACCGACCGGAGAAGCCGCCAGAAGCTGCCTGATGTTCGCCACTCTCTGGCGCACGGATTTCACGCCCTTGCTGCCGAGTTTTGAAGCGGAAGGAGTGATGGCCTTCTCGATGACTTCGGCAGGAGAATCAAAAAGCAGTGTACCGTGCATGACATTGCGGCCGTGGAGACTGTAGAAAGCATTGCCGGAGACCTTGCGTCCCTCTACAAGGATATCGTTGCGACCGGTCACCTCGGCCCTGAGGCCCATACGGACCAGACACAAGGCAAGCTGCCTCATATACCGCTCGAAGAGGAAAGGCACATCTTCACCTGAAGTAATGTATGATACCATGACATTGCCCATGTCCGAATAGACACAACCTCCGCCGCTCTTGCGCCTGTACACCTGCACCCCATGCTCTCGGCAGTACGGCAGATTGACCTCAGCCGCCATCAGCTGGTTGCGGCCGATGATGACAGTAGGAGGAACCTGCCACAGGAAGAAGACATCCGAGGCGCAGTGCCTGGCCAGATATTCCTCCATCGCAAGATAAAACACCAGCCTCCTTGATCCGTTTTCTCTTCCAGAGGCGTCTTCAGGAATCAATGCATGAACCATCAGCTACGGAAGTCTAGAACTCGTCTGAAAGATGTTTCTTCGCATAGAGACCGTCGATGATACCGTCGGCAAGACCTATCACCGGCACATATATATACTGCGCTCCGGTAATGTCTGCGATTGTAAGGAATATGTCGCCGGCAGGGACTATCACATCGGCACGGTCAGGCTTGAGGGCATATATCTCCATACGCTCCTCGACTGAAAGAGCCCTGAGCTCGTCGTAAAGTTCGCGGAGAGAAGCCACACTCATCCTCGGATAGCGGCGGTCACGGCCCTTGACCATCTTAAAGAGCTTGTTGATGTTGCCGCCGGAGCCGATGATGTTGATGCCCGGATAGGAAGCTGTGAGATCCTTCATGTCTCGTTTGATTCGGGCTTTCTCGCTGTCCTCGACCGCATTGTTGAGCATACGCACGGTACCTATGTTGTAGGATCTTGAGCAGACAAGCTCACCGTCGGCAAGCAGATTGATCTCGGTGCTGCCTCCTCCCACATCCACATACATGAAATTGCCCTTGCGGTCCTTCATGTTCTCGATATGGTTGTTGTAGACCATCCTCGCTTCCTCCTGGCCGTCAATGATTTCGATCCTTATGCCGGTCTTCTTCTCGACATCACGTATGATCTGCGGACCATTTGCCGCATCCCTCATCGCAGAAGTGGCGCAGGCACGGTAGTCCACCACCTCATAGATCTTCATGAGC
>JADIMK010000013.1 GCA_017694785.1 Candidatus Cryptobacteroides intestinigallinarum
CCCTTGTCGTGGGTCAGCAGTTCCAATGCTGCAAGCACTTCTTCGTCCACACCTTTGCTACGGAGGTCATCAATCGTCAAATCCGAGTCCTCGATGACATCGTGCAGGAAACCTGCCTTGATTTCGGCATCGTTGCTACCCATAAGTCCTACTGCAATTGGATGCAGAATAGCAGGTTTGCCGTCCAAGTCCTTTTGCCCTTTGTGCGCATCAAGCGCAATCTGCAATGTTTCTTCTATCGTCATATTTTCTGTTTGAATTAACCGCAATAGATATTGTATTTCAGATGATTGTCATAGACAAACGCCGAAAACCTGCCGAACGCATCAGATGTGCTGTAGTCCCGTTTCAACACAGCAATGAGTTCCCGGTCAGTTTTGACTCCTACTGCAGATCTTAACTGTTCTACTGGCAGATTGGATATTAATCGTTCATATTCGGAGTCCCCGAACATTTCATCACACAACGGCCCGATGTCCTGCTGCTCGAATGTGACAAGTCCGTCTTTAATTTCAACCCAGATACTTCTTGCCGCATTGGGGTTGTTGTCCTCATAGAGAGTCGCTGATAAAGTCTTTTGCATAGTACTCCAATTGTCAAACAAAATTACACAGAGACCGGTGCCGTTGTATTACAGCTGTGAAAAAATTCTATCTGCCGACGGAGATATAACTTTCTTAGGTCTTCTTTTTCGGTCTCTAACGCAAAGTAAATTCATGATTGTACCAGAATGATGCACAAGCTGCAAAATTTCCGGAATTAGTAAAAAATATGGATATGGCCACTGCACACGTCTGAAGTCAGGTGAACAATATAACCATTATTTTGAATTTTTGTCGATTTGGCACGGGAATAGATGCCAAGGAACATAACGGACACTGATATTGAAAGCACACATTTAAAAACATAATACCATGATCTGCGAAAACATACTTGACGCTATCGGGAACACGCCAATGGTGAAGATCAACAGGCTCTGTAAAGTCCCTGGCGTATCGATATATGCAAAAGCAGAGGGCTTCAACCCCACAGGAAGCATAAAGGACAGGATTGCTCTGAAAATGGTCGAGGCAGCTGAAGCCAGCGGGCAGCTTTACCATGGCAAGACGATTATCGAGCCTACCTCCGGAAATACCGGCATAGGTCTGGCAATAGTCGGGATTGTCAAAGGATATCCTGTCGAGATCGTGATGAGCAGCGCAGTCTCAATAGAACGGCGCAAGATCATCCGCTCGTACGGAGCCAAGGTCATCCTTACACCAGCTGATGAAGGGACAGACGGAGCAATCCGCCTTGCCACCAGGATGGTGAAGGAAAATCCTGAAAAATACTATATGCCTGACCAGTTCTCCAATGCCTGCAATTACCAGGCTCATTATGAAAGCACAGCACTGGAGATCTGGCAGCAGATGAACGGCAAGATAGACTGCCTTGTCTGCGCTCTCGGCACTTCTGGCACTATAATGGGCCTGTCCAAATTCCTCAGGATGATGAAACCTGACATAAAGGTCGTGTGTGCACAACCTGTCAGAGGACATTATATCCAGGGTCTCAAGAATATGGAAGAAGCCATTGTACCTGGAATATACGACCCTTCCAAGATAGACGTGCAGGAGATGATCGACAGCGAGGAAGCCATCAGCATGGCAAGAAGGATCATCGCCGAGGAAGGTATCTTTGCCGGGATGAGCAGCGGAGCCGCTATGCTGGCCGCACTCAGGACCGCCGAGAAGATAGGACACGGAAATATCGTGGTCGTGTTCCCGGACAGGGCCGAGAAATACCTCAGCACATCAATGTTCGACGAGTTCTCGGACTGATTGATGTTTTTCTGTCAGTGAAGCCTACAAGGTGCGTCAAAAACACCTAAATTTGCAGTCTCAGTAAAATTGTAGTCTGACAGAACAAATATCATGATTAATCACATCTGTAAAGTATCCGCGGTACTCGCTGCCGCAGTCGCAGCAATTGCAATAAGCGGATGCAGCATGTTCATCAACACAAGGAAAGCTCTTTCGTCAATCCAGCCAGGGATGACAAAGGAACAGGTGACCGCTCTTCTCGGCAAGCCTGACCTCAGAAGATTCGACAACAGGCATGAAGAATGGGAATACAGGTCATACGACAGCAGCACGACCTATACCATGATAACAGTGAAATTCACTGAGGGTACAGTATCTGGCCTGGATTCCCGCATGATAGACAGGCCAAAAGCCCCGCACATGCCTGGAGAAAAGCCTGGAAACGATCCGCATGGACATGGTCCTGATGGACACGGACCTCAAGGACACGGACCAGAAAAGCATTGACATACCGGACAAACCTGATATAAGCTCTGAACATGAAGAAATTACTCTCCCTTCCGCCGAATCTTACCGGCTGTTTCCATGACCTGACTGGCCATGATGTCTCTGAATGGTACTGCACTTCCGACCCGGTAGGAGCAAGACTTGGATCAGGCGGAGGCACAGCCTGGCTGCTTGAATCCTGCAGGATACATGAAGAATCGGGAAGCGGAGCAGGCTGCCACAGATGGACTTCAGCCACAGCTGCATGGCTCGGGAAGGAAAAGAGGATACTCCTTCATGCGGGTGGACAGGGGCGCAGGGTCCCGGCATACGCTCCTTCAGGCAAGATCCTGACCCCTGTGCCGGTCTTCAGGTGGGAAAGAGGTCAGAAGCTTTCACAGGATCTTCTCTCCCTGCAGCTTCCTCTGTATGAGAAGATCATGGCCAAGGCACCGGAATCCCTGCACACTCTGATCGCCAGCGGAGATGTCTACATAAGGAGCAGAGAGCCGCTTCAGGAAATCCCTGAGGCGGATGTAGTTTGCTACGGACTATGGGCAGACCCTTCCCTTGCCACCAGACACGGGGTGTTCGTGACCGAAAGGAAGACCCCGGACCGGCTTGCATTCATGCTGCAGAAGCCTTCACTCGAAGAGCTGGCCTCCTTGTCTTCCGACCACTTCTTCATGATGGACATAGGGATATGGCTTCTCAGCGACAAGGCCGTCAAGCTACTCTGGGAGCATTCAATGACCAATGGCGAAACTGGCAGGACAGAAGGATTCAGGGAATATGACCTGTATTCGGAGTTCGGCCCGGCTCTGGGCGACACGCCTCAGATAAAGGACAAAGATATAAATGCTCTTACAGTAGCGATACTGCCTCTGCCGGGAGGGGAATTCTACCACTACGGCACATCAAGGGAGATCATAACCTCCTCTCTCGCCGTCCAGAACCTCGTCAACGACCAGAGGCACATCATGCAGCATACAATAAAGCCGCATCCGGCAATGTTCATCCAGAATGCCGTAGTCCACACCCATCTGTCTCCGGACAATGCAATGCTCTGGATAGAAAACAGCTTCATCGGCCCACGGTGGAACCTCAGCCAGCGGCACCTTATCACAGGCGTACCGGAAAACGACTGGCTCATCACCCTGCCGGAAGGAGTCTGCATTGATGTCGTCCCTTACGGCAAAAGCACAGATTCCGGAGATTGCGGGAAAAATTATCTTGCGGCAAGGCCATACGGCTTTGACGACCCGTTCAAAGGCGCCTCCGATGATCCGAAGACCCTTTTCATGGGAAGGCCGTTCAAGGAATGGGCTGCCGAAAGGAGCATAAGTATGCCTGAATTCAAGGACATTCAGAATGCCAGGATATTCCCTCTATGCCAGAATACTGAAGAGATCGGGAAAGTTCTCCGCTGGATGATATCTGACCCTTCGCTGAATGAAGGCCGTGCAATCTGGGAAAATGCAGAAAAGGTATCTGCAAACATGATTTCTGACAATGCCGACCTCAGGAGACTCTTTGCCCAGAGAAAGGCATTCAGGGCGCAGGACTGGCCTCTGCTGGCCTCCAACTGGAGCAAAAGCATCTTCTATCAGCTTGATCTTGAAGATGCAGCTGAAGAATATGCCGCAGAAAACCTGCCTCTGCCTGAAAGCCTTCCTGACACAGCTCCTCTGATGATGAAGATACAGGACAGCATGTTCCGCTCAAGGGTCCTTTCACTGAAATCAGGAGATACAGACAGATCCTGTGAAAAAAGCCTGGAGATGCAGAAACGCTCTTTCAGTCTTCTTCGTGACGGACTTGTCGGGACAATAGCTGCCCGCAGACAGTCTCCTCACCTGAACGTCTACCCTGACCAGATAGTATGGGGCAGGAGCCCTGTCAGAATCGATCTCGCAGGCGGATGGACCGATACTCCCCCTTACTGCATATATGCAGGAGGAAATGTTGTGAACATAGCCATCGAGCTCAACGGACAGCCGCCGCTTCAGGTGTACGTCAAGCCTGCAAAGGAAAACCATATAATACTCAGGTCCATCGACCTTGGAGCCATGGAGGTGGTCTCAGACTGGGAAAGCCTCAGGGACTTCAACAAGGTCGGGTCTCCTTTCTCCATACCTAAGGCTGCACTGGCGCTCTCCGGCTTCCTTCCTGAATTCTCGGCAGGACATTTCAGTTCCCTCGAAGAACAGCTCAAAGACTTCGGGTGCGGCATTGAAGTGACCCTTCTTGCAGCCATCCCGGCAGGCTCAGGGCTGGGCACAAGCTCGATCCTTGCAGCTACAGTCCTCGGAGCTCTGTCCGACTTCTGCGCCCTCGCATGGGACAAGAGCGAGATAGGCTACAGAACTCTCATACTGGAGCAGCTTCTCACCACAGGAGGAGGATGGCAGGACCAGTACGGAGGAATCCTGCACGGAGCAAAGCTTCTGCAGACTGCAGCAAGCATGAGCCAGATACCATCGGTACGCTGGCTTCCGGAATACATCTTCAACCAGCCTGAATACAAGGCCTGCCACCTGCTGTACTACACAGGAATCACAAGGACAGCCAAAGGAATTCTGGCCGAGATCGTACGCAAGATGTTCCTCAACAGCGGACCGCATCTCCATCTTCTTTCCGAGATGAAGACTCATGCCCTGGACATGTTCGATGTCATACAGAAAGGCGACTTCAGCCAGTACGGGAGCCTCGTGAAGGAAAGCTGGGAGCAGAACAAGGCTCTCGACTCTGGCACGAATCCCCCGGCCGTAGAAGAGCTTATATCCAGGATAGACGACCTCACTTCCGGTTACAAGCTGCCCGGAGCAGGCGGGGGCGGATATCTCTACATGGTAGCCAAGGACCCGGAAGCTGCAGGAAGGATAAGACGAATACTCACGGACAGCCCGCTCAACGCAAAGGCAAGGTTCGTAGAGATGAGCCTTTCGGACAAGGGCCTTCAGATAAGCCGTTCATAAGGTCGATATGAGAAAGACAAGGGAGATAAAGCTTGTTCCGGACGGAGGGATTCCGGCTCATCTGCTTCTGCTGATGGCGATAGTCAGCGGATTCACTGTAGCCAATCTCTACTACAGCCAGCCGCTGCTGGAAGACATCAGGACGGTCTTCGGCGTCTCCGATGTCACAGCCAATTTCATCACAGTCATCACCCAGACCGGCTATGCCCTCGGACTGCTGTTCATTGTCCCGATGGCCGACATGTATCCCAGGAGGAAAATCGTAGCGGCAAGCATGCTCACCGCGATGGCAATGGCTCTTGCGATAGCATCTGCTCCAGCAATATCTGTGATACTGGCAGTATCTCTTCTGCTGGGCATGAGCTCCGTGATCCCGCAGATATTCATACCTATAGCCGGACTCTACTCGCCTCCTGAGCACAAGGCCAGGAACATGGGGTATGTTTCTTCCGGACTTCTCACAGGAATACTCTCAGCAAGGGTTATCAGCGGATACATAGGCGACTGGCTGGGCTGGAGGGCGATGTTCTGCATAGCCGCAGCCCTCATGGTCATCTGTCTGGTCCTCACGCTAAGGTCATTGCCTGACATGAAGCCTACTTTCTACGGCCGCTACCCGGACCTGATGAAGAGCGTGTGGGATATCTTCCGCACCCATCCGCGCATGAGAATGTATTCCCTCAGGGCAGCCTGCAGCTTCGGATGCATGATGTCCATCTGGTCATGCATGGCCTTCTATCTTGCAGGCTCTCCATTCTATGCAGGGAGCGACAAGGTCGGCCTTCTGGGACTCTGCGGTGCCGTCGGGGCAGTCGCCGCCGGGGGCATAGGAAAGTTCGTGCCACGCTTCGGAGCACTCAAGATGTCTTTTGCAGGAGCCTTGCTGCAGATTGCAGCCTGGGCCACAGCATTTTTCCTCGGAACATCGTACTTCGGACTTATAGCAGCGATCATAATGCTCGACCTTGGGGCACAGTGCCAGCAGCTCAGCAACCAGGCAGCCTGTCTGGGCTCTGTCCCTGATGCCGCGAGCAGAGCCAACACAATCTTCATGACCTCCCTCTTCCTCGGCGGCGGTGCCGGGACCCTTATTTCAGGGATGGCATGGAACCATCTGGGATGGGCCGGTGTCTGCCTCACTGGAACAGCCTTTGCATGCGCCTCCGTCTGCATCTCTCTCTATGAGCAGATGCATAATGGCAGACCAAGCAGCATATCTCCAGATAAACAATAATCAGATGACAGCGCCGTTTATAAATAGAAGCCTGGACCAGGACACAGCAGGAGATAATGGAAACACTTGATATGACAGACAATACAGACATATTCCCGGCAATGGAAACATCAGAGCACAGGACAATGGAAAACCTCGGCCCCAAGATAATAATGCTAGGCACAGGAAGTGCCGCAGTAACAAGATGCTACAATACATGTTTTCTTCTTCTGGACAGAGGAGAAGCCCTTCTTGTGGATGCAGGAGGCGGCAACGGGATTCTTCCGCGGCTTGAACAGGCCGGACACCCGGCTTCAGGCATACGCAACATGTTCCTGACCCATGCACATACGGACCACATCCTGGGAGCAGTATGGGTGACAAGGATAGTGATGCAGGAGATGCTGAAGGGCCGCTATGAAGGCTCTTTCAACATCTTCGGACACGACAAGTCCCTCATGGTCCTCTCGACGATATGCAGGATGACCCTGCAGAAGAAATATTCCGACCTCATAGGAGAGAAAGTCCTCCTTCATGAGGTCCATGACGGGGAGATAGTCAGCGCAGGAAATTTCCGTCTGGAATGCTTCGACATCCTTTCCACAAAGGAGAAACAGTTCGGATTCAGGACGGTGCTCTCAGACGGGCAGTCTCTGGTCTGCCTCGGGGACGAGCCATTCAACCCGGCCGACAGGAAATATGCCGAAAGCGCAGACTGGATGATGTGCGAGGCCTTCTGCCTCTATGCCGACAGGGACAGATTCAAACCCTATGAGAAGAACCACAGCACAGCCCTTGATGCAGGTCGTCTTGCACAGGAACTAAATGTCAGGAACCTTGTGCTCTACCACACAGAAGACACGGCTCTGGAGCAGCGCAAGAGCAGATACACTGAAGAGGCAGCGAAATGTTTCTCAGGCCGGATCTTCGTCCCTGACGACCTTGAGACCATAGACCTCGGATAAAGAAAGAGGGTATAATTGGGTATAATTGACATTTTGGGTTGGCTCAGTCTTCATGCGCATAAAAAGAAAAGCAAACATCCGAAGGACATTTGCTTTTGAAGAAGTCGGGGTACTGTGACTCGAACACAGGACCCTCTGGTCCCAAACCAGATGCGCTAGCCAACTGCGCCACACCCCGATTGTTTGAATTGGACTGCAAAGATACATCTTATTTCCGATTATGCAAAATTTTATCGGATTTTTTTAACTACCTTTGGCAAAACATCCGGAAATGATTGAAGCGCACAACATAGAGAAATCCTTCGGTAGCCTGAAAGTCCTTAAAGGTCTCGATTTCTCGGCAAGAAAATCCGAAGTTGTCTCCATAATGGGAGCATCAGGTGCAGGCAAGTCTACACTCCTGCAGATACTCGGCACCCTGTCACGGCCTGACAGCGGCACACTTGAGATAGACGGTACCGATGTGCTGTCGCTCGGAAGGGACAAGCTCTCCGACTTCAGGAACAAGAAGATCGGCTTCGTATTCCAGTTCCACCACCTGCTTCCCGAATTCACTGCCCTGGAGAATGTCATGATTCCAGCCCTCATAGCAGGAAGACACGAAAAGGAAGCAAAGAAAGCATCACTTTCCCTTCTTGAAGAGCTCGGACTCTCAGAAAGGGCCGGGCACAAGCCTTCGGAGCTTTCCGGTGGCGAGCAACAGAGAGTAGCCATAGCGAGAGCACTTGTCAACAATCCATCAGTGATGTTTGCCGATGAGCCATCCGGCAATCTCGATTCAGTCACCAAGACTGAGCTGCACAAGCTGTTCTTCAGTCTCAGAGATAGATTCGGACAGACTATAATCATAGTCACACACGATCCTGACCTTGCCCGGATGTGCGACAGGACGCTTTTCATGAAGGACGGCCTTTTCACAGAAGAATCACTGAAGAACACAGAAGAATCACTGAAGGATACAGACAGATGAGCGAAGAAACGTCAGTCTTCAGGTTCAAGAGGTTTGAAGTTGTCAACCGGAGATCCGCCATGAAGGTCAATACAGACGGTGTTCTCCTAGGTGCAGCAATGACCATCAAGGGGACAGAAAAAAGCCTCCTTGACATAGGCACCGGGACCGGTACAATAGCTCTTATGGCGGCTCAGAGACTTTCTGATGCCAGGGCCAGCTTTTCTATAACAGGGATAGACATAGACCCGGACTCAGCTGCGGAAGCTGCTGAAAATTTTTCAAGAAGTCCGTGGAGCGACTGCCTGGAGGCAATCAATGTTTCTCTCGACTCATTCAAGCCTGTCCGCAAACAGGCCGCTGCCCGTCAACATACCACGCAAGAAGGCGCACAAGATGGCATACAAGAAGGCGCACAAGATGAAAGCGGTATATTTGACCTTATATTTTCAAATCCGCCGTATTACTCTGGTGAACTCAAGGCTCCGGACGAACGCAGATGCAATGCCAGACATTCAGAGTCACTCTCGTGGGCAGACATAACTGATTTTGCCTCACGACATCTGAAGAAAGACGGGAGGCTTGCTCTTGTTCTCCCGGCTGACCAGAGGAATGCCGTCACAAGATATGCTGCAGCAGCGGGTCTTTATCTTTTCAGGGCTATCATGGTCAGGACTGTTCCTCGCAAAATGCCCAAAAGGGCAATACTTGAGTTTTCCCGCACCCTGACAAGAAATCCAGTTGAAGAATCACTGTCAATACAGGAAGCAGGGACCTGGACACCAACGTACAGATCCCTGCTCTCGGATTTTCTGATCAATCTATAGATATACCTCTTCAGTCTTGCTGCTACAATTTCTGACATGCTACTTTGCTTCAGGAAGACCTGGCCCTTCAGGCCCGCGTCCTGCTTCAGGTCCTCTCCTGTCCCCAGGACGTCTGTCTGCACCTGGACCTCTGTCTTCACCGTCCGGCTTACCTGGGCGGAGCTTGTGAATCTGAGCTCTGCGGAATTTCTCTTCTGCCACGAAATATTTTGCAAGTTCCTCGTCAGTAAGGACGGTGCCAAGTTTCTCAGCACTTGAGGCATTGACTTCTCTCTTGGTACCAAGTGCTTCAAGATAAGCCGCGAGAGCCTTTTTTACAGCTGACCTGGAGCTGTCTCCATTGACAGCCTCTTCAAGTGCACGATATGACTCCATGACATTATGCTGGGCTTCCATCTTCTGCTTCTGGATCTCATTGTATACAGGCCAGAACTTCTCAGCAAGTTCAGGAGACATGTCCATGGCTTCTGTCAAAGCAGCCACCCTCTCACATCTCAGCCTGTCTCTCCATCCGTCATCACAGTTCTTGTGCTTCGGCTGGGCATAGGTCATCATAGATGCTGACACGAGCAGTCCTGCTGCAATTGCAATAAACTTTTTCATACCTTCTTCGTTTAAGAATCGTTTGACTTTTATGAAACTCCTGTCTTTGTAAAGGAATATCTTTTCAGGAACTATGCGGAAACATCTTCTGACATATTCTGCGGATGATCAATATTCCTCAGAAAGGATCAGTTCTACATCTTCAGCGGAAATTCCTGAATAGATCAGATACTCCATGGCATCAGAACCGTCCTGGTCATACTCCGATGAAGTGTCCCCGTCCTCGCCGTATTCAGTGTAAGAACCGGAATCAGCAGCCAAGGCTCCATCCGTTCCGGAAGTATCGTCCTGCATGACAGTCATGAAGACAGCATCAGGATCGGTGACCGGAATAAGATCAGAATACATCAGTTCATCATAGAATCCATCCGAAGACAGAGCAGATGAAGAGCGGACACTATAAAGGAAGAATCCTCCGGCCACAATGACAGCCGCCAGGCCTGCAGCGACCGCCATGTATAAGGATACCTTCCCCCGTATCCGAGGCCTTGCCTCCATGCGGCTGACTTCCGACAGCCTGCTCTGCAGAGACTCGAAATATCCGTCAGGGACATTGAACGCCATTTTCTTCATAAGCTACTTTCTTACAAAAACATCTATTAGACACAAAGAGAAGCAGAAGGTTAATTCAATGATCAGCTTTTATTGCATTTTTCTTCATCTGCCGCTGTTTTCAAAGTCATATCAGGAGACATATCATTTCACCGCGACAGTCACTCATCGGAAAGTTCTTTCCTGATCTTCATATAGGCATGGTGATATGACGCCTTGAGAGAACCTACCGTAGTATTCAGAATATCGGAGATGTCCTTGTACTCAAGTTCTTCAAAATATCTCATCACGAACACCATCCTCTGCTTGTCAGGAAGCTTCCTGATTGCTGCAAGAAGACGTTTCTGGGCTTCGTCGCCGTTGAAATACGGGTCAGACTCAAGCGTCGCAAGATAGGCTTTTTCCTGAGATACCGGAGAGAACATGCGCCTGAACCTGTCTTTCCTCATATAGTTCAGGACCTCATTTGTGGCTATCCTGTATATCCATGTAAAAAGGCGCGCCTCCCCCCTGAAAAGGGGAAGCGCGTTCCATATCTTTACAAATACTTCCTGAAGGATATCATCGGCATCTTCATGTGAACATGAAAAGCTGCGGATATGCCAGTAGAGCCTTTCACTATAGTTTTTCACTATCTCATTGAAAGCACTCTCCCGCTCTCCGGCGGCATACATGGCCATTATCTGTCCGTCTTCCATCAGCAGATACACTTCAAACGCATGTCGGCACCGGCTGCGCTGGAGCAGAACCCAAGAGCCAGGCCCGAGTCACTAAAGTCTTTTCCTTGAGATAGCCTTCTTTGCTGCAGCTGCAATATGTTCTGCATCAAGGCCGTATGCTTTCAGCAGCTCTACCGGGGTACCGGACTGGCCGAAACGGTCACCACCGTTGACAAACTCCAGAGGTACCGGACAGCCTGCAGCCAGTGCATAAGCGATGATCTCGCCCAGGCCACCTGCGGCATTGTGCTCTTCAGCGCAGACAGCTGCGCCTGTCTTGCGGACAGATGCGACTACTGCATTGACATCAAGAGGCTTGATTGTGGCAATATCTATCACTTCTGCAAAAATGCCTTCAGACTCCAGCATCTCGGCTGCCTGGAGAGCTTCCCAGACAAGGTGACCTGTAGCAAAGAGCGTAACATCAGTGCCTTCAGACAGCATCACTGCCTTTCCTATTACAAACTCCTGGTCTGCCGGAGTGAAATTAGGCATCGCAGGACGGCCGAAACGCAGATACACCGGACCGACATATCTTGCAGCTGCAAGTGTAGCTGCCTTTGTCTGGTTGTAGTCGCACGGATTGATGACCACCATCCCCGGAAGGGCTCTCATCAGAGCTATGTCCTCCATGGTCTGATGGGTAGCACCGTCTTCACCTAGGGTGAGGCCTGAATGTGATGCCGCAATTTTGACATTCACCTGGCCGTATGCGACTTCCTGCCTTATCTGGTCGTAGACCCTGCCTGTAACGAACTCCGCGAAAGAGCCTGCAAAAGGCACCTTGCCGGAAATGGCAAGCCCTGCAGCCACTCCTATCATGTTGGCTTCAGCGATACCGCACTGGATGAATCTGTCAGGGAACTCCGAAGCAAAGGCATCCATCTTCACGGAACTGCCGAGGTCAGCGGTAAGCGCGACTATCCTCGGATCAGCCTTGCCTGCCTCATGCAGACCGGCGCCGAATCCGCTTCTTGTATCCTTGTTGCCTGTATTGACGTACTTTTTCATTTCACTCTATTTTTATGGTTCCCTGAAATCAATAATCACCCAATGTCTCTTCAAGCTGTGACAGAGCCACCTGACACTGCTCTTCCGACGGAGCTTTTCCGTGCCACTTGTTGGTCCCGGCCATGAAATCCACACCTTCGCCCATGACGCTCTTCATGAGGATCATCACCGGACGGCCTTTGCCGCAGAGTGACTTTGCTTCCGCATAAGCCTTGAGTATGGCATTGAAATCATGTCCGTCACTTTCGATGACTGACCATCCGAATGCTTCCCATTTGGTCCTGAGATCGCCTACACCGGCGACATCATCTATCTTTCCGTCAATCTGCTGGCCGTTCCAGTCTGTGATCGCGATGACATTGTCTATCTTGTGATGAGTAGCGAACATGGCTGCTTCCCATATCTGGCCTTCCTCGCACTCTCCGTCTCCCACAAGCACATATACGAGATGACTGTCATTGTCCATCTTCTTTCCCATTGCAAGTCCGAGCGCAGCGGAAAGCCCCTGTCCGAGAGATCCTGACGTCTGCACGACACCAGGAAGGTGCTTGTCAACAGACGGATGTCCCTGAAGTCTTGTCCCGAGCTTTCTGAATGTCCCGAGCTCAGACACGGGGAAATATCCGCATCTGGCAAGTATCGAATAATAGACAGGACTCAGATGCCCGGCAGAAAGGATGAAGGCGTCCTGTCCTTTGCTGTCTCTGGTCCATGTGGACGGATCATGCTCCATCACATTGAAATATAGAGCCACCAGAAAATCCGTGCTGCTCATCGAGCCTCCCGGATGTCCCGATTTTGCTCCAGTGACCATCCTGATGATGTCTCTTCTCACTTGGGAGGAGATCCTTTTCAATTCATCAATATTTGCCATTTTGTGTATTATGTTAAAGATTCCTGTCCGAAAGGTCATAAAGGCCGGCAATTGCCACCAAACGCTCGCAAAACTACTTAATTTTTTTCAGTCATGAAAATTATATTACCTGGTACAGGAAAATAATATCTCCCTCTGATGAAAATAATATCTCCCCACATGAAAAGGAAGGTCAATAGATGGGGAAAAGATCTATAGATGGTAAAACAAAGGACAATAAATCAAAAAGAGAAGGCATCCCGCAGCGGCAGGAGCCTTCTCCGTATAACGTATCTGTCCTCAGGACAGGTAGACTAGAGGTTCGGGTTGATTGTCTTCCACTCTGATACAGGAGGGATGATGTTCAGAGTGATGATCTCGTCACGCATCTTGCAGAGGTGCTCGTATGAAGCCTCAAGTGCAGCCATCTCCTCAGGAGTACCCTCAACGTTGCCATAGTGTACGCCTTCTGCATCAAGCACTGTAGGCATAGCCATCATGACATTGTGGTATTTCTCTGTATTTACATAGCAACCTGCAGGCCAGCAGAACTTCTTTCCGCCCATTGCTGCTGCTATCATCTCGATGGAGATGTATGCTGGGCTCTGGAATGATGAACGTCCGCGGAGTTCTATGATTCTCTTGCCGCCCTGGATCACATTGCCTTTGATCTCTTCCCATCTTACGAGAGGAAGCTTTGTGCCGAGGAGTTCTGAGAAAGGCTTGCCGTCAACGACTACCTTTGATGCGAATACGGCCATCTGCTCGCCGTGTCCGCCGTATGTGTGGCAATTCTCGACCTTGCACTGCTGTACGCCGAATTCCTTTGCAAGAGCGCTCTGGAGACGGGTTGAGTCAAGTGCGGCGAGAGTTGTAACCTGATTTGGCTTAAGACCTGAATGGAGGAGTGTAACAAGACCTGTAAGGTCAGCAGGGTTGAAGATGATGACAACATGCTTTACATTCGGGCAATATGACTTGATGTCCTTGCCGAGCTGCTCAGCGATCTCGCAGTTTCCCCTGAGAAGATCCTCGCGGGTCATTCCCTGCTTGCGAGGTGCTCCACCTGATGAGATAACATAGCTGGCTCCGGTAAGGGCCTCCTTCATATCTGTTGTATAAGTGATGTTGGCTCCATCAAATGCACAATGGTACATTTCTTCAGCAACACCTTCGAGCCCCGGGCCGTACGGATCGTACAGACAGAGATTCGGAGTAAGCTTCATCATCATGGCTGTCTGGGCCATGTTTGAACCGATCATTCCGGCTGCGCCTACGATGGTCAGTTTTTCATTTGTCAAGAAACTCATAATGCTATTATTTTAAACCGTATTTTCAAGTCGACCGCAAAGATAATAAAAAAATGACTATATTTGCAGTCGCAAATTAATTTTAAGACACGTGGAACCTCCCAGTCCAATAATGACGAATCAGTCTACAGCGGATCAGCTTTCTGAAGACCCGCTGGCGGACAGCATCTACATGATACTCGATGCAGGCTCTGACGACATGCCGGAGCGTCATCTTGTGTGCTCCTATTCGGTGCGCACAGGATTGTCATTCATTGGAATGCCGTCCGAAACGTTGTCGTGAACAGGAAAACAGCTTTTACCATTAATATATGGGACTATATCTTAGAAAAACCCTGGAAAACAAAGCAGAGATTTCTGTCTGGAAGATAACAGAGACAGAGGACGAACTTCTCAAGCTCAGCTCTGTCCCTACAGATGAAATGGAGGAAATCTCACTTATCCGCAGCGAAAACCTGAGGAAACAGAGGCTTGCCGTACGGGCGCTTCTCAATGAAGTCTTTGAGGACAAGGTATACCTCAGCCACCATGACAACGGCAAGCCGTTCCTTGAGAACTGCATCACCAACATAAGCATAACACACACCGACAAGTATGTCGCAATCATCACCCATCAGGAAGAGGATCTCGGGATAGACATGGAGTCTATCGACAGGGATTTCTCAGCCGTAAGGGAAAAGGCTCTCTCGGACGAAGAGCGTGATGACCTTGATGATGACGATGAAAGAATAGGAGAGCAGCTCGCCATCTACTGGTGCGCCAAGGAAGCCATCTTCAAGAGAATGTCCCAGAACAAGGTTGACTTTGCAGAACAGATCCATGTCCACAGGTTCAACCCGAAGGATGAAGGGGAACTTGAAGCGACTTTCATACACAAGGACGGATACGAGGAAGATTTCGAACCGGAGTACATGACCTTTGACAGACATGTCCTGGTATGGGTCGTAGGATAGGACTTGCCGCAAAACAAAGTTGTTAACCAAATTTGAAGAATTCAAATTTAATTCACCATATAATAGCCTGTTATCCAATGGATTAACAGGCTATTTACGTCTATGTTGATAACTTTTGCCAAAGGGTTTCCACAAAGGTATTGATATTTGGATTATCTTTGTCAACACTTATCTCAGAATAGAGATCCTGTCAAAATCACATAATGTTTTTTAAAAATTGAGGCAGATCAGGACACTCCTGGCTACCTCAACATTTTTACTCTGAATCATGGTAAAGTATGTAATCAAACGCGACGGTAGAATCGTCGATTTCGACAAAAGGAAGATAGTTGACGCCATACTCAAGGCGATGGATGTAACTGAAGCAGGAGAAGACATTGTGCTCGCCGCTGAAATTGCTGCCGCCATCTCAAGGATCGAGGCTGAAAGCATGAGCGTCGAAGATATCCAGGACAATGTCGAGATGGAGCTCATGAAGAGCCCGAGAAAGGAAGTTGCGAAGAAATACATCGCATACCGCAACCAGAGGAATCTTGCCCGCAAGGCAAAATCGCGCGAAATATTCAAGGAGATCATAGAGGCCCAGGCTACGGATGTCACCAGGGAGAATGCCAACATGAACGCCGACACACCTGCCGGCATGATGATGAAGTTCGCATCAGAGTCGACCAAATCGTTCGTAGACGAGTGTCTGCTTTCTGAAGATGTGAAGGAAGCTGTCCAGAACTATTACATACATATCCATGACAAGGACTACTACCCTACCAAGAGTCTTACCTGTGTTCAGCATCCGCTTGACAAGATACTGAAGAACGGATTCTTCGCCGGACACGGAGAATCCCGCCCGGCGAAGAGGATCGAGACTGCGAGCATCCTCGGCTGTATCTCTATGGAGACGGTACAGAACGAGATGCACGGAGGCCAGGCCATCCCGGCATTCGACTTCTATATGGCGCCTTTCGTAAGGAAGACTTTCCATGAGGAAATCAACAATATAAGCGAGATGACAGGTGTCGACTACAGCCATCTCAAGGATATCGCAATCGACGACTATATCAAGAGAGACCTTCTCGGAATCCAGGGTGAGGAAAGGGTGATCCAGCACGCCATCAACATGACTGTGAGCAGAGTACACCAGTCTATGGAGGCATTTGTACACAACATGAACTCAATCCACTCCCGTGGAGGCAACCAGGTGGTATTCAGCTCGATCAACTATGGTACAGATACTTCTGCCGAAGGACGCTGCGTGATCAGGGAGATCCTCAACACCACATATGAAGGCGTGGGCAACGGCTCCACAGCCATCTTCCCTATCCAGATATGGAAGAAGAAACGCGGAGTCAGCTACCTTCCTGAGGACAAGAACTACGACCTCTACAAATTCGCCTGCAAGGTATCTGCAAGAAGGTTCTTCCCGAACTTCCTCAACCTTGACGCCACATTCAACAGGCACGAACTCTGGAGAGAGGACGATCCGGAAAGATACAAATACGAAGTGGCCACAATGGGATGCCGCACAAGGGTATTCGAGAACCGCTTCGGACCGAAGACATCAATAGGAAGAGGCAACCTTTCCTTCACCACCATCAATCTCGTAAGACTTGCCATAGAGTGCATGGAAGAAAAGGACATGAACGAAAGGCTCAAGATGTTCTTCAACAAGCTTGACTGGGCACTCAATATCACAGCAAAGCAGCTGTGCGAAAGATATAATTTCCAGAAGACTGCACTCAAGAAACAGTTCCCGCTCCTGATGGGCGCACTCTGGCTGGGCAGCGAGAACCTGAAGGATGACGACACAATCGAATCAGTCATCAACCAGGGTACTCTCGGCATCGGGTTCATCGGTCTGGCCGAGACACTCATTGCCCTCATCGGCAAGCACCACGGAGAGTCCGAGGAAGCACAGGAGCTCGGTCTCAGGATCATCACCTACATGAGGGACAAGGCAAACGAATTCTCAGAGAAATTCCAGCACAACTTCAGTGTACTGGCTACTCCGGCAGAAGGTCTGGCAGGAAGATTCACCAAGGCAGACCGCAAGAAATTCGGTGTCATCCCTGGAGTTACGGACAAGGAATACTACACCAACTCCAACCATGTGCCTGTCTATTACCACTGCACACCTAAGCACAAGGCAGAAGTCGAGGCCCCTTACCATGACCTCACAAGAGGCGGCCACATCTTCTATGTGGAAATCGACGGTGATGCCACACACAATCCTGAAGCCATCATGGCTATCGTAGACCTCATGGACAAGTACAACATAGGCTACGGCTCTGTCAACCACAACAGGAACAGATGCATGGACTGCGGCTTCGAGAATGCCGACGAGGATCTTGAGGAATGTCCTAAATGCCACAGCCACAGGATCGACCGTCTGCAGAGGATCACAGGCTATCTTGTAGGTACGACTGACCGCTGGAACAGCGCCAAACTCGCTGAACTAAAGGACCGTGTAGTCCACAAATAGCAGCAGGGATGAAACTCAGCATACTTGATGTATTGGAGGAGACCATGGCCGACGGCCCTGGTCTCCGTACTTCTATATACTGCGCAGGCTGTAAGCACCATTGTCCCGGCTGCCACAATCCGCAGTCATGGGACATGAACAACGGGAAGATGATGGAAGTGGACGACCTCCTGAAAGTCATCCTGGACGATGAGTTCAGCAATGTCACGTTCACCGGCGGCGATCCGTTCTATCAGGTTGAAGGATTTACTGAACTCGCACGTAAGATCAAGGAAAATTCAGACAAGACGATATGGTGCTACACCGGATTCACGATCGAGGAAATCCGTGCCGACAGCAGGCTTTCGATGATGCTTCCATATCTTGACGTCATTGTGGACGGTCCGTTCATAATGGCTCTGAAAGACAAGGAGCTGCTCTTCAGAGGCAGCTCCAACCAGAGGATAATATATCTCAACGGAAAGAATGAAGACATTATTCCAGGTACCGTGAAGACAATACCTGCGAAATGAACCTGTTCTTTTCTGTAACTGTCTTGCGTATATTGCGCTGATCGCAGTCCAGGCACCAGCCTCCGCCAAGAAGCACATACTCGGCAGATGCCTTGAAGCGGTGCCCGTGCTCACACTCCCATGTGAAGAGGGCTCCTTTCTTTCCTATTTCAGATTCAGGTCCGAGGAAATGTCCGCCTCTGAACTCAGCAGCCCATTCAAGGTCTGCTGCATCAAGGCTATATATGGACCGGGATGTATCCCATCCGTGGTTCAGATGCAGGATTTCTCCCGAAGCTTCAGCCTTTGCCTGGTTCTTCTCCATATATGGAGGTCTGATCTGTTCCCAGCTGCCGATAGCCCGGTATTCTTCCTCAGAACCGTAGTATGCCTCCAGTTTCTCCGGATCATCCTTGATCCATGTCTGTGTGCCTAGTCCTTTTTCATAAGCCATTGGCTTCATGAAAAGCTTTATAAGGCCTGCAGGGACGAATCTTGCCAATGAATAGTACCATGGCAGGTTGGATGCCATCCTTCTGAAATATTCATCGATCGGAAGATTCTCCCTGAAATGAAGATAATCTTCAAGTATATCGGCGTCAGAATACCACATGCCGTGGAAATTGCGAGTAGCGAACCAACGCGGCTCGAATACTTTCTCTACCGAAGAAATCCCGATAGGTGCAAGCAATCTAGTCTCGAATTCATAGTTGTTCATCCTGTACTGCTCACCGCTGCTGATATTGTAGAAGCGGTTCCAGAACTCTTCAGGGACCCAGTCTTCGCACACATTGGCAAGAAGCCTCCCTGAATCTTCTATTGTAGCCCACTCAAGCACCCCGCTGATCGGAACATGGAAGGCCACCGGGTTGATCTGTTTGAAGATTCCTGGGTAAAGGATCCCGCTCTGGCGGAGAGAAACCCAATGTTCAATGCCGGAATCGACGATTATCTTCTCAGCCTTGCATTTTGAGACTGCATACATATCGAATGCGCTCGGATAGACAGGATCTCCAGCACACCCCCAGTGTATCGGACACATGCGGTCGCCGCACTGTGCAACGGAACCGATATATACTACTTTGATTCTACTGTGGTCCGGCTGTGCAAGCACCGCCTTTACAATGTTTTCGGCAGCAGTCACATTGACTTTCAGCGTCTTTTCCGGATAATAGTCTGCCTTCGGGGACACCATGCCGCCGACATGGAGGACATAGTCCGATCCGATGACTCCGGCAAGGACATCTTCATAGACCAGAAGGTCGCCCCAAATTATCTCGACGTCAGGATCAGAGAAAAAAGGTCTCAGAAGCCTGATGTTCTTTTTGCTGTGCCGAGCCAGTATCTTTATCCTGAACCTGTCGCGTTTCTTGTAAAGTTCACTGAAGCCTGCCCAGCCCATGTTGCCGGTAGCTCCAGTCAGAAAAACAGTCTTTTTTGTCATATTTGTCAAAATCATCCAGGATCAGCGCAGCCACAGTTCCGGATTCTGAGGTTTCTGGTTCTGCCAGATCTGGAAATGCAGCTTCGTCTCTCCGTTTATTGTATCTACAGTACCTATCTTCTGGCCTGTCTTCACTTTATCACCTGCCTTCACTGATGTGCTCTTGAGCTTGCAGTAGAATGAAAAATAATTTCCGTGCTGGACCAGGACACAGATGTTGTATCCAGGCATCACTACAATCTGCTTGACAGTGCCGTCAAATACTGCATTAACCTGTGTTCCGGGAGACAAGGCTATGTCAATTCCGTTGTTGAAAGGTAGCTTCAGGGATGTGAATACAGGATGATATCTCTGACCGAAGCCGTCTACAACAGGTCCTTTTGCCGGCCACGGGAGCTTGCCTTTGTTCTTGTAGAACTCTGAGGCAAGCTTATAGTCGACTTCCTTAGCCTCTTTCTTTTCACCGGAAGATGCCTTCATGGCTTCCGCAACCAGTCTCTTTATCTCCTGGTTCAAGGCCTCCACCTGCTTTTTCTTTGATGCAAGCTGCTTCTCATACTTGCGTCTGTCCTGCTTCAGCCTTCCTGCCATGATCTCAGCCTTGTTCTCATCCTTCTGGAGAGACTCAAGCTCGCTCTGCCTCTGGGCACGCACAGACTGGGCTTCCTTGCGCAGTTCCTGCATCTTTGCCTTCTCCGCCTCGATCTCGGCTTTTGCTGCTTCTATCTTTTCGTATTGGGATCTGATCTCGTTGGAAAGATTCTTGAAATATCCATAGCGCCGGAATGCCTGTCCGAGATTGTCGCTCGCAAGAATATACATGTACCAGATCTTGGCATCACGATTCTTATAGGCACTGCGCACAAGCCGCGCATAATGGGCCGAAAGAGTGTCCACCTGCTCCTGCAGCCTGTTTATCTTCTTCTGAGCCAGATAGATATTGTCGGAATAGACCCTTATCTGACGATCTGCGGCACGCACAAGTTCCTTTCTGTTGGATATCTTCTTCCTGATCATCGTAAGCTCCGAAAGCAGATTGCTGCTGCGAGCAGCATTGGCTGAGATCTGCTTGTCCAGGATGGCGATTTCCCTCTCAAGGGCATCCACCTTGGCTTCATATGCACGGGTATCCTGTGCATAGGCACCGATGCTGCAAAGCAAGGAAATGAGTAATACTATGAGAATCCGTCCAGACATTTCGGCTATTTTTTCATTTCAGCCTTCCGGCGGCTGATCTTTTCTTCCAGTCCCGGTATCTCACCTTTGTTCTTTCCCTGGGCCTGTGTCCAGTAGACAAATGCCAGATCGTACTCTCCAAGAGCATACAGGACTTCGGCATAATGGTCCAGTATCACCGGACTTTCCTTTCCGCCGTAAAGCATGGCATGCTTGAAGAATGGCTTTGCCTCGAGAGGCTTTCCCTGAAGATAGAGAATCCAACCGAAGGTGTCCAGATATGTAGGATTGTCAGGTTCAGCTTCAACAGTGATCTTGCTCATGCTGTATGCTTTCTTCAGCTTCTTGCCCTCCATACTGAGGAAATAAGCGTAATTGTTGAGGACAGGTACATATTTCGGATTGATCTTCAAGGCCTTGTCATAAGACTTGTAGGCTTTTGCATTCTCTCCCAACTCATGATACATATCGCCCATGGTCGTATAGACCGCCAGAGTCCTTGTACTGTCTCCTGCAGCAGCGGCAATGATAGTGTCACATGCTCCGAGCACTTTCCTGTAGTCACCCTTATGATAATCAGCAAGGCTTGCCATTTCAAGGAAAGAGGGTTCAGACGGGAATCTGCGGAACGCTGCCCTGCCTTCAGAAGAAAGCCTGTCCCACTGGTCAGTATACATCAGGAACTCCATGAAATTGGCAGCGGCCGACATACTTTCCGGATTCACCTGCATATTGCGGCTGAAATATTCCTCTGCCTTCGAAGGACGTTCTGTGCCATAATAATAGACCCCTGCCATTGAAAGCACAGTACTGTCCTTCGCATACATGGCGACACATTCATTCACCATAGTATCTATCTCTGGCATGAAAGTCTTGAGGAACATAGGATCGGACCTCTGGAAAAGGCTGGTCAGATAGTCTGCCTTGCTCTCGGCCGGAACCGAAGAAGAGCGCACGAACTCCATTATGGCCGGGAAATAGCTGTCATAACGTCTTGTGATCCTGAGGACCTCAGCCTTACCAAGAAGAGCAGGAGCATAGCCCGGCATTATGTCCAGAGCCTCATCATAGGACCTGAGGGCGAGAGAATCATTGTACATGGAGATATAGTAGTCCCCGAGCACCGACAGCACTCTAGGCGATGTATATTCTTCATTGAACTGCCTCAGGGATTCATATGCCTCTTCCGTCTTGCCGGTCTGGCGGAGTAGGTCGAAGCGGGTAAGGGCAGTGGATTCATTCTTCCCGAAGAGAGTCTCTATCTGTCCGAGAGTCTCCAGAGCCTTGTCTGTCTGTCCGGACGAAAGATACAGATCTATAAGGTTATAGTATATGTCATTCTTCTTTGGAAAATCCTTGAGGATCTGCTCGAACATGAGAGTAGTGAGCTCAGGTTTTCCGGCAGCGGAATATACCATGGCAAGCCTGTAGCGGTACCAGAAATTGGACGGGTCAAGGGAGACAGCCTTCTTCAGCCAGTCTTCCGCCTTGTCTACATGACCCATGCAGAACTCGCAGAGCCCCAGATAGAAACATGCCGCATCATTGTCAGGAGCCTTGGAGACTACATGAGAAAGAAGAGACGCCGCACCGGAAAAATCCTTTGCGTCATATTTCTCAACAGCTGTGATGACCTCGTTTTCAAGCAGCCTGTCCATGCCGGACTGTCCGAAGACCGGGACATAAGACAGGAGCAAGACAGACAATACAATATATAATGCTAGAGATTTCATTACCGATATTTTTAAGTTCATGTGCGTCTTTTCAGGCACAATACCGATCTCTCCGGCACATGACCGACAGATTGCAAAATTAGTACAAAATCTTGTATATTTGCAGAACGCGCCTTAAAGATTTCAGCATTGATGCAACATTAGTGCCGGTGCCTGCATCTTTTATTTCGCGGGAATGTTTACGAACCTGTAAATGCAAACTGTACTGTGACCGGGACCTCAGAGCAAGAACTAATAGGTCTGTGCAAGGAAGGCGACAGGATAGCCCAAAGGTCTCTATATGACTGGCTGGCACCCCGCATGTTTCCCTTGTGCATAAGGTATGTCGGCGAGAGGAGCACAGCCGAGGATATCCTGCAGGACGGGTTCGTGACACTTTTCTCGAGAATCGGCAGCTACAAGGGAGACGGCTCCTTTGAAGGCTGGGCAAGGAAGATCTTTGTAAATACTGCTCTCATGTACCTGCGCAAGAAGGACGCGCTGAAGATGAGCGACGAGATAGATTCCGCACGCAACATTGCGACTGACATCACTTCACAGATGCAGAACATCGGATACAAGGAGCTTATGAAGCTCATCACATCACTTCCTCCCGGATTCAGGACTGTATTCAATATGTATGTCGTCGAGGGATATTCCCACAAGGACATAGCACAGATGCTCGATATTTCAGAGACTACATCAAGGACACAGCTCAGCCGGGCAAGGACATGGCTGCAGAACAAGATAAAAGAGAAAGGTAAAGATGCTTGAAGAAGACAAGGAATTTGATCTTAAGATAAGGTCCATTCTGGAAGATGGCCGGGAAGAAGTCCCTGACTATCTGTGGGAATCTGTACAGAAACGGCTTCCCGCAAAGGAGAAAAGGCCTGTCGTGATATGGCTGCGCAGATCTGCCATAGCCGTTGCGGCTGCCGCGGCAGCTGCAGCATTCATCTTCCTTGGAGCTGATCTTTTCATCGGCACGGGACATCATGCCGGTCAGCCGATGGACCTGTCGGCCGATGCCGGGATACAGGTCATCGACAAAGCTGCTACCTCTGGTGACACCTTGCCTTCCGACAGGACGATCCTCGCCGACGCCTCACACAAGCCAGTATCCATGATGTCTGAAAACGTACCTCAGTCCGTCACGCAAGAAACAGTATCTCAGGCCGAAACACAGGTCACAGGTCTTCAGTCCGATATAAATGAGACAGAGGAGCAGTCTGACATAAATGGCATGTCCGCCGCAATACCGCAGCAGTCGGGCGAGAAATCAACGGCAGGCCTCAACGAGAAGCCGGAGAGAGAAAAGCAGACGAAAGCAGAAGGCTCTGACACAGAGAGCATAGGTGACAGGACTCCATCCGCCTCCACATGGGATGACGCCAATGTCCTTGACGCCGACATTGATGCCGGAAGACGGAAGACACCTGTAGCAATGACAATTTCCGGAAATGCAATAAGCAACAGCACGCAAGGGAAATCCGCACGTAGCATTGCTCCGATGCAGAGCTCCGGAATCCCTCCTGCAAACAGTCTGCACGAAGACATGGCTACATCATACGGCATTCCTCTGTCATTCGGGGCCGGAGTAAAGATATTCTTCAACAGCCGCTGGGCGCTCGGGGCAGGAATAAATTATTCTCTCCTTAACAGGACTCTTTCAGGAATATACTATGATGAGAACAGCACTCCGTTCTCAGATTCAGACATATTGAATTCACAGAGCTACATAGGTATCCCTGTAAATGTCTATTTCAGCATACTTAAAAAGGATTTCATAGACCTGTACGCCTACGCTGGAGGAGCAGTCGAAAAATGTGTCAGCAGCACATATCTGATAGATGCCCCCGGACAGACCCTGACATATAGAGAAAAAAGCCGAGGTGTACAGATGTCAGCAGATCTTGGAATCGGTGTCGAATTCCTTGTAATCGACCGGCTCGGAATATACATCGACCCTAGTGTAAGATATTACTTCAAGAGCAACCAGCCGAAGAGCATAAGGACAGTTCAGCCGCTGATGTTTGGATTTGAAGCAGGTCTGAGAGTAAGGCTGTAGCTGACAGCCATAGCCCGTCAGACAGGCATAGGCAAGGAATCCCTGATCAGTCACCTGCCGGATCAATCACCCTTCTGGCAAGTACGTTCGCCCCGACGAAAGTCCTAAGTTCAGCACAGTCAGTTTCAAGGATCGAATGTCTGTCACCTTTCCATTTCAAAGTGCCGTCATAAATGAATTCTATATTGTCGCCTATCTCAAGCATTGAATTCATGTCGTGAGTATTTATCACTGTCGTGATATTGTATTCCCTTGTTATACCGTGGATAAGCTTGTCGATAAGACTTGACGTATAGGGATCCAGGCCGGAATTAGGCTCATCGCAGAACAGGAAATCAGGATTGAGCGCTATGGCTCTGGCTATTCCGACTCTCTTCTGCATACCTCCGCTGAGCTCACTCGGATAGCGGTCATCAGCACCCTTCACATTCACCCTGTCCAGACAGAACCTGGCCCGCTCTATCTTCTGCGCCCGTGTCCAGTCAGTGAAGAACTCCATCGGGAACATGACATTGCCGAGTACGGTCTCGAAATCAAACAGTGCACTTCCCTGGAACAGAACTCCTATCTTCTGCCGCAACAGTTTCTTCTGGTCATAGTCCATGTCGGAAAGCCTGTGTCCGCCATACCATATTTCACCTGAATCCGGAGTCATGAGACCGATGAGATTCTTCAGCAGCACAGTCTTTCCCGAACCGCTGGCTCCTATTATCATATTGCATTTACCAGGCTCAAAATCCAGACTGATATCCTTAAGGACATGCAGGTCTCCGAAACTCTTGTACAGATGCTCTACCTTTATCATATCAGGGACATTTAAGCGTCAATACAGCATCAGCTGAGTGACGATCAGGTCAAAGAGAAGTATGAGTATGCTTGTCACCACTATGGATCTGGTGCTGGAGGCGCCGACACCCAGGGAACCGCCGTCGGCATAATAGCCGTTGTAGGCAGAAATCGAGGAGATCAGGAAACAGAACAGGGCCATCTTGAAGCCGCTGTATACAACATAAAAGCCGTTATAGGCATACCTTATGCCTGTAATATACTTTGATGCAGGGATTATATCTGTGATTTCCACCACTGCCCAGCCGCCCAGAAGGCCGAGGACAAAGCTGAACAACATCAGAAGCGGACTCAGAAGAGTAGCTGACATGACTTTCGGAAGGACAAGGAATCCTGCTGAATTCACCCCCATCATATCCATCGCATCAATCTGTCCGGAAATACGCATGCTGCCTATCTCTGAAGCTATGTTGGACCCCATTTTTCCTGCAAGGATAAGCGCGACAACCGTAGAGCAGAATTCAAGTACAAGGGTTTCACGTACCATATAGCCGACCAGCATCCTGTCCAGCATAGGATTGGACATGTTGGATGCTGTCTGTATGACAAGGACACCACCTATGAACAAGGAGATGACTCCCACAATGACGATGGAAGAGAGGATGAGTTTGTCCGTTTCCACGACAAACTGTCTCCAGAATATCCTCCACTTCTCAGGTCTTCGGAAAACCATCCTCAGAAACAGACAATAGCTGCCGACTGATTCCAGAAATCTCTTTAGCATGGCTACAAATTTAGAAACTGTTTCGCATTTATCTTTTGTTTGGCCACATTTTTTTCTTTTTGGCGATTATTTCTCTTTTACTGCCGGATATTTACAGAAAAAAGACCATGCTGACAAATGTTTATGGAGCCCGCTGCCTGGGAATTGAGGCGATACCGGTCACGGTAGAAGTCGACATGACGGCAGGAATAGGAATACATCTCACAGGACTTGCGGATACGGCAGTCAAGGAAAGCCTTCTCAGGACAATATCTGCACTGCAGTTCCTGGGATACAGGATACCCGGCAGAAAAATCGTGATAAACCTTGCCCCTGCCGACATAAAGAAGAAAGGGAGCGGATTTGACTTACCCATAGCAGCCGGGATAATAGCTGTGTCAGGACAGGAACACCTTCCAATGCTGTCCTCATATATAATGATGGGCGAACTTGGCCTGGACGGCAGCGTACGCAGTGTCCCCGGGGCTCTTCCTATAGTTGAACTCGCCATGAAGGCCGGAGCAAAAGGATGCATATTGCCTGAAGAGTCAGCTATGGAGGCCAGCGAATTCACCGGGATCAACGTATATGGCATAAGGACACTTGCCGAAGCCATAAGGATCATATCCGGTGCCGGATGCGAAGATCTTCTGGTCAGGGGCAAGAAACCTGCCGCTGAAGACAGGCATAGGGATATTCCGGATTTTGCTGACATATACGGACAGGAAGGTGCAAAGAGAGGTCTGGAGATAGCGGCAGCAGGAGGACACAACGTGATAATGATAGGTCCTCCAGGCTCCGGCAAGAGCACTCTCGCCAAGGCCATACCCGGGATCATGCCGGAAATGGACACAGAAGAAGCATTGCAGACAAGCAAGATATATTCAGTGGCCGGGAAAGGGGGCCTCAACGGAGGACTCATGCGCCAGAGACCATTCCGGGCTCCTCACTACAGCACCTCATTGGCATCGCTCATAGGCGGAGGTACGGACTATATTCTACCAGGCGAGGTTTCGCTCGCACACAATGGAGTACTTTTTCTGGACGAATTCCTTGAAATCCCCAAGAAGGTATCCGAAGCTCTACGGAGTCCGCTGGAAGACAGAAAAGTGACCATCTCCAGGCTAAGGACCAAGATAGAGTTCCCTGCCTCATTCATGCTTGTCGCTGCCACCAATCCATGTCCTTGCGGATATTATGGCGAAGGCGACCGGTGCACATGCACTCCCGGAAAACGGGCCGCTTATCTAGGGCGGCTTTCAGGTCCGATAGCCGACAGGATAGACATACATCTGTGGATACACCAGACGGACAGCAGCAGGATACTCAGAAAAGAAAAAGGCGAACCAAGCTCAAGGATTGCAGAAAGAGTCGCCAAAGCCAAGGAGATCCAGAAAAGAAGATTCATGGGAGAAGGTATATTCTGCAACGCTGAGATGAACCTGAAACTCACAGAACTTCACTGCGGTCTCTCACCGGAATGTTCAGACTTCCTGTCGAGGACAGCGAGGAAGATGAATCTTTCCGGAAGAGCCTGCACAAGGATATTGAAGCTGGCAAGGACTATAGCAGACCTTGAGGGGGCAGAAGACATATGTATACGGCATATCTCCGAGGCCGCCGGATATCGTTTTCTGGACAGGCAGCCGCTTTTCTAAATCAGTCATTTTTTTCTATTTTTGCACCATGTCCACAGAGCATCGATATGGGAACATGTTGTGGCCCGAGGACAGCTGCTATGACAATAATCAGAACATCGACATGAAACAGACAGTAACAATCAAGGATATATCCGATCTGGACAGGGCAGCCAAGGAATTTCTCCAGAAAATAGGAGACAACCGGATAATCGCGTTCTTCGCTCCTATGGGTGCCGGCAAGACCACATTTACAACAGCAATCTGCAATTGCCTCGGTGTCACAGACCCGGTCTGCTCCCCTACTTTCACGATCATAAACGAATACAGGACAGCCTCCGGGGAGCCTCTTTTCCATTTCGACTTCTACCGTATCAACAAGCTGTCTGAAGCTGTAGACATAGGTCTGGACGACTATCTCTACAGCGGTGCACTATGTATCATAGAATGGCCTGAAAACATAGAGGACCTTCTCCCTGAAGAAACCCTCAGGGTATCGATAGAGGTCAATCCTGACATGTCAAGGACAGTGTCCTGGGAAGAATAGCCGACGCTATAGGCTTCACCAGAGCGATACAGATGTAAAATATCCGTTGAAGCCATATCTTTTTATCTCATTGTCGCTGAAAAGAGCCGGTTCAGTCTCAGCATCCACAGGATGCAGAGCGACATGGAAATGTCCGTCTCCTGCACATGCGGCCGAAGCCCCGAGAAACATATACATTTTCTCCGCTTCACCGATATCGACATTGATGCAATCCCTGTAGATCTTTGTTTCCCGAGTCCGGCCGTCATCATACAGCAGGACATAATTCATTATGTCCCTGTCCAGATAATATGCGACCTCTGATCTGCTGCTGTAGTTGAACCTGGAACCGAAGTTCTTCCACATTGTCTTAAGATAGCCTGAGACCTCAATATATTTCAGCCCGCCGACATAGATGTCATTCCCGCCGTCATAATAGATCCGGCAGTCTTTCGTCTCAGTACCGGAGCCCAGTTCCAGTGCATGCATCTCATCTCCGCAATAGACCACATGTTCAGGCATTCCATCAAGCTTTGCCGTAAAATAAATCTTGCCTCCGTACAGAAGTATGTCATCGACTGTCTCTATGTCTTCCGCTGTACCCACCGGAGATGCATTCCCGTTCACAACCAGATAGCATCGCTTCCTGGTTTCACCGTTTCCATATCCTATGGGATCGGCATAGGCGAACCACAGGTCATCTCCATCAAGGCGCAGGTCTGTCATAAGATATCCTGCAGTCTTCACCATGGTGACAATGCCGTTTTCCCTCAAGGTCCAGCCGTCTCCGTCGCGCGGTGCCCCCAGAGTATATATATTGTCCCCTATAACCTGGAAGCCGCAGATCATCTCCCTGTCGGGATAACGGAACAGCTCAGTCCCGTCTTTCATGACAATTGTTTCAGTATCCGTCGAGAAATCCGTATAAAGATGTCCTCCGAAGCACCTGTGCATGTCCGGATCCGCGGAAATCATGTTACGTTCTCCGACAGGCAGCTCAAGGATCCTTTCGTCACCCTTCATCAGGAAAAGGGTACATGCCACATGGTCATAGTCCGGGTCGGAATGCCAGTCATATCCTTCAGGGTATTCCACACCTGTGACATACAGGTCCCTGACAATCTCAGCGGCCCCGCCGGGGCCCTCCCCAGGGATCAGACTGCCTATGTCCGAAGGTCTGTCCGTTTCTACTGTACCGCAAGAAACCATTGCTCCGAGAAAAAGCTCCAGAAAGCACCACCGGAAGCTGTCGCCCGCAAATCTCATAAAAATCCTCCTCTCCTCATTATCCAGTCACTCCAAGATGCCGAGAGCAAAATAAATGTAAAAAGGTAAAGTCTCCTAATCTTTAACCCCAGATCAGAGGACTTTACCACAGATTTCTCTTTTTTGCGATTTTTGCTTTTTTTGAAACTGTTTCTTTATCATTCAATCCAGCCTATCATCCGGCTTCGGTAATCAATCCGACCTTGGGTAAAGGGCGAACAAGGCTGACCCGCTGCCGGACATTGATGCATAGACGGCTCCGGAGTCATATAATGATTGCTTGATTGAAGCAAGAGCCGGATGCTTTGCAAATACAGTCGCTTCAAAATCATTTGCAAGCGACTCTCTCCATTTTTCAATCGGATAAGCCAGTACTTCCCTTAGACTTTTTTCCGGCACACGTGGTACAATGCCCCTGTAGGCTTCAGCCGTAGAGACGGATATCCCTTCCGGCACCACTATCTTCAGATCATAGTCCGAAAGACACGGAAGAGGAAAATCAGAGAGTATTTCTCCCCTTCCCTCACCGAACATAGGTCTTCCGTAGATGAAGAACGCGCAGTCGCTGCCGAGCGATGCTGCATATCCGGCCATCTGACTGTCATCCAGTCCGAGCGAGAACAGGCTGTTGAGCTCCATTACAGTATATGCCGCATCTGCAGAGCCGCCGCCGAGACCGGCACCTACCGGAGAAAGCTTCTCCAGAAATATCTTTACAGACGGAAGACTGAAATCCCTGTCCAGAAGAAAATAGGCCTTGGCACAAAGGTCCTTCAGCGGATCCCAGTCGACGCCTTCCCTGCGCGCAATCGTGATCATGAGCTTGCCGTCCGGAGAAATTGACTGCACAATCTCCCGGCTTCCGGAAACGCTGTCCGGAGTACCATATCTGCCGAAGAGTGAAGCCGATGTACGGCTATAGTCATCTGCTGTGATTATCTCAAGCACATCATGATACTCCTGTGACGGCACGAAAACCGTCTCAAGGTCATGATAGCCGTCCGGCCTGCGGCGGAGGACATTCAGCCCGAGGTTGATCTTGACGCAAGGATATACTGTCATTCTCAATAAAACATTATAGTTCAAATACTCCCGACATACGGCAGGCAGCCGTTTCTTCAGAAATTCATCTTCCGGATAGCCTGCTCCACCTCTGATGTGATCTCATCCTTTACAGCGGACTCCGGCATATGCGAAAGCACCGGGGAAACAAATGAAATCATCTGCAGCACACGTGCCTCCTTGAGGGAAATTCCTCTTGAGCGCATGTAGAACTGCTCTTCTTCATCAAGCTTCCCGATTGTGGCTCCATGGGAACATTTCACATCATCGGCATATATCTCAAGCTGAGGCCTGGCATCTACCTTGGCTGTATCCGAAAGGAGCAGGTTGCGGCTTTCCTGATATGCCTCTGTCTTCTGCGCATCCTGGAAGACCGTGATCTTTCCGTTGAAACCGAGCCTTGAGCTTCCGCCGGCTATGCCGCGGAACATCTGGCTTGAAGTACTCCCGGACACCTTGTGATTGACATCCACCCATATACGGACATTCTCGGAATCCGGACAGAGACAGATGCCGTGTACAAGACATTCCGCATTGCGGCCTTCCACATCGACAGACAGACGGATGTCACAGCTGACACCCGGCAGTACTGCAATGGTGATATCTGCCTTGGACCCCTCATTGAGCACAAGATGCTCGATCGGCAGGGATGCAGCCGAAGGATCCCTGAGCATGAAGACCCGCTGCAGACTGTCCCCCGGAGCTACAACAATATTTCTTTCCCTTGACATAGCATTGATTTCTCCAGACATGGCCTTGTCCTCAGTTGATGGAATCATAACCCTTTTCCTCTATCTCAGCCACAAGCTCCTTCCCTGCCGAACGCACAATCCTGCCGTCCTTCAGGACATGTACCACGTCAGGTACGATATAGTCCAGAAGCCTCTGGTAGTGTGTGATGACTATCACAGACTTTTCAGGAGTATGAAGAGCATTCACTCCGTGGGCCACTATCCTAAGTGCATCCACATCAAGTCCGCTGTCTGTCTCATCAAGTATCGACAGCACCGGATCCAGCATAGCCATCTGGAAGATCTCATTGCGCTTCTTCTCTCCTCCGGAGAAGCCCACATTGACCTCCCTCTTGGAAAACTCCGGCTTCATCTGTACAAACGCCATCTTTTCCCTCATCATCTTCAGGAAATCACCGGCCTTCAGAGGCTCCAGGCCCTTGGCTTCGCGGTGTGCGTTGACTGCTGTCTTCATGAAGTTGGTTATGGATACCCCGGGTATCTCGACCGGATACTGAAATGAAAGGAATATACCTGCCCAGGATCGTTCTTCAGGGGACATGGCAAGCAGGTCCTTGCCCATGAAAGTGACCGAACCGGAGGTGACGGTGAAATTCTCCCTGCCGGCAAGTACGGCTGACAGCGTGCTTTTTCCGGCACCGTTAGGCCCCATTATCGCATGGATTTCTCCTTTCCTTATCACGAGGTCCACGCCCTTGAGGATTTCCTTGTCCTCGACCGAGGCTCTGAGACCTTTTATTTCCAACAATATATCGTTCATATCTTCTGTTTGTTGTCCGCAGGAGCAAGCCCGCAGATCTGATTGTCATTTATATTTCAAGTCTTTCTATATTTCAGGCCTTTCTCTGATACAGCCTGTACCAGCTGTACAGAGAGGCGACTCCGTTGACAAGATACAGGCCCGATACTATAGGCATGAATACATGTCCTACGGATATATGGAGCATCATCTGGGTGATGTTCACGAGCAGCCATGCTATCCAGCAGTCCCATTTCTTAAGGGCAGAAAGGAACTGGGCGACAAGTATGAGCACAGTCACGCATGCATCAAGATAAGGTATCGGATCTGATGGGAAAAGCCCCACGCACCACCTGTTGCCGAGCTGGCTGAGAAGCCATCCCCAAAGGCCGGCGATCACAAAGACCGACACGACGGCCGCCCCTCTCTGAGGCCAGGTCAGCATGGTGACTTTCAGCGCACTGTGGTCCTGCGAGCTTTCCTCTGTCTTCTTCGGATGCGTCCAGCGGTAATGGCCGAGTATGTTTATGCCGAGCGATACCGGCTGGAGGAGCAGACTTGCATACAGGTTCTTGTTCCAGAACATCAGGAAAAGGAACGTAGTGTACAGATAGCCCACCCAGAAATTGTATTTGCTGTTGCGTCCGGCCAGGAATACACAGGTCAGTCCGAGCACCGATGTAATGAGGTCCACCAGAAGCACCGGAGTATCTCCGCCTATCGTAAACAGTGAATAATTCAGGAATTCTCTCATACTGCAATATCAGATAAACGTTTGTCCTACGGTCTTACGCTAACCTACAGACCCTTCGAGAGAGACCTGGAGCAGCTTCTGCGCCTCAACGGCAAACTCCATCGGGAGCTTCGAAAGCACTTCCCTTGCGTAGCCGTTGACAATCAGCCCCACTGCATCCTCCGGTCCGATACCCCTCTGGTTGCAGTAGAAGAGCTGGTCCTCGCTTATCTTGGATGTAGTGGCTTCATGCTCTACCACAGCACTCCTGTTGGCATTCTCTATGTTCGGGAATGTATGCGCTCCGCATCTGTCGCCTATCAGCAGGCTGTCGCACTGGGAGTAGTTCCTCGCATTGTCTGCCCCCGGAAGGATCTTGACAAGCCCGCGGTAGCTGTTCTGGCTGTGGCCTGCGGATATTCCCTTGCTGATGATGCGGCTTCTGGTATTCCGGCCTGCATGTATCATCTTGGTGCCGGTGTCGGCCTGCTGCCAGTTGTTGGTGACTGCCACTGAATAGAACTCCGAGGAGGAATTGTCGCCCTTGAGGATCGTGCTCGGATATTTCCATGTGATGGCAGAACCCGTCTCCACCTGTGTCCAGGAGAGATGGCTTCCGCTTCCTTTGCACAGTCCCCTCTTTGTCACGAAGTTGAAGATGCCGCCCTTTCCTGATGCATCGCCGGGATACCAGTTCTGTACAGTCGAATACTTCACTTCAGCATCCTTCTCAACCACGATCTCAACAACAGCGGCATGGAGCTGGTTCTCATCTCTCATCGGAGCTGTACAGCCTTCCATGTAGCTCACGTATGAGCCTTCATCTGCCACGATAAGCGTACGCTCGAACTGTCCTGTGCCCTTTGCGTTTATCCTGAAGTAGCTGGACAGCTCCATCGGGCAGCGGACCCCCTTGGGGATATAGCAGAAGGATCCGTCGCTGAACACTGCGGAATTGAGGGCAGCAAAGAAATTGTCACCGGCAGGGACCACAGATGCGAGATATTTCCGCACAAGGTCCGGATGCTCCTTCACGGCCTCCGAAAAGGAACAGAATATTATACCTTTGTCGGCCAGAGACTTACGGAAAGTCGTAGCGACCGATACTGAATCAAATACAGCATCTACAGCCACTCCGGCAAGGGCTGCCCGTTCATTGAGAGGTATGCCCAGCTTGTCAAATGTCTTTGCAAGCTCAGGATCGATCTCCTTAGGCCTGTCGCTGTCCTTCTTGGGGGCCGCATAATAGATTATGTCCTGAAAATCGATTTCAGGTATGTCAAGGTGCGCCCACGTAGGCATCTTCATCTTCTGCCATCGTCTGAAGGCGTCCAGCCTGAATTCAAGGAGCCACCCGGGCTCCTCTTTCTTTGCGGATATCAGCCGTATTATGTCCTCATTGAGGCCCTTGGGGATGAACTCCTGCTCCACGTCAGTGACGAAGCCGTGTTCATATTCCTTACCGGCATTATCCTGCAATATATCTTTTTCCGTCTTCTCGTCCATATCAATATATCATTTGCAAGGGCAGCTAATGGCATTTTTCATGCCACTGCTGCCGCAATCTGCAAATATAGCAATATTTTGAGAATACGTCTGAAGACAGATATGCCCGTCAGTGCATGTGTACCCAGACAGTCAGTCCAGCCATCACGATGGACACCATACTCATGAGCTTGATCAGGATGTTCAGCGACGGTCCTGATGTATCCTTGAAAGGATCACCCACGGTGTCACCGACTATGGTAGCCTTGTGGCAGTCTGAGTTCTTGCCTCCCAGGTTTCCTTCCTCAACATATTTCTTGGCATTGTCCCATGCGCCGCCAGAGTTGGCCATGAATATGGCAAGTACGAATCCCGAGCCGAGTCCGCCGAACAGAAGCCCCATCACTCCTGCAACACCAAGCACTAGTCCCACTACGACAGGGACTATGATAGCCACAAGCGACGGCAGGAGCATCTCATGCTGAGCACCTTTAGTGGAAATCTCGACGCAGCGGGCATAGTCAGGCACAGCCTCACGTGTAAGGATCCCCTTGATTTCCCTGAACTGACGGCGTACTTCCTCTACCATCTTCTGTGCGGCTCTGCCGACAGCATTCATGGTAAGTCCGCAGAAGAGGAATGACATCATGGCTCCGATGAAGATGCCGACAAGCACGGTAGGATTCATCAGATTGACATTATAATATGACATCAGGTCAGGAATAGTCGCCTGAGCGGCATCGACAAGGTCTCCTGTCGCAGCAGTTATCTGTTCTCCGGTACGGGCAAGCGCTATCTTGATCTCTTCCATATATGAAGCCAGCAACGCAAGCCCTGTCAAGGCAGCTGAACCGATGGCAAATCCCTTCCCTGTAGCAGCAGTAGTGTTTCCGAGCGCATCGAGAATGTCGGTCCTTCTGCGCACCTCAGGATCAAGGCCGCTCATCTGGGCGTTTCCTCCCGCATTGTCGGCTATAGGGCCGTATGCATCTGTGGCAAGTGTGATACCGAGTGTCGAAAGCATTCCGACAGCAGCGATTCCGATGCCATAGAGGCCAAGGCCGAGATTCTGTGCCGTAAGCATATTCGCCATATCGAAATTGATGGCGCACAGATAAGACAGGAGTATTGCTGCAGCTATCGTAATGACAGGTATGGCCGTAGATATCATAC